>JACREE010000014.1 GCA_016218405.1 Gammaproteobacteria bacterium
CTGTATCGATGCTTCAGAATCAAGGGATGAAATGGCCCGCGCTAATGGGTTTGGCATGTGCGTATTAGTTCCAGAAATTGAAAAAGGGGGCGAAGTGGGAAGTATAATGTTGGTCGGGATTATTTAATATACCCCTTGTGCTTGCTGCGCTATCATGCGGGCACCAAATTTCTGCATCAACATACAAGGTGATAAAAAATTAACGCCCATTACCTTTTCAATTTCCGCTCTGGATAACTCAAGAAAAGGTTTATGTGAGACCATGCCTGCATTGTTAACCAAAATATCGACATCCATCATAGATGAGGTAAAACAAAAAATAGATCGATTGGCTTTACCAAAAAATTTTTCATATCGCCCTGTACTTATTCATGTAAACGGCGTTAAAGATCCTCTGGGTGCAGAGTATTTACTTAATATCGTCCCCCGCGGCACACACAGCTACAGCCAATTCATCCGCCCCTCCGAATTAACCACCTGGGCAGAGACGGCAGGCTTTACACTCAAACAATTATCCGGTTTACGCTATAACCCTCTGACACAACAAGCTAGCTTATACACGGATGTCAGCGTGAATTATTTGGCGCATTTTTGTTTATCTTCTTAAGATTGTTGATATATGATCATTGACACAAATGCTAGCATATGCTAGCATTTTATTGACTTCCTTTCTCTAGAAGGGTTTTATTATGGCAAATTTAAGCATTCGAAAATTAGATGATGGAGCGTATAAACAATTACATCTTCGAGCAGTGAAACATGGTGTATCTATGGAGGAAGAAGCGCGCAGAATTATCTGTCAAGCTGTTGCCACACCAGAAAATATTGGGGCTGTTTTTCAAAAACATTTCGGCCCTAAAAATGGCATCGACCTAAAAAAAACAAATGAGAAAAAACCTCACTCTCCTATGGAGTTTGATAAATGATTTTATTAGATACAAATATTGTTTCTGAAATGATGAAAAAAATTCCTTGTCCTGCAGTGATAAAATGGATAACACATCAAGAATCAATGGCACTGTATATTTCGACTATTACCATTGCAGAAATCAACTATGGGATACATGTTTTACAAAAAAGGAAACAGCGTCATACACTTGAAAAAGCATTTAGCCAAGCACTCAATGAATCTTTTTCAAATCGAGTGCTTTTTTTTGATGAAGAAGCCGCTTATGCCTATGGCGAGATAATGAGCCTCAGAAAGCAACTGGGAAAACCATTAAGTATATTAGACGGTCAAATTGCAGCTATTGCGCACGTCAATCACGCCTCCGTCGCCACTCGTAATATGAAAGACTTTTTGAATTGTAACTTAGAACTCATCAATCCTTTCGAGTATTAGAAGTCGAATTCACGTTAGTTAGAAATCCGTAACGAAAATACCTCTCAATTCCAACTTACCAAGGAAGTACGCTGACTTCATCCCATTGTTTAGGGTAACAATCACGACTACAACGAATCAACATGTCTGACCAATTCGCTATACTGAGTCAGCACTGCATCATTGGTCAATAGAATCAAAGGCTCACTCATGGCCTGGGCAACAAGCATACGATCAAAAGGATCTTTGTGGTAAATAGGTAGTTTTTGAGTGCATTGCGCATGCCGCCAGGTGATAGCTAATGGCTGTATGCCTATATTATTTATTTCTCTCACAAAAGCAGCTAGATTTAGCTGAAGCTTACCCAATTTCAGTTTTATACCTATTTCCCATATAGAAGCTGCACTCACATACATAGTTTCTGCATCAATCATATATTGCTGGGTCTTTTTAGATAACTGCTCAGGCGCACTCACAGACCAAATAATAATGTGCGTGTCTAGTAATAATCTCATCATAGTTCATCATCATCTTTTTCAAATGAAACCAATACATCCTCAGGCAAGGGATCATTAAAATCATCTGAAATAATGATTTTTCCTTTCATCGTACCAAATTTAAAATGCTTTTTAGGTGTGTCAAAAGGAATAATTTTTGCCCAAGGCTTGCCTGATTTTGCAATAATAATCGTTTCACCGTTATGTGCTTGCTCAACCAATTTAGACAGATGTGTTTTTACTTCGTAGATATTTAGTTGCTGCATATAATGGCTCCTCGAATGGATCATAACTCATTGTAGCCTTCCCTGACCAAGTTGGTCAAGGTTAGGCGTAGGCCGTAAAATGTCGCCAACAAAGACAAATATACCCAATTAAATGTCGTTGATAATAACAAATATACATACTATAATGTCATCAACAACACTCTTTTCACCCATAAAAATGTCAAAAATTCACAGAAACGCAATAAATTTACTCAATGAGTGGAAAAACCACCCATTACGAAAACCTTTATTGCTTCGCGGAGCTCGCCAGGTAGGAAAAACTCACCTCATCCGTCAGTTCGGATTGGAATTTGAAAACCACATTGAAATTAATTTTGAAAAAGACAGACAAGCAAAACAGTTTTTTCACGGTTCTCTTGATCCAAAGCTGATAATCCAAAAAATTGCCGCCTACGCCGAAAAACCCATCATCCCCGGAAAAACATTATTATTTTTCGATGAGATACAGGAATGCGAGCAAGCCATTACTGCATTACGTTATTTCAAAGAAGAGATGCAAGCACTGCATGTTGTTGCGGCAGGCTCACTTATTGACTTCAAATTAAAACATATTGGCATGCCGGTGGGCCGCGTACAGTTCCTTTATCTTTACCCTTTATCTTTTTCAGAATATTGTACCGCTATCGGCCGAGATCAATTATTTTCAGAAGCACAAAAACAATTAAAATTAACCGCGCCTTTACATGATATCTTGATTGAAGAAGTCAAACGTTATTGCTGGTTGGGAGGAATGCCAGCCGTGTTGGACGCATGGATTGAACATGGCAACTACGCTTTATGCCAGGAAGCACAAGAAGAAATTTTATTCGCATATCGTCAAGATTTTAATACGTACACCAAAGATCATCAGCTGCCCTATATTGAGCGTGTATTTTCTAATATCGACCAACAGTTAGGACAAAAATTTAAATACGCAACGGTTGACTCAGATACGAGAGCAGTCAATTTACGCGATGCCTTAGATCTTTTAGAAACAGCCGGGATTATCCATCGCATTTATCATAGCGCTGCACAAGGCTTACCCTTATCAGCGGGTATAGATGAACGACGATTCAAAGTTTATTTTTTTGATATTGGACTTATTCAACGCTTGTCAGGTCTCTCCATGAAGGATTGGTTATTTCAACCCTTAGCGGTGAGTCACATAGGTCATATCGTAGAACAATTTGTTCAACAAGAGTATATTGCCTACACTGCGCAGCATTCTCCACCTGAATTATTTTACTGGCACCGCGAAGCCAAACAAAGCAATGCTGAGGTAGATTTTTTATTTATAAAAAATGGAAAAATCATTCCTACCGAAGTGAAATCAGGGCACAGCGGCCGCCTGAAAAGTTTAAAATTGTTTCTTGACTCTCATCCACACTCACCCTATGGCCTTAAAATTTCAGAGTCCAACGAGGCAGACTTTAACTCAATTGAAGCTATCCCGCTTTATGCTATTCAAGGTTGGCTATCTGCCCAATCGAATTGACGCGGTTTGATGGTGGCTATGGGTGGACTCGAACCACCGACCTCAGCATTATGAGTGCCGCGCTCTAACCAGCTGAGCTACATAGCCAAAAGGAAGGGGCTCATTTTCAAGTTTTACCCTCATAAAGTCAAGGGCAAGACTGACGTTTCGCGTCAGTTTTGGTATGCTTGTTTTCCGTCGATTTCACCTTAAAAAGGCCTTCTCATGACTTCTCCCTCCTCTTCCATCATGCCCACTTATTTTAATCGTTTGCCCGTAGCCTTCGAGCGTGGCGAGGGGGTATGGCTGTGGGATACAGAAGGAAAGCGCTATTTAGATGCCGTAGCAGGTATCGCTGTGTGTGGTCTGGGCCATGCTCATCCTGCCATTACACGCGTCATTTCAGCACAAGCTGCAAAACTCATTCACACCTCAAACAATTATGAAATTCCCAATCAAGAAAAATTAGCGAAACAACTTTGCACTCACGCACAGATGGAACAGGCTTATTTTTGTAACTCAGGCGCAGAAGCCAATGAATCCGCCATTAAACTGGCACGTCTATTTGCACGCAAAAAATCGATTGATACACCTTTAATCCTCACACTGCGTCACTCCTTTCACGGACGTTCACTGGCCACCTTATCCGCCTCTGGCACACCTCGCATTCAAGAAGGCTTCGAGCCCCTGGTTGCTCGATTTGAGTATGTAGATATTAATGACGCTGAAGCCGTCACACATTACATCAGCAAAGAGAAAGATGCCCTCGTCGCCATCATGCTCGAACCCATCCAAGGCGACGGTGGCGTACGCATTGCAAGCAACGATTACTTGCAATTTCTACGCAAAATGTGCGACGAACATGATTTACTGCTTATTTTGGATGAAGTACAAACCGGCCTTGGCCGCACAGGCAAATGGTTTGCAGGACAACACGCTCACGTCTTACCCGACATACTCACTGTTGCCAAAACCTTAGGCAATGGTTTCCCCATTGCAGCCTGCTTGGCACGAGACAAAGCGTGTAATTTATTTGGCCCCGGCAAACATGGCACCACCTTTGGCGGCAGCCCGTTGGCCTGCGCCGTTGCAAGTGAGGTGATCCGCGTCATTGAGGAAGATAACTTAGTACAAAACGCACAAGAAATGGGGGATTATTTACAAACTCAACTACGTAAAAAATTAGCCTCACTGCCAGGCGTAGTAGAAATACGCGGAAGAGGCTTAATGATAGGCGTCCAACTTGATCGACCCTGTTTAGATATCAGCCGAAAAGCACTCGCGCAGCAACTGTTAATTAATGTCGTGGCCAACAGCATGATCCGCTTGCTGCCTCCGCTCATTCTTACACAGACAGAAGCCGATGAATTGGTAAAACGATTAAGCGTTTGCTTGCATGCGTATTACGACACCGTCTCAGCAAGCAATGCGTCCTAAAGTACGAGAGAATTTTTATGGCTGAAAAATTAGTCATTGTCGTGGGTGACAAAACAACCCATGGCGGGACAGTGATAAGCGGCAATGAAAGTTTAGAAATTTCCGATAAAGCTGCTGCTTGTCTTGGCGATAAGGTTTCTTGTCCACTTCACGGCGAAACCACCATCATCGAAGGATTTCACAGCATGTCGCTCAATCCTAACAAGACACTTGCTTATGATGGCTGCAAAACCAGTTGTGGCGCAGAACTCATTGCAGGATGCCAAACTATACTCTTCGTTGAAACTGATTCTTCCCATTGTTTGGTATCGGCACCTGCTTCTGACCTCAACCAAAACGAAGATGAATTTAAATTATTTGTTGCTACCGTTTGGGGAGAAGTGGCAAATCAAAGTGAAGCTGCTTGGCAAGCAGTTGGATCTGTAATCATAAATCGGGTTGGACATCCCTATTGGGGACGAAGGGCTACATCAGTCACCAAAGTTATTTTAAATACTGGATTTGACGCAGCCGCCAACAATCAGAACCATGAATTTAAAAAAGCACACACTTATTTATTCCATGAGAATTCAAGCAACATACTCAATGAGTTCGAGAAAAAAACGCTCGCCAGAATGCAAAGCCTTCTGATACCAATTTACTACAACAAACAAGTCACAACGAATGCCCACCACTACTACAGCCCAAAAGAACAGCAAAGACAACATCAGCATGAATTAACCTTGGGCGTACCTGAAGAAAAATGCAGATACAAAAAAATCCCAACATTCACGACCGAAAAAACAGTAAATGAAGTTCACGTCAAACTCTCCCCTCACGACGATTTGAAATTTTATCACCGCACCCAACTAAAATGAAAAAAATAATCCTGGCTTTATTTAACGTCATTTTTATTTTAAATTGCGCCTCAGCCAATGAAGGCATAACGCAAGAAACTTCTTTACAAGAGACACATGCCGGAAACTCCCTCATCATTGAATGCAAAATCACCAAAAAACCTTGCACAATAAAAATAAAAAACATCAATAATCAGTCAACAACTTTTAGCGATTTCATAGACATTAACAAAATTGGCATAACATGGCATGGTGATAACCTGGTAGAATTAAGAAGAAGTCTCGGCACTAATGCCTCATTTTCCAAATTTTATGACTTTAAAAGAATGAGGGGTGCAAAAAAAGAATACCCGGGTGTTATCGCAATTGACGCCGCTCACAACTTAGTTGCCTATTGCGATAGCTATCTAGTCCTAGTTGATAATTTGTTTGATGATAAATTTAAATTGATAACAATCTCCAGACCCTATGCAGGCAGCACCGAGAGCTCAGTTTATCGAAACGATTCACGCTTCACAAAAACAGGGGATCTGCAACTCTCCTACATGGCAATTATTAATAAAAGATATGAAGAAAGAGATGAGCTAGTAAATTTGCCATAAGCGTCCTCTCTCTATGATCTTAAGGAGTACTGTGCCACCATCATCGCCCCCAACCAACCCAGGCCCACACAAACCGTCAAAAAGAAAAATGAATCTATAAAACCAGGCTGAAGAGAAGTAAGGAGTGAATTCGTCGCGCTATTTAATTGTCGCAATGGGGTATCTAAATAAGAAAAAAATCCAAACACCACACTCCAAGCCAATCCTCCGCCCAATAAACCTAATAGAGAGCCAATGTATAAGTAGGGACGACGCGTGTATGCCAAACTGGCTCCCACTAATTTCATGACACGAACTTCTTCCATTCTATGCATCAAAATCAATCGAAGCGTGTTACCGATGATCAACACGACCGCCAACCCAAATAAACAAGCCAAGGTGTAAATAAAACGTTTAGCCGTGGCCAGTACGGTATACAACTGTTGAATAGAATTAACGTTAATTTGGTTTTGATCAACCAAAGGCAACCGGTGCAATTGCTGTATCAACGAATTCAATGCTTGTGGTGATAAATCAGCACGTGGCTCAATTTCTAACACGGGTGGCAGTGGATTTTGCTCCAACTGCAACACGACTTCTTTAAACCCCTCTCTGCGCGCCAATTGTGCTAAACCCATTTCGGGTGAAATATAATTCACTGACGCCACAGCAGAATGATGTTGTAACTTTTCTTTTAAATCATGAATGGCAGCCGGGGGCGCACTCGCTTGCAAGTACAACACAATTTGCGCCTGATGCGTCCATTGATTAAATAGCGTGTTCGCATAACGCGATGCGAGCAACAAGCCCCAAGGTAAAGCTAAGGCTACGGCTATCACCAGTAAAGTGATCACACTTCCCACCCATCCTGCTTTTAAATAACGATAGGCTTCTCGATAAGCATGTTGATGCGCGCGAAAATAAACGGAGACATTACGCATAAGCAGTTTCCTTTTCCTTTTTTAAACGTCCACGTTGCAATGAGACGACACGATGCGGCATTTTTGCAATCAAAGCCAAGTCATGACTTGCTACCAATAAGGTGACTCCCACCTGATGAAATTGCTGAAACAAAGTCATGATGTCGCGCGCCAACTCCGGATCCAGGTTGCCCGTGGGTTCATCCGCTAACAAGGCAACGGGTTTATTCACAATGGCCCGCGCAATGCTCACACGTTGCTGCTCTCCTACAGACAAAGCCGCAGGCAGTGATTTTTCTTTTTTCAACAGACCCACTTTGTCTAAAGCTGCACGCACTCGCTTAGGAATTTCTCTCGGATCAAAATTGGTGATATGCAGTGGTAGGGCCACATTATCAAATACGGTTCTATCCATCAGTAGGTGAGGGTTTTGAAAAATAATGCCCATTTGTTGACGCAACTGCAAAGCATCACGCGGACTGATTTGATTTAAGTTAAGTTGATTAAAGAAAATCTGTCCTTGCGTAGGACGATCTAACATTGCAATTAACTTGATAATCGTGGTTTTACCCGCACCTGAATGCCCCGTCAAAAAAACCAATTCACCTTTTTTGACTTCAAAACTGAGTTGCGCAAGCGCTTCATAACCTGAATCATAGCGTTTGCTCACCTGCACAAATTGGATCATGTTCATCTAACCCTCCTAATTAGGGCATTCTTTAGGGTCTGTTTACATTTCTAGCGAATTGTAAACAGACCCTAGACTTTTTCAAACACCCTGTATTTTGTTATACTTCACGCGCGCGTGAAGTATAGAATCAAGCTAACGTCCTCTCCCACAGATGTCAAACAAAAACAAATGAACGTTCCCTTCAAATCTTGCTTATTTTTGTCCATTTTTTCACTTTTTATCAGCACACCTTGTGACGCATTACGCTGTGGAAACAATTTAGTCGACTTAGGCGATACGATGCGCACTGTTAAAACAAACTGCGGCAAACCAACACATATACGCAAAATCGTTCATGAAAATAAAAGAGGGAAATCAGAAAAGATAGAATGGTGGTATGATTTTGGTCCTCGTGATTTTATCTATTCGCTCACCTTCAAGCAGGGAAAAGTGGTAAGAATACATACACAAGGATATGGTCATCTCAGATGAAAAAATGGGATTTCCATCTGAAATGACCCTTACAAACCATTATGACAAGTTATAGGAAAACAAATCGTTAGACGCACCACCGCCAGTATTTTCAAGCGCCAAAACAATAGGGCCCGTGCAATGTGAGTCTAGGAAAGTAGGAGACCATTGATTATTTATCGTTTGCATCTCAAACACACAGGTTCCCAAAACTTCTGCCGGGCTTGAGGAGGTGGGATCAACATACGTGTAGGTGGCCAGTGTATGTATTTCAGTATTATCAAGCAGACCAAGCCAATCCTCTTTCTCGCCATAAGTCATATTAAAAATTTTCACATCTTGCGTATTTGCAGTGATGGTGGCGGGTGGAGACATACTCCCCTCCCCTGATACAAACTGATAGGAAAGCATCGTCATCACATAGTTCGATTGGTTATTAACAGCCCCGACAACATGAGATTTAGAAAATGGGTTATAAGCAAAAGCCGCTTGGCACCCCATCGCCAATACAACAACAAATAACATGGAAAAATATTTATTCACTTTTTCAGCTCCACATAAGTTAATTAGGACAACTATTGTACCGACATCCAAATCATTTCACCAGGCTCTAACGATGTTCTGGCGCCACCATAAAAATCCCTGGCGCATTTCGTAGGTACTCTTTGTAATCCATCCCATACCCAAACACAAAACCATCGCTGACGGTTAATCCTGTAAAGTCTGCTTCTGGCAATCCTTCGGGTAAGCGCACGTCTTTTTTATCTAACAACACGGCTGTCAACACTTGTTTAGCTTGTGCTTGAATACAAAAATTCACAATTTCTTTTAGGGTGACACCGCCATCTAAAATATCATCCACAATCAACACCACACGATCTTTTAGATCACAACGCGGCTTCACTAACCAATGAAGCTCGCCTCCTCGCGTAGCACCACGATAGCGTGTCGCATGAATATAATCGACTTCCAGTGGAAAATTTAAACGAGGAAGTAAGTTACCCGCTGGAATTAATCCGCCCACCATCACACAAAGAAAAACAGGGTTTTGGTCTGCCAAAGCCCTATTCATTTTTTCTGCCATACGATCTAAGGCATTTTCAATATCTTGCCGGGTATAAATACATTCTGCTTTATCTTGGACAACACGAACATGGGCTGGGATATTCATAAAATTCACACACTACCCATTTGTCTTTCTTTGATTTCATCCAGCGTTTTACAGTCAATACAGAGTGTCGCTGTAGGACGTGCTTCTAAACGTCGAATACCAATCTCAACACCACAACTTTCACAATAGCCGTATTCATCTTGATCGATCTTGGAGAGCGCTTCTTCGATTTTCTTAATCAATTTACGTTCTCTGTCTCGCGTTCTCAACTCCAAACCAAATTCAGCTTCTTGCGTGGCACGATCATTAGGATCAGGAAAGTTAGCTGCCTCATCTTGCATATGGTGAACTGTTCGATCCACCTCTTGCATTAAGTCTTGCTTCCACTGATTAAGCATATGACGAAAGTGCTCACGTTGAGCCTCATTCATATACTCCTCACCCGGTTTTTCGGAATAAGGTCGTACACCTACCATACCCAAATCAGATGTCTGCCCAATCTGTTTTTGAGGCTTCGCTTTTTTAGCAACTTTAACTTTACTTTTTACTTCGATCTCGCTCATAGGTTCCTTCTGGGTCTGCGCTTTAACAAAATCCGTCATCACAGTCACATTACTTTTACTGACTGTTTCTTTCACTTTTTCAACTAATTTAATCGGTTTTTTAGCAATACTTTTTTTCACTATCGCTTGAGCGGGTATCACGCGCTTAGCCACACTTTTTTTAGGAAATGATTTTTTAGCAACAGGTCGAGAGGATATTTTTTTTGCACTCTTTTTTGCTTTAATGAGTTTTACTACTTTCTTTGGCACCACCTTCTTTACGGCTGTTTTTTTAGACTTAGATTTGGACAATGTAGACTTAGCTGGTTTTGTTTTGCGGCTCAGCGCTGTTTTTCGAGCAGGTACCTTCGCCGCTTTCTTTACGCCTTTGGCCTTCACTGGCGCCTTCCTACTTTTTGCTGGCATAACGTCTCTCCCTAGTCTGAAACTGAATTTCGGATCTTGTAGAGTAGAAGGGGAATTGTCAAGAAAGTTAAAATACGCCTATCGTAATTCGCTCATGACCGGCCAAGTCTTTCACAGAACGCACCTCCCTATAACCGTTCAACACAAGTAAATCACGCACGGCTGCACCTTGTGAAAAACCATGTTCTAATAACAAACTTCCTCCTGGATATAGATGTTCAACAGCGCACTCCACTAACTCCGTTAAGGCTTCTAATCCTGTCTTACCCGACACCAAGGCTTGTCGTGGTTCATCACTTAAAGCAGGTAAATGCGGATCATCTTCCGCCAAATAAGGTGGATTACTCAAAATAAGATGAAAACGTTGATGAGCTAACGCGGCAAACCAATCGCTTTGCACAAAGCGCACATTTTTGATTCCATTTAAGCCTGCATTCGTCTGGGCCACTTCTAACGCTTTTTCAGCATTGTCCACTGCCACGACAGACCAAGCCGGACATTCTCGTGCCAAAGCAAGCGCAATTGCACCCGAACCTGTACCTAAGTCAGCCACCTGCCTTGCCTCATCATGGGGTAATAACATCAGCGCCGCTTCCACAAGCAATTCTGTTTCAGGTCTGGGGATGAGCACCTGCGTATTTACTTGCAACTCAAGAGACCAAAACGATTTCCGTCCAACAAGATACGCCAGGGGAACACCTTGCTTACGTTTAGCCAACATTTGTTCGAATAATTCACGCTGTTGGGAAGTAATCACTTCCTCATCTTTCAATAACAGCGCCAAGCAATCTCGTTGCAACACAAAACCTAATAAAAGACGGGCTTCCAACGCTGCCACATCAGAATGCGCCTGGAGTTGTTTTGTTGCCTGCTGGAGAAGCTGTTTAACTTTCATCAAAAAGACCAATGTTTGTTCAAAATAAGTGTCGAAGAATAATTTTTGTCGTATTATACGCCTCATGTTTCTCAAGAGGTATTAAATCATGACCAAACCCATCGTCATTCAAGGCGTTTCAAAACAAAAAGCTCATTTTGTAGGCTGGGTCAGCAAAACGCATTTCCACATCTTGGACATCAGACAAAATCCCACCTTTGCTTGCGTCAAACAGCTGTTGCAACCAGAAACCCTCTCACAATCTACACTCGCGGAGCGCAAAGCCGTATTTTCTATTCTCAAGGAAATAGATCATCTGGGCCTTACCTTTCTCCAATTCGCCATACTTGCTTTAGAGGACGATGACAGTGTCAAAGAGGTTTTAACACGGCTCGTCGCTCATGAAAATGAGGATGTCAATGCGCTTTCAACACTCACTCACGACTCTGCTTTACACATCGCGACTCTCCTCAACTTCCCAAAAACAATGGACGCACTTTTAGAATTAGGCGCTGTACCCGACATTATTAATGACGCAGGTTATCCCCCTCTGGCCTTAGCAGTTTATCTCGACTTTAGTGGCCATCTTGCCCATCCTTTATTGACACATCACAATATTGATCCGCTCATTCCATTTAATGGTGCTGATCCTTTTAGAGAAATCCTCACCCTATCCGACCCCGTCATTGTTTCGGCTTTTTTAAACCACCCTATCGTTGGAGAAGAATTAACTGATCTTGTCGATGAAGCAGGCGGCGCCAGCGTGGTGCTCGGACAACTCTTTGAGCTTTTCCTCCTCACAAAAACCCGAGGTGACTCAGTAAGAGCACAAAATTTTCTGTCTATCTTAACTTCTTTGGTAGAAAAAGGACTGGATCCCTATGAACAATCGAATGCTGATTCGCCCAGCTTAATCATGCTCTCGATTTTTCATAAAGAGCCGCGTGTGTTTGACGCCGTTTTTATCGCAGAACGAGATATTTCTGTCTCTCGCACAAACTATCACTGCGTGGATCTTGTTCTTCAATGCGCCGATTTACCCTTCTTTAAACATATCGCACGTACCCAAAAACCCTATCTTAATTATCTCATGCAAACTGACCCGCATTTTGCGGTCAAAGTGGCTCATTCGATGCTTGTTTATAATCATTTTAAGGCTCTCGACTGGCTATTTTTAGATTATCCAAATTTGGCACACATCGATATCAGCCCTTTGTCAAACGGAGGCACGCTCCTATTCAGCGCCGTACTTCGAGGTTTATCTCAAAGTGTCTTGGCCCTTTGTCAACGCGGCGCCAACCCTAATATCGCCCTCACAGGTGATTATTATGGACCCGGCTCCAACAAAGTGGCTCTACCTAACAATTTTCCAGCTCTTGTGTTTTCACCCAGCATTTATTCAACTTTTCGCGTTAAAAAAGGGGCGACTCCTTTACGCATTGCACTTTTGAATCGTGACTGGGACAATGTATTTACCCTTTTATTTTACGGCGCTAAATTTTCGTTACATGACAAAGAAGCCCTTCACCCCGTACTACTTGCACTTAGATATAAAAAAATAGAGTTGATTCGCCTCATTTTAAAAAAAGCATCACCACAACAAGAACGAAAAATATTGCTTTACTTTATCGCTAATAAAATCGCAGCTTATCGATTGGACACAAAATTCCTTGTGTTAGAGGCCCTCAAAGCCAACCTACCTTCTTTACTTAAAAAATTAATTTCAACTCACCAAACACATCTTTACCGCGCCACAAAACGAACCAGAACAATACACTATACCGTCTTACCTCAACGTACCCACCTTTGGATTGAAAATTCAAAAGGGCGAAGTCTATTACACATCGCGCTGTTACTCACTCCACCCAAAAAAGAAAAAGAAAAAACTGCTTTCCTTAAAAACCAACACAAATGCATACAACTTTTAATAAACGAAATGAAAAAAAGAAACAGCGCTCGTTATCAAAAATCAGTGGAAAACATTTTATTTTCGATCCACATTCATCCTCAACATACCGCCCAAATTCTCGAACTTTTAGCCCCCAAAGACCCCCTCGTCATTTTAGCCATCCTCGATAAATTCGCCAGCCCAGGAAACACCATTGAGCGCTATTCTGTGATCAGGGAAATCATGCATGTCATTGAGCCCAGTGCATTATTACGCCTAGCCAAACAACACGAAAAAACAAATCTAGCACAGTTTGTCACTCAGGAAATGCGTAACTCTATGCCTGTTGCTGATACTTCACCCACCACCACCTCAACTTCACCTTTAACCATTTTATCTACACCTAAAGCACAACCCAAACCTAAGCAACCTGCATCCACCTCACCCAAACAGGCTGTCGATTCAGCACCCAAAGATACCCTGTCCCTCTTTATTCAACACACAGCTGATAAGTTACTCACCTTAGCCTTACCAGCTAAAAGACCTTTTTCTCCTTTAGACAGGGCCTATTTTAATTTTTACTTTTTAAGATTGCTGAAACTCATCAGATCAACCCTTTTAACAGATAAAGATATCGTCTTTAGTAAACAAGTACCCTCTCATTATGTGAGGCACCAACAAAAAAGAACGCTGGAGCTGTGTATTGCAAGTTTCATGTCACCCCAAACAGTGATCACAGAGGAAGAACAATCAAATATCATGAGATTTGTTAAAGAAGATTTACCTAATTTCGAACTTTTTATCCTTCATCTTAAAGAATTAAACTTTGAGGATCGTTGCTCAGAAGAAACAAAAGCCATACAAATGGCAGTGAACTTATCTACCTGCAGCGATGCCATTCTCGCCCGAACCATACTGCCTTATTTAGACGCCCTCAAAGAGGCATTGGAGATCAAAAAACTTTCTCAAACAGAATTATCTGTTTTTTTGTGCAATTATTTTATCCAGCTTGCTCCTTATCTTTCTCAGCTCAATATCAGAAGCGTCAGTTTGAAAGACACACTTCAAGCTTGGATAACACATTGCACTGCCCTCAATGAATCCCGCGCTTTTATTTTTCTGCCCGAAGAAGCCGGCTTTTTCGCACAACACAATCAAAAACGCTTCAACGGCATTAACACCACATCATCTAGTCACTCTTTTCCATCTAAAACATTGCTCCCTTTAATACAGGCACTTTCAAGTTATCTTGAAACTGAATTAAAAGAAGCCGAACAACCTCTCGATGAAAAAAACACAGCATCTTCGCCTCTTTCTCTTTTCTTCCGACCTTTGCCTTTTCCCATCAAACCACCTAAAACAGAGGCATCCAGCCCTGATGCAACTTCATCGCCATCCGCAGCATTAAGCAGACCTTAACAGGAGGCAGACTTAATTTATCCTGACTATAAAAAGCTCACAACCGAACTATACTCATCGTACTGGGTCTTTAGGATAGGAGCTTTTTATGTCAGGGCAGACGCAACATCGTGGTTCGGTCAGGCAACCCTCTTTTTATGTAAAACAAGCCACTCACCAGAGACACCCTCATTTATTTATCACACTGCTCTTCGTTTTTTTGTTTGGCTCGTTTTTTTGTCTCCACGCCCACGCAGAAACACCCACGCTTTCTTTGAAAATAACACCCATAGAATCACAGGCACATGTTAAATATGCCTATGCAGACAATGACAGCGATGATGATGGGGATGAAGAAGAAGATTATAACGATGGCCCTAGCGAAGACGCCAATGCACAAGCGGGTGATAACGTCACTATCACAAAAAAATCGACCGACTATGCAGATCGCCTACCCAGCTCTGTTCCTGCCATAGGTGAAAAATTCGTGCTGATTGATCCCAGACATCATGTGTGGGGTGCTTACGATACTAATGGGGTGTTAATCAAAGCAGGTTTAGCGACTGCAGGTAATTCTTGGTGCCGAGATTTACGTCAACCCTGCAAAACAAAAGCAGGGGAATTTAGAATAAAATCGCTGGGAAGCGCAGGTTGTGTTTCGAGTATCTTCCCCTTACCCCGCGGCGGCGCCCCCATGCCTTACTGTATGTTTTTTCATGGCGGACAAGCCTTACATGGCTCACCTAGCGGTGCAGTAATTGAAGGAAACGTCAGCCATGGTTGCGTACGATTGCACATCGAAGACGCCAGGTGGTTACGTTATAACTTTGTGACGATCGGAACCAAGGTTATTATCAAACCCTATTAAAAAAAACGTGGATTCATGAATCATAAACTGCACTACTTCTTTAAATCACGATAGAAATTTTCATGAACACCCAAAGCTAGTAAGAGCCTTTCCTGTGGACTCCACTCGTAAGCCAATAATATTTCTTGTTTATGTATTTTAAATTTGTATACAAAAACACCCGACAAATCTCCCTTTTTTTCCTGACCTATTTTTGGGTTACTGACAATCACACGAATAGCTTCATCGACATATTTTTTTTCATTGGTATGAAGTTTTTTATAAGCCTTTTTAAATACAGGCATTTGCTTCACAAAAATCTCACTCATCGTTTTTTCCAAACTGAAAAGGTTCGGCTAACGAACGATCTTGATGCTTTGAAATTAAAAGGTCTTGTACAAATTCAATAGGAAGATCGGGATTATCTAGCGCACACTTCCCTATCATCGCCCAAAATTCAATTTGATGAGGGATGGTGCGACATTCAGCACGCGCTACTTTTCTAGCCTCATCATAAATGGATTCATCAATACGTATTGGAACACCCATAATTATTCACCTACAAATAGTTTAATTAGATACATTTGTAGTATAGCCAACACAGCTTATTAACGCAAGGCCCGATCTAAATTTTCCGTTTTTTCAGCCACGAACTGAAATAAGCGTGATCGGACTGAGTCACCCCGAACAAATACACTGCCTAACTTGTCAAACAACCAAGGCAGTGTTACGGTTTTATTTTGCAAATCAGCATAGATGGCATCCATGAATTCTCGCAAACGCATCGTCACCTCACGCGAATAAGCACCTTGCGCCTTAACATTTTGCCCAGAAAAACCTGGCACATATTGATTAAATTGATTATAAAATTCCATTAACCTTTTCGGCCCAATTTGCCCAGGAAAAAAACCCGGTGATTTCGTACTAAATTCCAACGTAAAGACTTCTAATAATTGTTTCAATCCCATATCGTAAGGTATACCAGGCGCAGATTTTATCGCCAAAAATGCGGTACGCAAGGTTTGCGCATGCAGCTTAAGTAGTTTTACAAAATTCGTTTCAGTCGCCATTTTCCTCTCCTTGATATCACACGTTTGCAAGCAATTCTGCTTGATGTTCTCGTCGCAACGGTTCAATCACTTGCGACAACTGTCCTTCCATGATTTCAGGTAACTTATACAGCGTTAAATTAATACGATGATCGGTTACACGCCCTTGCGGATAATTGTATGTGCGAATTCGCTCAGAACGATCGCCCGTACCCACCAAACTTTTACGCGTTTGTGCCTGCTCTTGTTGCTGACGCGTACGCTCAATATCCATTATTTTTGATTGCAATAAAGACATCGCTCGTGCCCGGTTTTTATGTTGTGATCGTTCATCTTGACACTCCACCACGATACCAGAAGGAATATGCGTAATCCGAATCGCTGAATCTGTTTTATTGACATGCTGCCCGCCTGCGCCTGAGGCACGAAACGTATCCACTTTTAAATCAGCCGGATTCAACGACACTTCATCAATTTCTTCCACTTCAGGCAAAATAGCCACCGTACAAGTTGAGGTGTGCACACGGCCTTGTGCTTCTGTTTCAGGCACACGCTGAACACGGTGCGCACCCGATTCAAATTTCAAATGAGAGTAAACACTCTGCCCACTGATCCGGGCCACCACAATTTTATACCCCCCATGTTCACCTGGATTTTCATGAATAAGTTCAATCTGCCAATGCTGAGATTGAGCATATTTCATATACATACGAAATAAATCACCTGCAAAAATAGAAGATTCATCACCACCCGCTGCCGCACGTATTTCTAAAAATATATTTCTCGCATCATTCGGATCTTGTGGCAACAACAATACTTGCAATGTCTCTTTCAATTGTTGGCGCTTTTGCTCTAATGCCCGCAATTCTTCTTCCGCCAGCGCACACATTTGTTCATCAGCTTCCGCCAACATCATGTTGGTTGCTTCAATATCTTCTTGCACCATCCTATAAGATTGGTAACACTGTACCAATGATTCCAGATTGGCGTATTCTTTAGATAACTCTCTGAACTTATTTTGATCCGAGATGACTTTAGGATCACTCAATAACGCACCTATTTCTTCATGACGCTCAACCAAGCTCATGAGTTTTGTTTGTAATGAAGATTTCATTTTATATTTTCCATATCAAAAAAATATTTTGCGGCTTCCAATAATTCCACTTCGTTATCATAACCAGCTTGGTATAATTTCGCTGAAGGATGATGTATCAATTTATTCGTGAGTGAAGTCGTCACCTGCTGGAGTACTTGCTCCACACACTCTCCCTTTTGCAACAACTGTCGTGCCTTCTCTACCTCTTTGTCACGCAATATTTCTGCTTTTTTACGCACAGCACAAATCATTTTTGTTGTTTCTCTTGCCCGCATACGACGCGAAAACTCATGAGCATAGTCATCTATCAATAATTCAGCTTGTTGGGCCGCTTGCTGACGATGCTGCAACCCTTCTTTAATAATTTGTTGTAAATCATCCACACAATAAAGGTAAGCATCTTCTAACGATGCAATTTCTGGCTCTATATTTCGAGGCACACCCAAATCCACCAATAATTGTGGACGTCTTTTTCTCTTTTTTAATGTACGCTCTATTAACCCTTTCCCCAGCAAAGGCAAAGGACTGTGCAGCGCAGACACCACGATATCCGCTTCTAACAACTGTTTTTCCAAGTCAGACAAGCCTATCGCCGCCGCACCAAAACGCCGGGCCAAAGCCACTGCTTTTTCTTGAGTACGATTAGCGATAATCAATTTATGTACGTTTTTTTCGTGAAAATAGCGCGCCATTCTTTCTATTGTTTCACCCGCCCCCAACAATAACACTGTTTTTTGTTGGATATGCGTAAACATACGTTTTGCCAACACCATGATAGCGTAAGCAAATGAAATAGGATGCCGTCCCACGGCTGTTTGAGAACGAATGTCTTTTGCTGTTGAAAAAGCATATTGGAATAGTGGATGTAAACCTTTTCCTAAGGTACCTGCCGCTTGCGCTATCGAAAAAGCTTGTTTGAGTTGGCCAAAAATTTGTGGCTCACCCACCACCATAGAATCCAAACCAGAAGCCACACGCAAAATATGTTTAATGACTTTTTCATTTTTATATACATACAAATGGGGTGCCACTTCCTCCCACCGCAAACCCTGCGTAGCGAGCAACCACTCTATCACGGGTTTTTCACGAGCCGTTTTACAGTATACTTCCGTGCGATTACACGTTGATAAGATAGCCGCTTCACCCACATGTGCTTGTTGCGTTAAATCATACAACGAATGGGGGAAATGATGCGGACCAAACGTCAACCGTTCACGCAAAGACATCGGCGCGGTATGATGATTGACTCCACACGTGATCAACATAAAAGGAAGACTCTGTGATAAATGCGTTAAAAAATATCGCCTTGTTGTCTGGGCTGCTTTTGCTCGCCGCCTGCGCCCCCTTACCGCTGACGAATCCCCACTTCGCCACGCCCACACGCTCGCCCAAACAACTCGAAAACTGGACCGTTAAAGGGACAATCATCATCAACACGGAGGAAGACAGCAGCCATGCTCGCTTCAACTGGCATCAACAAGGTCAGAATTATACCATAGACTTCTTTGGACCCTTAGGAACCTATCATCAACACATCGAGGGCTCGCCTCACTCGGTCAGTTTAATTGATCCCCAAAACCACCTGACCCAAGCCCCCACCCCCGAGGCCTTACTCCAACAAACCTTAGGGTGGCGCCTGCCTGTCCGCGCGCTCATCTATTGGATCCGGGGCTTACCCACCCCCGCAGCGGGTTGGCAAGTTGAATATGGAGACTATACCGTTGTTGAAGGTTATAAACTGCCGCAAACACTGACACTGACTTATCCCGAACTGCAAGTAAAAATCAGGATCAATCGCTGGGAAATCAACGCTTAAGACTTGCAAGTCCGCGAAGCACAAGCAGCCCGACATTTCTCCTGAATAATTCCATCAACCTGTGTTCTTTTATCTGCTGGAAGAGGTGGGAGTATCGTAAAAAACACCAAACGCATAGCCTGCTCCATAGCACCCATTGCTTGAGCATTCGTTGTATTAGGTTGGCTCGATTCTGCTGTTTGCTGTTCTGATTGCAGCATGGGTTCTGCTGTTTGTTCTCTATGTCTATGAGGCGGCAAGCGCAAAACAGGTTTTCTTGCAAAAAATTTCATGTTTTCCCCTATCATCGATTAAACGTTACCCACTTCCAGGACAACTTTACTTTTTTTTCCATAAAATACAAGGATACCAAAGTGAAGTGATTGACATCTTTTTATTCTGATTGCAGAATAAGGCCCTCGCGATTTAAGCATTCACCACATCGTTCAGCGATGTTCTCAGTGTGAACGTTTAATTCACAGTTTGGGGTGTCGCCAAGCGGTAAGGCACGGGGTTTTGATCTCCGCATACCTAGGTTCGAATCCTAGCACCCCAGCCAGTTGTCCGTGCAAACATCTCTAGGGGTCTACTATGTCTAACATGATGATTTTCACTGGCAACTCCAACCCTGCCCTCGCCCAGAAAGTCGTTACACACCTTAATATTCCGCTAGGTAAAGCACACGTCGGCCGCTTTAGCGACGGCGAAATCATGGTTGAAATCTTAGAGAATGTTCGCGGAAAAAATATTTTTATTCTACAGCCCACTTGCGCACCCACCAACGATAATCTCATGGAACTCGTCATCATGGCAGATGCCTTGCGACGTGCTTCTGCAACACGCATCACGGCTGTGGTGCCTTATTTTGGCTATGCCCGCCAAGATCGTCGCGTTCGTTCCGCTCGCGTGCCTATCACCGCTAAAATTGTCGCTGACATGCTGGCCGCGGTAGGGTTCAGTCGTCTTTTAACTGTCGACTTACACTCTGATCAAATTCAAGGCTTTTTTTATATGCCTGTCGATAATATTTACGCCACACCCGTCTTACTCGATGATATCCGAAAAAGAAATTTAAATAATATCGTCGTCGTATCTCCGGATGTGGGAGGCGTTGTACGCGCACGCGCCATTGCCAAACGGCTTAATGATGCAGACTTAGCCATCATTGATAAACGACGTCCCTCGCCTAACCGCGCCGAAGTCATGAACATCATCGGCGACGTCAACGGCCGCATTTGTCTCGTGGCTGACGATATCGTCGATACCGCCGGCACACTTTGTTTGGCCGCCGAAGCACTCAAGAAAAATGGCGCAGCCAAAGTGATCGCTCACTGCACTCACCCTGTTTTATCAGGCAATGCCATTAGAAATATTGAAAGTTCCGTTCTCGATGAGGTCGTAGTCACTGACACCATCCCTCTTTCTCCCGAAGCCCAAGCCTGCCCCAAAATACGCCAGCTCAGCCTCAGCGGCATCCTGGCACAAGCCATCCGCCGGGTCCATGAAGAAGCCTCTATTAGCTCTATGTTTGAAGATTAACTCAATAGACTTTTCTGTTTTTTTAAGTTAGAATCGCCCCCTTTGTTTTGTCGGTCGCAGATAAGACAATTCCAGCCTTTTTTAAGTATTAGGAGCCATCTATGTCATCTATTTTTGAGTTAACCGCCACAGCGCGTGCTGATGTGGGGAGAGGTGCGAGCCGCCGCCTACGTCGCAGTGCAGAAAAAATCCCTGCCATTCTTTATGGTGCCGACAAAACACCTGTTACACTCACACTGAATCATTTTCAAGTGACAAAAGCATTAAAAAATGAAGCTTTTTACTCACATATCTTAACGCTCGACATAGAAGGTACAAAACAACAAGCGGTGCTCAAAGCTATTCAACGCCACCCCTACAAACCTTATATTCAGCACATGGATTTTCTTCGCATCACAGGTAAAGAAAAAATTCGCATGACCATTCCTCTTCATTTTTCAGGTGAAGAAGTGGCACCTGGCATTAAAGATGATCATGGCATTGTTTCACATCTCTTAACCAGCGTTGATGTGTTTTGCTTACCTAAAGATTTACCTGAATATATCGCCGTTGATCTCTCCAACCTCAAGCTGGATGAGTCTGTTCATTTATCACATCTGAGCTTGCCGGCTGGCGTAGAATTGGTTGATCTCACTCATGGTCACCATGATGACAAAGCGGTGGCCAGCATCCACATTCCTCGTGCTGCATTAGCAGAGGAAGAAGCTGCCGCACCTGTTGCAGCGGAAGTGCCTGCTATCAATCAAACAGATGAACCTGCTGCTTCAGAAGAAAAAGACAACAAGAAATAACCCCCAAAGCCTGTTAATGATCCTCCTCTTCTGCAACCCAGGAGAAGAGGATCAGTTTTTACTGGGAGCACTCGCATCATGAGCCACGCCATTAAACTCATTGTTGGGCTCGGCAACCCTGGCCCTCAGTACGAAACAACGCGTCACAATGCAGGTGCCTGGTTTGTAGCTGCACTCGCAAAAAAAGAATCACTCACCCTCAAAAAAGAAAATAAATTTTTAGCTGACACTGCCAAGTGGCAGACACCTTCTGGCACTTGCTATTTGGCCATCCCACACACTTTCATGAATTTGTCCGGTCAAGCTGTGTATGCACTGGCTCATTTTTATCGACTCAAACCCAGCGAAATACTCATTGCACACGATGAGCTTGATCTACCTGCTGGCACAACACGGCTGAAATTTGACGGTGGACATGGCGGACACAATGGATTAAGGGATATTGCACAACAACTGGGATCCACTCAACTTTATCGCTTACGTATTGGGATTGGACATCCAGGCCATCGCGATCACGTCACACACTATGTACTTTCGCGCCCTTGCGCTGAAGATCAAAAAAAAATTGAGGATGCCATTCAAGTCAGCCTAGACATACTCCCTTATTTAATTGCAGGCGACATGGAAAAAGCCATGCGAATATTACACACCCAGGACTAACAGAGAGAACTATCATCATGGGATTTAAATGCGGTATTGTCGGCCTTCCTAATGTAGGCAAATCCACGTTGTTTAATGCATTGACCCAAGCAGGCATTGAAGCGGCCAACTACCCTTTTTGCACCATCGAACCCAATGTGGGCATGGTCACTGTGCCAGACGAACGCTTAACGCATATTGCGGCCATCATCAACCCTAAACGAATTTTACCCACCACCATGGAATTTGTTGATATTGCGGGCCTCGTTGCGGGTGCCTCTAAAGGTGAAGGTCTGGGGAATAAATTTTTAGCTCATATTCGTGAGACTGATGCCATTGCTCATGTGGTGCGTTGTTTTGAAAACGACGATATCGTGCACGTGGCAGGAAAAATCAATCCTTTACACGATATAGAAATCATTCATACCGAACTTGCCTTGGCTGATCTCGACATTATTGAAAAAGCCTTATTACGCAATCAAAAAATGGCAAGGGCTGGTGATAAACAAGCTTTACATGAAAAAAACTTATTAGAAAAAGCACGTGAATTACTAAATGAAAATAAACCCTTGCGCCTCCTCAATCTCAACGCTGACGATGCGAAGCTGCTAAGTACGCTTAATTTACTGACCCACAAACCCACACTCTACATTGCGAATGTGGCAGAAGATGGATTTGAAAATAATTCGTATTTAGATGCTGTTCGCGCTCATGCCAAAATAGAACATGCAGAAGTCGTGGCCATTTGCGCATCAATAGAATCTGACATCGCTGAACTCGCCGACGAAGATAAAAAAGAATTTCTTGAATCGCTCAACTTAAACGAACCCGGCTTGAATCGTTTAATTCGTGCCGGCTACCGTTTATTGAATTTGCAAACTTATTTTACTGCGGGCGTCAAAGAAGTACGCGCCTGGACCATACCCATCGGCGCCACTGCGCCACAAGCCGCAGGCGTCATCCACACTGATTTTGAAAAAGGCTTTATTCGCGCAGAAGTCATGGCTTATGATGATTTTATCCAATACAAAGGCGAACAAGGCGCAAAAGAAGCAGGCAAATGGCGACTCGAAGGAAAAGGCTATGTTGTCCAAGACGGCGACATCATGCATTTTTTATTTAATGTATGACAAAAAAACTCATTCTCGCCACACACAATCCAGGTAAAATTCGTGAATTTGAACGCTTGTTTCGTGATCTACCTTATCAATTAATTTCACAACAAGATTTTGCTGTACCTGAGTGTGAAGAACCTGCGTCTACGTTCATTGAAAATGCACTTATTAAGGCACGGCATGCTTCTGCTCACACCGGCTTACCCGCCCTGGCGGATGATTCTGGTTTGGTGGTGCCTGCACTGCAAGGCGAACCTGGCATTTATTCTGCTCGCTACGCAAGCTCCGACGATCAACAAGCTAATTGGAAAAAATTACTCGATAAATTACAGCTCCTGCCTGCAGATGACCGCAGCGCTTATTTTTATTGTTGTTTGGTTTTTATCCGACACCCCCTGGATCCCACGCCTTTGGTCACAGAGGGTATTTGGCACGGACAGATTGCCCTCGAGGCAACAGGCGACAAAGGCTTCGGCTATGATCCTGTTTTTTATTTACCTCAGCTGCAATGCACTGCCGCTCAACTTTCCCCTGAAGAAAAAAACAGCATCAGCCACCGCGCCCAAGCGTTGGCGAAGATGAAAGATCGCCTTCCGCTTGAAAAGTGAATGCCAAGACATCAGACGTTTTCCCTCCCCTCTCTCACCTGAAATTTTAGGGTGTCGTTCTTTTTTCGTTTCCAGTACCATAACATCCTAGGTATCCCACAAGGATGTAACAATGCATCGTTTTTTACCATTTTTTGTTTTTTTATTTTTGGCCAGTTGTAACACGACCACGCCAAATTCTTTTCAACAACACCTCAATAAACTCGTTGCCACGGTGACAGACACTTCGTGGTATCGTCGTGCGCAATTAATTTCCCCACAAGGACAAGAGGTCCACGCTTATTTTCAATTCCAGTGTTATGACAAAGTCGTCATTGAGGGCAAATTTAATGTGAATGTCGTTGAGGGAGAAAGAGATGATGATGCCATTCGCATCACGGGTGATAAAGCATTTGTATCGCGCGTACAAGCCACGGTATTGGATCGCACCCTCTATATTCGTATGAACCCTAAATATGATTACAAGATCACTCAACCCCTATTCATTCGCCTCCCTTATCGACAGCTTTGCAGTATTAGTTTTGACGGGGTAGGCAACTTAGTTCTTGAACACTTTAAGAGTCGTTATTTTGATTTAACACTTCAAGGCAATGTCAACGCCTGGATCAAAGGCAATATTGTCTTAGCCAACCTCAACTTTAATAATGACGGGAAACTCGTGATGTATTGGGTTAACACAACGACACTCAATATCACCGCGGGGAAAAAAGGACATATCTTATTAGCAGGTGTGGCAAACAACCTCAAGGCTGATGTCAGCGACAGCGCCACACTGGATGCCAAATATTTACAAACACAAGTCGCACATATTCGCACTCAAAAACAAGGCAAGGCAGAAATCAACACCCAACAAAGTTTAAATATGCTGGCTGTTGATCAGAGCAATATCTATTATTACAAGCAACCTAAATTTATCGCGAAATACATGCAAGGCTCAGGCTCTATTTTAGATATGCGCGGGGTGTATCCTCCGTATCCGCAAGAACTTCACTAACATGACGTGGATTGCTTCGCGCTGTTCGCGCAATGACGGCCCGGAGGATTGGGGGGCATGATGGCCTGCATTTTTTCTCTCTGGGCCGTCATTGCGAGAACGGACGGCGTTTTTCCGCCGGACGAAGCAATCCACATCGCCCCGGAGGGTGGGGAGGCAATGTGTGCATACCCTAGCCTATAGGGAGCACACTCCTTTTAAGTTGAATTTGTTCCTATCTAGGGGCTATCATCAAGCGACCGCACAAACGCGAGGTGCTGCATCAGGTTCTTGACGATCTTCTCTCCTCGCTGCTTCAACTGCACAAGACGTCGGTGTTGGAAAAAAGCCACAATTTTTGGGTGCAGCAGAAGGTGTTATCAACGATAATGCTCGATGAAGTTCCGCTGACAATACTTCTTCTTTCTGTTGATGTTGTTTAACCACTTGTACTTCAATCGCTTCTCTCACAGCATGCACAACCTGTCTGTAACTTGCGCTGCTTGATGACGATGGAGCATTCGTTGACGAATCAACAGTATCAGATAGCTCTGGCACAATACACCTGATTGTTGTTTTCACAGCAACACCCTTATCATTCCCATTGTTATCATCCTGGGGAGGAGAAGGCGGGGCAGAGTTCGCGTTATTTCCATTGTCACCCCCCTGGGGAGAAGGCGGCGTACCTTCATCCTGAGTATTTGGCACACCCTGCGCTTTTCTCTTCGCCATAAAAGTTTGGATGCTTGCTTTTATCCCTCTAAAGAACTTATTCACTTCTTTGACAGCGGTTTCAATAAATTCCATGTATTCACGGAAAGTATCCGCAAAAGATTCTGCACCAGCCAAAGCACCCAAGGCAGCCCCCGAACCTTTCGCTGCAGGAAACACATTGCCAATCACATTCCAAAATAAAAACTTGAGAAGCACCACACCCACAATGATCGTTTTCACTATTTTAGATTTATTGACATAACGCTCCCCACGCCATGCTTCTTTGGCTCGACGAATAATATCTAAGACATCGTTTGTCAGCGTTTTTGCATTATCTTTTGCCGTGTCAGAATGGAATTTCACTTCACCCAAGAAAGAGAAAGCGGCCACAGCCATTGAAATACCTTGACACACCAACAGGGGTATTTCATGCAATTTCATGAGCATTTCAGAAATAGTTTGAAAACCACTGTACACGTTTAAAGCACAGCCCAAACACGCCACCACAAAAAATCCAACAAAGAAAAGTGCCGTGAAAGCCATACGTAAACCATAACGCAAATCAGACTCTTGGTGATTTTCTACTTCCCCAGATACACAACGCGGCACCAATCTACGTTTAAATAAATTTTTGAAAAAATCCACAAATTTTTCACCCACGTGTCCTTTACTGGCGCTCACCATGCCACGCAACATCACTGCCGTGAGAACAAGCACTGACACCACCGCCACAAAAGCAAAGAGAGGTGGGAAAGCAGCACTCGTCACGCCCAATGCAGTCAAAATACTAATGGCACCTGTGTAGGCAAAAACACCCGCCACCGCCCCTGTCGCCAACGCCATGAAAAATCCCACCCCCAACGCGGCGCGCTTAAGTGCACTCAACCCTTTAAACATATTAAATAAGTAGGCAAAAACACTAGGCGTGTTTTTACTGGATAAAGCATAATTGACCGAAAATCCGCCTAGAAAAACAAAGACGGGTATCACCAGTGGAATAGCAGGAAAAACGATCAACAACATACCCGCCGTTGCACAGGCACACCCCAACGCAAAAATTAACGCAAAAATTTTACCTATCACATAGAACACTTTGTTAAACTTGCTTAAGGTAAAAAAAGCTTCGTCTTCAATTTTTTTCTTGGTTTCTTTATCATCCAACACCTTCAAGATGCGTTGACGAATGGCGTTGGCCATTGCTTTTTTTCTTTCACTTAACTGAAGAGCGGTTTGATAGGCGTCTTCATATACTTGTTCCGCTTTCTTTTTATCCGCATCCGCTTGACGCAAATAATTTTCGCGCGCTGCTCGACCCTTTTCTGATGCATAGATAGCCGTACTTCCTGTTCTCGTTAAGAAATCCACGAGCATGTCTTCTGAAACTTGTTCATCTAACCCTTTTTTCTTCGCTTCTTTTAGCTTGTTTTTTTCTTCTTCCAGCAGCGCTTCGAAGCGTGCTTTTTTATCGCTCTCCGAAAAAGTGTTTTCGCTGAGTTCTGGCAACAAACGTCTGCGTGCGCGGCATTCAACTTCATCTTTATGTCGTTTAGCGGTTTTTTCATCTTCCCCATCTTCATTAGACAAAATGTAAAAAGCTTTGATGACTTCACGAATAAAGGCATTTTCTGCTTTGTTATAAAGTGGTTTTTTAAATGTGTCTCGCCCTGCTGCTTTGAGTTTTGCACCTTTCCCTTTTGAGGCATTCAATTCAAATGAACCCCATTTCACAAACTCTCCCTGAGGCACACTCCCTCTTTCCAGGGCAGGCAACACTTCTTCTTCTGCCAATATGATTTCTCTCAAGGCATGTCTTTTCGAACCAATCTTAATTCGATCAGGTGGCGAAAAAAATTTCTTGATGCGTTGAGCCCATGTTCCTTTATCTGCACTTTCGGAAGAAGAAAGGGCTTCTTCTACAATCAACTTCGCTTCAACACCCATGAGAAAGATTCCTTTAACATTAGAAAAATAAGAGTTTTTAAACTTCTACCATTATTACGCTCACCCCATTAACAAAATGTTAAGTGGAATAAAAAGTTCAAAATTTTATGCCGGATAGACAGGAAGAACAAGCTTGGTATGTCAGCTTCGGAATAATCTAAGACAATCAGGATTTTTGATCCATGGCAGGAAAGATATCGATCTGAACACGTCTATTAAAAGCACTGCCGCGCGCAGAATGATTAGACGCAAGCGCACCCGAATCACCGGCAGCCACCACCTTGAGTTGCTCCCAACAGAGCCCCTTGGCCCAAAGATAAGCTGCCACAGCCTGAGCTTGTTTGCTTGAGAGCGAACATTTATGCCTGGGTGAGCCAATATCGTCTGTGTGTCCTGTCACCGTCATGGGGGCGTCCGGCGGGTAGGCCTTTAACAAAACAGCCACTTGATCCAGCACGGGGTGACAAGACTCCTGGAGGATGTCTGTGGCTGACTCAAAACAAACATCAACAGGGATATATAAACTCACTTCTTCGCCTTGTTGTACCACTTGTACGCCCGCACGCTCCAGGCGCTCACGGGCCGCCCAAGCACTTTTCATGGAAGCACCTACCACACCCCCTAGCACACCACCACCTATGGCAGCGAGGGGAATATTTGCCTTGGTCACTGCGCCTATAATAATGCCTGCACTTGCACCCACCGCTGCCCCCTTAGCTTTGGCGCTTGGCTTGACCTGACCACTTTCATAGGTCGCCAGCCCACAAGAAGAAAGCCATACACTGCAGAAAACAGCCACAAAAGACGGAAAACTCTTGAGGAGCAATCTTGAATGGTTTTTCACATTACCTCGGTCGGTCATATTTCGCCATAAGCTCCGCAGTCGCCAAAATATGATCTTGCATGGCGGCTTCAATCAATGGTTTTTTCACCCCTTCAGGTAAACTTAAGGTCGTGTCCAAGGCATACAGTTTAAAAAAATAACGATGCAAGGTATCGGGTGGACAAGGCCCCCCATACCCCAGCCTGTGCCAACTATTTAAGCCTTCCTGGGTACCCGGGGGAAGTGCATTCATCCCCTCAGGAAGCACCTGGGTATTTGCAGGAATATTAAATAACAACCAATGGTCCCAAATACCAACCGGCGCATCGGGATCATCCAACACCAAAACGAAGCTTTGTGTGCCCGCAGGCGCCCCCTGCCAAGTTAGCGCAGGAGAAATATCTTCTCCATCACAGGTGTATTTTTCGGGGATAAGCCCGCCCGCGTGAAAGGCAGAACTGGTTAAGATGAATGCCGTCATGGCGCATCCTTGCATTGAAAAAAGCAACAGGGTAAAAGCCATCATAATGGCACGTGACATAATGTCAATCCGCTGAAAACACCAGCTTATCCTTTTCCAGTTTGACAAAAATTTCATCGCCAGAACTAAAACGACCCGTCAGAATGTCTTTAGCTAGCGGGTTTTCTACACTTTGTTGGATCACGCGCTTGAGAGGTCGCGCACCATAGACGGGATCATAGCCCGCTTCAGCCAGGTAATCCAAGGCTTTCTCGTCCACTTTCAGCTTCATATCTTTTTCATGCAAACGTTTGCGCAAATGCTCTATTTGAATGTTGGCCACACGGCGAATTTGTTCTCGTCCCAACGGATGAAACACCACCATCTCATCAATACGATTAATGAATTCAGGGCGGAAATGCTGTGTGACCACCTCCATTACCGCTTCTTTCATCTTGTCGTAGGCATTTTTCTTTTCGGCTAATTCTTGAATACGTTGCGAACCCAAATTGGAGGTCATCACGACCACCGTATTACGAAAATCAACCGTGCGACCATGCCCATCGGTTAAACGTCCATCATCCAACACTTGCAATAAAATATTAAACACATCAGGATGCGCTTTTTCAATTTCGTCTAACAAAATCACTGAATAAGGTTTGCGTCTCACTGCCTCCGTTAAATATCCTCCTTCTTCGTAACCCACGTAACCTGGAGGGGCACCAATCAAACGCGCTACCGTGTGTTTTTCCATAAACTCTGACATGTCGATGCGCACCATGGCTTCTTCTGTATCAAATAAAAAGCCGGCTAACGCTTTGCATAATTCTGTTTTTCCCACACCCGTTGGCCCCAAGAAAAGAAATGAACCGATGGGTCTGTTCGGATCAGCCAACCCTGCACGCGAACGACGTATCGCATTGGATACCACCGACACCGCTTCATCTTGACCAATGACGCGCTGATGCAATAATTCTTCCATTTTAAGTAGTTTTTCTTTTTCTCCTTCCAACATTTTAGACACAGGAATATGCGTCCACTTAGATACCACTTCTGCAATTTCTTCTTCAGTTACTTTGTTTCTCACTAGCTGTTTTTCTGTTTTTTCTGCTTCAGCTGCTTTCGTGATTTGTTTTTCTACTTCCGGAATGCGTCCGTACTGCAACTCAGACATGCGCGTTAAATCACCCGCACGGCGCGCCGTTTCCAATTCCATTCTCAAACGTTCTAATTCGCTCTTGAGATGTTGTGTACCCTGCAAAGATACTTTTTCTGCTTTCCAGATTTCCTCTAAATCAGAATATTCTTTTCCTAATTTATTAATTTCTTCCTCTAAATGTTTTAATCGTTTTTTAGACGCATCGTCCGTTTCTTTTTTCAAAGCTTCTCGTTCGATTTTTAATTGAATTAATCGACGTTCTAAACGATCCATGGATTCAGGCTTAGAATCAATTTCCATACGAATACGGCTGGCGGCTTCATCAATTAAATCGATGGCTTTGTCAGGCAAATTACGATCGGTGATGTAACGATGCGACAAAGTCGCTGCCGAGACAATGGCAGGATCCGTAATTTCAACGCCGTGGTGAATTTCATAACGCTCTTTTAATCCGCGCAAAATCGCAATGGTATCTTCTACGCTGGGTTCGTCCACCAATACTTTCTGAAAACGTCGCTCGAGCGCCGGATCTTTTTCAATATACTGACGAAATTCATCCAACGTGGTCGCACCCACACAATGCAACTCACCTCTTGCAAGCGCAGGTTTCAACATATTGCCCGCATCCATCGATCCTTCGCTTTTTCCTGCGCCTACCACCGTATGTAATTCATCAATAAATAAAATAATTTGGCCTTCTTGTTTGGCCAATTCTTTTAATACCGCTTTCAATCGCTCTTCAAATTCACCTCGATATTTAGCGCCTGCCACCAGGGCACCCATATCTAACGCCAGCACGCGTTTGTTTTTAAGTCCTTCTGGTACTTCTCCATTCACAATGCGCTGCGCCAACCCTTCTACAATGGCTGTTTTACCCACACCGGGTTCACCAATTAAAACAGGATTATTTTTAGTACGTCGTTGTAACACTTGAATCGTACGACGAATTTCGTCGTCACGACCAATCACAGGATCCAATTTTCCTTCTTCTGCACGCGCTGTTAAATCAATCGCGTACCGAGATAAGGCTTGACGTGTATCTTCTGCATTAGGATCCGTCACTTGTTCTCCTCCTCGCATTTGTTCAACCGCCGCTTCAAGATTTGTTTTATTGGCACCCGTTTCTTTCAGTATTTTTCCCAAAGTTCCATTGTCTTCTAATGCAGCCAATAAAAATAATTCACTTGAAATAAATTGATCTTTTCGTGTTTTTGCTAATTTGTCACAATAATTTAATAAGCGCCCCAGTGTGTCTGACACATAGACAGAACCTGGCACCCCACTCACCTGGGGGAGACGATCAAGCTCAGCATCCAATTTATCTTCTAGTTTTGGCAGATTAACCCCCGCCCGCGCCAGCAAAGGACGGGTGGTCCCATTTGATTGGTCAAGCAAGGCCTTCATTAAATGAGCCGGTTCAATGTATTGATTTTCTCGACCCACCGCCAAAGATTGCGCTTCTTCCAATGCTGCACGAAATTTTGTTGTTAATTTCTCCACAATACTCATGATAGAGCTCCTCTTATACTCATAATCTGGTATTCTATTTGGGGTTTAAAAGTATAAACTCAAGCTTGCACACTCTCTTTACTCATATTCTTTTCGAGCACTCACCATGACTGAACCAACCCAATGGGAAAAAGACACCCTACAGACCTTATTATTTGAAACCCTGAAAGAACAACGACGAAAACGTCGTTGGGGCATTTTCTTCAAGCTTGTTTTTTTTGGATTTATCGCATTTTTTATTTTCTTATCAAAACACACTCAACAAACCACTTTCAATCGCAACAAACCTCATGTCGCCGTGATCAATATTCATGGCATTATTGATGACAACGGGCAGGCCAGCGCCAATAAAGTCATTACCGCACTCCATGATGCGTATGAAGAAAAAAATTTACAAGCAGTCATCTTGAGCATCAACAGCCCAGGAGGCAGCAGTGTGCAATCATCCTACATGTATGATGAAGTCATGCGCTTACGAACCCTGAACAAAAAAATTCCTGTCTATGCGGTATGTGAAGATTATTGTGCTTCGGGTGGCTATTATATCGCTGCCAGCGCTGCCTCTATTTACGCCAATCCCGGCAGCTTAGTGGGATCCATTGGCGCGATGATCAATGGTTTTGGTGCAGTTGATGCCTTGCATAAACTCGGTATTGAACGCCGACTCATTACCTCTGGCAGTGATAAAGGATTCTTAGATCCTTTTTCTCCCCTGAAAAAAACGGATGAAGCCATTGCACAAACCATGCTGGATGAAGTGCACCAACAGTTTATTCAAGATGTGAAAGCAGGCCGCGGTGATCGCCTGAAAATCACGGACGATCTTTTTTCAGGTCGTGCATGGACAGGGACGGGCGCTAAACCTTTAGGATTAATTGATGGTTTTGGTAGTGTCGATAAAGTTGCAAGAGACATCATTAAAAATGACAACCTTATTCGTTATAATGACGAAAATAATTTATTGGCACAACTGTCAGGTCAGTTTGGCACTTCATTCAAACAAGCCATTCAATCTGAACTCATCACGAGGTGGTAATGAAAAAAATAATCCTATTATTCAGCGTATTGATCCTCACCGGATGTAGCTTCATTTATCGACCTGATACAGAACAAGGCAATATCATCACCCCTGACATGCTGGCAGAACGTCGTTTAGGCATGACGTCGCAGCAAGTTAAACACATCATGGGTAATCCTGTGCTTGCGCATAGTTTTGATGTGAACCGTTGGGATTATATTTACACTTACCGCAAGAGCACCCGCCCCACGGATGTGAAGCGGTTTACCTTGTTTTTTGTTAACGATCACCTACAAAAAATTACACCTGAGGAAAAATATAAAATCCCGTCGTAAAGAAGGAGGGGCTGAACGGCCATCTTAGCTTTATGCCCAGCGCGTATCCCTCAAATAACTCGAAGAATTTAACCAAGCCCTATCTGGGTAATAAGCCACGAGCACGGTTCCGTGTGAAATAGTGTCAATCACAGGTCGAACAACCTGCGGATCAATCGCAGGGCATCCCCAACTTCGGCCAATTGCGCCATGTTGACGAGCATATTGGGTATTCACATACCATGCGCCGTGCATCACGATAGCGCGGTTATACACGTTATTATTAAATCCAGGCTCTAAACCTGTTAACCGAAGTGAATAGCCGTGCTCTCCTGCGTAGGTTGAGCCTGTGGCATAAACACCGATACTCGTCTTCAAACTATTGGGCTGATTCGAAAAGGAAGAAGCCACTACATCTCCACTATTCCTACCATGAGAGACCAACTCATTAAAAAGTAATCGCTCATTACGCAAATCAAATACCCAAAGTCGACGCTGATTGGAAGGTCTAGAATAATCGATAACCGTTAATACTTCTTTTTGATCATACCCTTCACTGCGCGCCTTATCATACGCATTCAGGGCCAACTTAATCACTTTTGGATTTAAATCTTGAGCTTGTTTGGATAACACACGCGCTGTTTTATCGGGATTAGGCAAACCAGGCAGACTTGCAGGGCGGCTCACCGCGCCACACCCACCGCATACTAAGGTAAAAAGACAACATACCAAACTGAGTGACTTTTTTGTTTTACCGTTACTGAACTTAAACTTAATCATTTTTCGCTCCTACTTTCACTTTTTAACTCGGTTAAGGCCAAAATTAAGCTTCAAACGGTTGTTTGAGTGATTGTGGGTGCCATTTTATCATAATGGACATAAAAAATACAGTTCTTGCCTCCCCAAATCGTTATAAAATATCCGCACCGATTAAATATTCGATAAGAACTAACCCCCCAATCACCAACAAAATAAGTGAAAAAATAAGCAGTGCGGGATGACGCTCCTCAAATCCCTTCGCTTCTTCCGTTCCTTTCAGCTCACGCCCTTCATCCCGCTCATCTGCCACGGCTTTTTCATGCAATTTCGCCAGCTCTGCATCTTTTTTTTCCAGCGTCACAGTAGCGTGCCAAGAAATAAAAAAAAGCAATCCACTCGCTAACAAAAAAGGGGCTATCAATACGACACGGTGCCAGAATCCCTGCAAGTCATTGTGCTCCTCGAGCCATCCAGACAGGGTGATAACAAAATCAGGCACCGTGGACGTTGCATTAAAAAAAACATAAGGAATCATCACTAAAATAAACAACAGCACAATAAGCCCTATGACAGAACTCAATACACCTACAAAAAACAGGGGGGCATCGGCGCTAGGTTGGTTACGGCTCATACTAATTACTCCCTTCTGTATCATCCCTAAATTCAGAACGTCTAAGCAAAGTATAGCTATAAACCCAGAAAAAACCGTTGAATCTATTACAAACCGTCAATTCGTAAAGATATTAACCTGCTTTTTCTAGGATAAAAAAAGAACCGCTATTCACAAAGAAAATATTCTGTGTAACTATGGCACGTTACGACTCTACCCAACCATTTTATGCTCGAAATTATTTTTCTGACTGTTGTCGCTGCATTTGCACTCCAAATTATACTATTTTTATGGATTAAATCTGGACATACACAATTACAGCATCAGGCCCAAACCAAGCTTGAACACTTGACTCAACAAGGCGTTCAAATAAAAATCGAGAACGAAGCTCATTTCTACTCATTAAAACAAGAATTGTCATCCCAGAACAAAATTCAGCAAGAATTATTACTCAATCAGCTTTCTTCTGCGCTCCAAACTCATATTAAGCAATATCAAAGCATGATGGAATACCTGCATGAAATAACCTCTAAAATCAATCAATCTTTTAACTCATTAAATGAACAAAGCAAAAAAGAACACCACGATTTTCGTCAACAATTTGATCACCACCAACTCAAAACTTTAAATGTATTGCAAGAAAGCCTGTCTCAAGGCCTGCAATCTGTTTCAGCACGTATCCATGAAACTTTAACGTTTAACGCAGACACGCTCGGAAAACGCGTAGAAAAGCTCACTCAAGATACTGACTTGAGATTAAAAGAAATTAGCGGTCAAGTAGATCGGCGATTGACAGAAGGATTTGAAAAAACCACGGCTACCTTTGTCGATGTATTAACACGATTGGCCATTATTGATGAGGCCCAGAAAAAAATCACTGAATTATCTAACAACGTTGTCAGCCTTCAAGAAATTTTGTCAGACAAACGTTCTCGCGGTGCATTTGGTGAAGTACAACTTTCTTCGCTTATCCACAACGTCATCCCCGCCTCTCATGTCAAACTGCAACATGATTTAAGTAATGGAAAACGCGCTGATTGTTTTTTACTCTTACCTGAGCCCACCGGCAACATTGTGATTGATGCAAAATTTCCACTTGAAAGTTATCGCACCATGACCAACATTCAATTAGGCGAAAGTGATCGACGTAATGCAGAAAAACAATTCAGAATTGACGTCAGAAAACATATTCAAGATATCGCTCAAAAATATATTCTTCCAGGTGAAACAGCCGATGGCGCCATGATGTTTATTCCAGCTGAATCTATTTTTGCTGAAATACACGCAAATCATCCTGAATTAATTGAAGAAGCACATAAATTACGTGTTTGGCTTGCTTCCCCTAGCACCATGATGGCTATTCTCACCACAGCACGTGCAGTGATCAAAGATGCCGCCACGCGAAAACAAATACACGTTATCCAAGAACATCTATCTTATTTAGCACAAGATTTTCAGCGTTTTCAAGAACGCATGGATCAGCTCGCACGCCACATCAACCAAGCACACGGTGATATTCAAGATGTGCAAACTTCCGCGCGAAAAATCACAAATCGTTTTGTAAAAATTGAAAAAGTAGAATTAGAAAAAACAGCACTTCAAGACCTTGAAGAACCCTCATGATTATGATTAGCGAGCGTAAAATAAAGTATGTTTGCACTTCAAATTGAAAGCCTAAACAAAACCTATAAAAATGGGGTCGTTGCCCTTCAAGATATCTGTTTCTCTGTAGCCAAAGGTGATTTCTTTGCTTTACTTGGGCCCAATGGTGCAGGCAAATCTACCACCATTGGCATCATTACGTCCCTCGTCAATAAATCCTCAGGACGCATACGCGTCTTTAATCATGACATAGACACACATCCTTCCGAAGCCAAACAATGCATCGGTGTCGTGCCCCAGGAATTTAATTTCAATATTTTTGAAAAAGTCGAACAAATCCTCATTAATCAAGCGGGTTATTATGGTATCCCCTATCGCATTGCAAAAAAACGCACCGAGCACTACCTTAAACGTTTAGGTCTCTGGAATAAACGCCACTCCAATGCACGCGACTTATCAGGCGGAATGAAGCGACGGCTCATGATCGCTCGCGCCCTCATTCATGAACCCAAACTATTGATCTTAGATGAACCCACAGCAGGTGTAGACATTGAATTACGTCGCTCTCTTTGGGATTTTGTACGAGAAATAAATGAAAAGGGCACCACCATTATCTTAACAACACATTACTTAGAAGAAGCAGAATCACTTTGCAGAAACATTGCTATCATTAATCATGGAAAAATCATTGAACACACAGAAAAACATACCTTGCTCAACAAATTAAAAAAAGAACATTTTATTTTATATTTGCGTGACCCTCTTCACCACACACCCATTTTACCTGGATTCAACATCACATTACTTGATCAAAATACATTAGATGTAGAAATTGATGTCACACAAAACATCAATGATCTTTTTCAAAAATTAAGCGAGCACACCATTTTAGTAAAAAGCATGCGAAATAAAACGAATCGTCTGGAAGAGTTATTTTTAAAATTAACGAATTCATCGTAAAACACTTGGCCCTATCCATGAAACCATCATCAAATATTACATTTATTTCATTTTCCACCATCGTCAGCAAAGAGATCACGCGCTTTATTCGAATTTGGTCTCAAACACTGCTGCCGCCCGCCATTATAATGGCCTTGTATTTTATTATTTTTGGTAACTTTGTTGGCTCACAGCTGCCACTCACCCAAGGTTACACTTACATGCAATTTATTGCACCCGGTCTTATTATGATGGCTGTTATCACCAATGCTTACAACAATGTGGTTTCTTCTTTTTTCACACAGCGCTTTCAAAAAAGCGTTGATGAAATTTTAGTTTCTCCTACACCCAACTGGGTCATATTACTCGGCTTCTCCACGGGAGGAATCTTGCGTGGCGTACTGGTTGGCATTATTGTGGGATTAATCGCATTATGCTTCACTCACTTACACTTCCAGCATCTTTTCGTTACTTTCATCGCAGCCTTACTTACGTCTATCTTTTTTTCTTTCGCAGGTTTTACAAATGCCTTGTTTGCTAGAAAATTCGATGACGTTGCCATTATTCCTACTTTTATTCTCACGCCGCTTACTTACCTGGGCGGTGTTTTTTATTCATTGAATCAACTTCCTCCACATTGGCAAACTTTCGCAAAACTTAACCCCATTATTTACATGGTAGACACTTTTCGTTATGGTTTATTAGGTATCACCGACATCAATGTTTATTTTTCACTCGGCTTGTTATTCTTACTCACGTGTCTTTTGTTTTTTGTTAACCTTTATTTGCTCAATAAGGGCGTGGGATTAAAACCATGACACTCGTCACCAACGAACACACGGGTGTGTTACTCATTAATTTAGGTACACCAAGCGCACCCACACCTCAAGCTGTTAAATGTTATTTAGCTGAATTTTTATCTGATCCCTTGGTTGTTTCAATTTGGCCACCGCTCTGGAAGTATTTACTTCACACCCTCATTTTACCTTTTCGATCAAAAAAATCGGCCGCTTTATATCGCTCTATTTGGCTACCTTCGGGTTCTCCCTTAATGGTGTATTCCCTCACGCAAACCCAAGCCTTACAAAACAAAATTATCGCTTCTCACTTACACACTCACGTTACTTTAGCCATGCGTTATGGCAAACCCTCCATTTCAGAAGGCATTCAGGAACTGCGCTCCTTAGGGATAAAAAAAATAACGGTTATTCCTCTTTATCCACAATACGCTCATGCCACAACAGGCTCTGCAAAATTTGCTTTTCTTTCAGCATTAGAATCTCAACACACCAGTTTCGACTATAAATTTATTGAGGATTTTTATGCTCATCCTCTCTATATAGAAGCATTGGCAACACAGATCGAAAATAGCTGGAAAAAACGTTCGCGTGGTGAAAAATTATTATTGTCTTTTCATGGCTTGCCCAAAACACACAGCCAACAAAGTGATTCTTATGAAAAACAATGCCTCAACACAGCGCATCTTTTAGCCGAACGCTTACATTTAAATAAGGTGGGCTATGAAATTGTCTTTCAATCACGATTTGGTTTTCAAAAATGGTTACAACCTAGCTGCGCAGCGGCCTTGAAAAAATTAGCGGAAAACGGTTGCCAAAGCGTTGATATTTTTTGTCCTGGTTTTGTTGCTGATTGTTTAGAAACATTAGAAGAAATAGCGGTTACAAATAAGAAAATTTTTTTAAATGCAGGCGGGCGTTCTTTTCATTATATTCCCGCCTTAAACGCCTCCCCCCTATTTATCGAAACACTTTTTTCATTGATATGAGAGAATACAACGGACTCAAGCTCTTGCCAACGCTCTATGACGGCAACGTGCTGTCTCCATATCGTTATAAGGTTGGATGATGAGCCTTCCTAAACGACCCCCCGTCAAGACGGATTCAATCGCCTTGTCCGACATAAATCCCATTTCTTCAAGCGCAGGTTTTATCGTTTTGGCATCCAAAATAAACAACCCTCCCTCCTCCTCTTCATTTATTTTTTTTGAAATTAACGATAAACAAGCTCTCGCGACATTTAATTTATTTTTTTGACTACAATCTGAACGCCAAAGACGCTGCACAGCCAGGTGATAATCAGCCCCCTCCAAGGTACGTAGTTTGATGTATTCCTCCAAAAACCACTGCGTCCTTTTATATAAAGCTTGGCGAGATGTCACACCTTCTCCTGACACAAACAAAAGATAAAAATTTAGATTATCCATCTTCAATTCTTCAGGACGTATTATTGTTAGGCGAGCGCCTGCCAAGATCAGACGTATCATCAAACGCACACTCCACTCACTCCCTGAATGAGCATAACGACAAACAAGCAACACCTTTTCCAAAAAAGAATATCGCTTCTCTCTCCTTTCAGCAGGAGGTTTAGCGTGAACATCCGCCCCCACACTCAACGCACTACAGACAGCATGGTACACTTCTCCTTCTATCCCCTCGCCTCTGCGCAATAATCGATAAAGAAAAGGATTCCCAGCACTGTCCCTTGCATCAACATCAGCCCCCCATCGTTTTAATTTTTCTAATTTTTTCTTTTTTTCTTGAGTCAATTCTTTGCCTTGACTAATTTCCAACATAAAAGCCACATTAATTAACTCAACAGACGCATCATGCACCCTTTCTCTATTTTCTTTTTTATTTTGCAAAATTTCAATTTTCAACAAAGCTTTTATTTCTTCTTCTGTTTCTTCCTGACCAATGAGCTGCAAAATTACTTTTGCAACATTTTCCACTGAAAACCCAATGACACCGCGATTTACCCATTCTTCAATAGGAACAGGCTTTCGTTGACGAACAGCCGATAAATAGAGCGTCACCCACCTTGAATCAGGCACAAGTTTTTGCGATAAATCATCATCGCTCAAGTTCTTCAAGGCTACTAACTCACCAGTTAACTCGCTTTCCCCCAGATACTTTATTTGATTTGCTCCACCTGACATAAGCACCCCTCCTCCATTCGCAAAACACGCCCACAACGCTCTGCCACCTTTTCTTCATGCGTAATCAACACCACTGTCATACCATCATGTCGATTAAGAGACAGAAACAGAGACATAATTTCATCGCTTGTACGCCTATCTAAAGCGCCTGTCGGTTCGTCAGCCAATAATAAATGGGGTTCTCCCACCAAAGCACGCGCAATTGCCACACGCTGTTGTTGTCCTCCTGATAATTGCGTTGGTTTTCTATCGTGAAATTCTTCTAATCCTACTTTCTTTAGCATTTTAAATGATTGTTCTTTGATTTTTTCGGGAGAAAGATTGCGGTACAACAACGGTAATCCCACATTTTGCAAAGCGGTCATACGCGGAAGCAAGAAAAAAGATTGAAAAACAAACCCAATGGTTCGATTTCGTAATGCAGCTAATTCATCTTCTTCATACGAGAATACATCACATTCATTCAGATAATATTTACCTGATGTAGGGTGATCTAAAACACCCAAAATATTCATCAATGTTGATTTACCCGATCCCGACTCACCTACAATACCGACAAATTCACCCGTTTCAATCTGCAGATTCACTCCATTTAACACGGGGAATGCAACATCATTCAGATAATAATTTTTACAAATGTTTTCAAGTTTTACGATGGACAAGAATATGATCTCCTGCAATTAATCCTTTGGTGACTTCTACATCTTGCAAGGTGGTTTGCCCTGTCATAACAGGTACTTCAATGATTTTTTTATTTGTTTCACGATCAAACATTTTTATTGTACTTAAACCATTTTTCACCATCACAGCATTAATCGGCACCAATATTGTAGGTTCATGCGCCACAATAATTTTAACCATGGCACTCATGCCCACCGCGATTTTTTTGCGATCATCTTCACTGATATGTTTCACATCCACTCTAACAGGAAAGGTAGGTAAAACACTGCCCACACCTGCCAAGGCTTGCGCACTGACATCTGCCACCTCTCCCTCTAAAACAATGCCTGGAAATCCATCACTTGTCACTACGGCTTTTTGCCCTACTTTGATTGAGTTAATGTCCACTTGATTGACAGACACTGTCAGACTGATCCCCGTCATATCACCAATAGAGACCAACACCTGTCCTGCTTTAACTTGACTACCTACCACAACTTTCGTTGAACTTCCTGCTCCCTCTTCTCCCGTGCCTGCACCCTTTTCAGGCAACAAGGCTACCCCATCCGCGTTTGCATTTAAATTCAATATATCAAACTGTGTAAGCAAGGCTTTATTCACCGCCTCACGATCACTTATCATGAGCGACTTCGCTTCTTCTAATTTTATATTTGCTTTTTGCAGTATTTGGCTCAATGACTGCTCTGCCTGAAAATAACTTAGGTAAGCATCATTGTAATTTGTTTGGGATGCATGATACTCATTCGTTGAGATAATACCTTCTTTATGCAACACTTCATCTTCATCTAATTTAGTTTGATTGTTATCATATTGTTCTTTTGCTTTAAGATAAGAAGTTAAGGATTCACGATAATCTTTTTCTAATTGTGCCGAGCGGAGTGTAAAAAGCGGCATCCCTACTTTAAGTTGCTGACCGTATTCAAAATATTTTTTCTCAATCACCCCATCCACTGGACTTATCATCACAGCCAATTTCAAGGCTTGCACCGTTCCACTAAAAAATAATTCATTCACAATAGGACGTCGCTGCACCGCATAAACAACATAGCCTTTTGGCGCTTCAAATTTTCCCTTACACCCCAGCAAAGAGAGGAAAATAAACGCTATTATCCATTTCTTCATACATACCTCATAAACTTCTTATAACTCATTTATCTCTAAGTTGAATATCCCAGGTATTTAAGGTTGTCCCTATCAAAAATTGAAGCTGTGATAAGGCATTTAAATAATTTATTTGATTAGATACCACCGCCAATTCTGATGAGGTAAGGGAATTTTGAAGATTGCTCACTTCAAACATCGTCACACGACCATAGGATAATTTTATTTTTGAAATCTCTAGATTGCGTTTTGCCAAATCACGCGCCTGCTTGGCCAGCTCCACCTGTTGTTTCAATAATTTTAAATTGGTAATAGCATTAATCACTTGAGTTTCTAAATTACGCCTGCTTTGCGCAATAGCCACTTCCTGTTGCTCAATCGCTACTTTTGCTTGTAATACCGCCTGCTTTTTCGCAAAATTTCGAATAGGCACCGATACTTCAACTTGCACGTTTTGTTGGCTGTCATTACTTCCGTTTAAGTTGGACATATTCAAACCTTGACCATCACCCAAAGTATTCGACAAGGTTAAATTTAGAGAAGTACGTTCTTGATCTTTTGCCACCACTAAATTTCGACGATTTTGCCCTTGCTGAATTAATGACGCTTGGTAGGCAAAGTTATTCGCTAAACCCACTTGCATTGCTTCTTCTAACAAAGGCACTTTCAAGTTTTGTGTATCAATATCTGACATCACATCAATAGGCGTACAAGGATTTAATCCAATGTCATTTAATAAGGTTTGCTTGGCTTGCGCTAACAAATTTTCACTTTGCTTGATGCTTAAATTGTCTTGCGCAATGGCTGCTTTTGATTGAACGGCTTCTGCAGGTGCTCGCTGACCACTTTTAATTTGCAACTCAAGTTGACGATAAGTTTTTGAATCATTTTCTAAAGTTAAGCGCTGAATTTTTAATTGATTTACCGCTGCAACCACTTGTCTATAGTCAGAAATAATTATTGTAATCGCTTGCGCTGTTGTATTTTTTAAATTAAGACGACTGAGAAATTCAGAATCACGCGCATTACGTATCCCTGCCAGCGTCACTTCTTCCCCAAATCCTTGCATTAAAGGTTGCGTCACACTCAAGGTTACATTGGTGGTATTTATCCCTTGCGTACTCGTCAGGTTGTTCACTTGCGCTGAAAATTGCGTACCCAAACTGTTATTCAGTGTGGTGGTTTGTGTAACTTGAGTACCACTTGAGTAAATAGAAATATTGTTTGTAATCGAACGGCCATACTGCCCGCTGGCTGTCAACGCATATTGTAATTCAAAATTATTTTCTGCCACCCTGAGCGCAAACTTATCTACCACGCGCTGTAATTCTTGTGATTGAATACTGGGGTTATAACGCAATGCCAGCAGCACAGCTTCTCTCATGGATAAGCGCTTAGCAGGCAAGGGGGATGCCGTCTGAACAGGCTCTGCTGCTACCCCTGCATGACATACCCATAGGAGAAATAAAAAAACGGCCCCTACCCTGCCTCTTTTTACAAACCGGGCCCTATGAGGTAAGTCCCAATGATTTTGCATAACCCTCACCTAGGCAAATCTGTGCAAAATGAATGCAGTTTACTGGTTTTTACCCATAAAACCAATCATTTAATGAGAAGAAGGGAGCACACCCAGGGCTTTCAAACGTTCTTTAATACTTGGGTGTGTTGAGAAAATCCCACTCAAAGAGGTCACAGGTTCAATACCCGCCTGAATAGGATCGTAAATATAAGCCGCACGACGCACATCTTCATGCGCCGTTCTTGCATATTGCTGACGGTAATTTTCTTTATTTGTCTGATGATCTTGATCAATTTTCATCAGCGCTTTTGCCAAAGGAGAATTATCTCGCATTAATTCAACACAACCTGCATCCGCCATGTATTCACGCAAACGACTTAAGTACAGCATGAGCAACAAAGTGATCAAGGGCAATAAAAATCTCAACAACATGATAATAACAACTAATCCTTGGCCACCCTTACGATCACGCTCATCACGACCATACAACACGCTATAAAAAAGCATGTCTACAACCATCAGGATAAGGTTGCTCAACACAGAAGCAGTTAAAGTCAGCTTGATATCCATGTGTCGAATATGGCTCAACTCATGCGCCATCACCGCTTGCAACTCATCTCGATCCAATTTTTCCACCAAACCACGCGTGATAGCCACCATGGCTGATTTATCACTGTACCCACTTGCAAAAGCATTCATGTAATCAGCATCTATCAAAAACACGCGAGGCACAAATTGCAACCCCGCAGCCAATTTGAGTTCTTCAACCACGTTATAAAGTTGCGTTTCTGATAAATTTTTAGCTGTCTTGGGCGTTATTTCTTTGTATTCCGTACCAAAAAGCATGATTTTGTCATACAAAGCATAGGTTACCCACAGCGACACCAAACTGAGGATTATCAATATCGACGTTGCAAAAGGGAAAAGCTGCAAGCTAAGCAACGCTTGGAACAGGCTACTTGGGGAGGCTTCGGGGTAAGTCTGCGAGTAAAAAAGTACATCTAATAACAATCCCACCATCGCATAAATCAACACGAACACGATAATAACCCATCGTGTTCGCGACTGATTCCGACGGAGTTGACCTCGCCAATCAGGTACGCTGCTATAATCCATCATAAGTTAAAGTTTCACGGTGTAATTTTCTTTTTGCTGAACTTGATCACTAGGCAAAGCCCAATAGACAAAGCTTTTATACAGTTTAGGGAAAAGCCCCACCACTATTGATTCAAAAAATGATTTTTGAGCTACATTGTACTGCTCAATACTGTCGTTATACGCTTGCTTAGCAAACGCTAATTTGTTTTCTGTACTGACAATTTCTTCCTGCAACTGCAACACATTTTGATTAGCTTTAAGATCAGGATACTGCTCAAACGTTAAGTTTAAGCCCGACACTACTTTAGAAATACCATCTTCCGCTGCGCGTCGCCCCGACTCATCACCCGCGGCTTCTGCCTGCTGCGCCTTATTACGCAATGCCACCACGTCTTTGAGTGTTGTCTGTTCATAATCCATGTATTTTTTAACAACATTGATGAGCGATTCAAATACTTTGTAACGTCGATCTAGCTGAATATCGATTTGTTTTTCATTGTTGTTCACCGCTTCTATCAGGGCAATGAGTTTGTTGTAAATCATGACCATCCATGCACCCAACGCCAGGAATATAATCAGCAACAGGATTACAATCGTCATCTTCAACCTCCATTAAGAACTTACATCACAAATGTGATACTTGAATATCGTACCTGAAGGAATGCCATGTTTATACCCCTTGTATCTGAAGGGGTATGTAGCAAGTTGCCCCCCTGTGTTGAGTATGTGATAATCGCCACTGGACCTGCTTGGGCAAAATTAGAAACATATTGCACCAGCCCTTATTATTCGAAAATGGAGTTTCTCATGAAATCCTTCCCCCTCATTCCTGCTGCAATACTCGCTGCTACAGCCGCGTTTTTTACCCATGCTGCACAAGCTGTCGCTGTCCCAAACGGCGCGTTACCTGGTTTTTATTTGGGCGGTCAAATGGGTTACACCCAACTGGGTTATGATGATGGTGATTTTACCAATAGCTCAAGCATCACACGCGTGAATAACGATGGTATAGGTGGCCGCGTTTATTTTGGCTACCAAATCAATCACTACTTTGGTGCTGAAGCAGGTTATACCCTGTACGGCATGGCGCGGGTCACAGGGTTCAATAACAATTCTAGCCTAGGGGGTGACATTCGCCATCAAGCCCTTGATATCGTGCTAAAAGGAACCTATCCCCTTGTAGACAGTGGTTTTAATATTTATGGGAAAGCAGGTGTTGCGTTTGTAAAAGAAACAGCGTCTCAAACGCTAATTACCGCAGCCGATTATTCTGACAACAACGCCACGCTTTTCACTTATGGTGCAGGCGCCACTTATAATATTTGGCCGCAAGTACCCCTTGAATTCTCTTGGACACAGGTTTTACATAACAATGAAATTGCCAACTCAAGCTTGGCCGCTATCGGTATTGGTTACTACTTTGGCTAACGCGTTGACCAACCAATCAGATTGAGCCCCTATGAAAAGAAAATTGTCCACCTTTTTACTCGGGTTGACCTTAAGCAGTACAGCACAGGCTGTTTTTCCTGGACCCTATGCGGGCATCACCCTTGGCGAAGCCTTCACAAATTATTCCGCTTCCAACACGGGTCTGGCCTCCGCAACGGTAGATAATACAGGGCTCGGTGGCTCCCTCTATGGTGGGTATCAATTTAATATGAATTGGGGTGTAGAACTGGCGTATGTACAGTTTCCCTCAACAAAATTTGACAATGTTGTCGGTGGCGCCAACAGCACAGGCACGGTCAATGAAAATGCCATAGAAATCATGATAAAAGGAACCGTTCCTATCAGTGATGCGGGTTTTAACATCACTGCCAAGGCGGGTGCAGCCTACCTCAATGCCACCGCATCACATACTTTTTCTAACGTCAGCGGCGCCCCCAACCAAGGACGGCTCTTACCTGCCTATGGCGTTGGTTTCAGCTATGATGTTACCTCCTCCACCCCGCTGGAAATCAGCTGGTCTCGCATCCAAAATGGCGGCAACATGCAAAGCGCCGATTTGCTGGGGCTCAGCTTGACTTATTTTTTTAACTGACACGCTTTTTTTAAGGCGTCACACTGCATAGCATGAGTCCTTCAGGTCCGAGCAGGATGTGTTAAAATGCAAACACCTGACACACACCCCTCTCACCCTCCATGTCTCACACCCTCGAGTCTTCACAACATACACCCATGATGCAGCAATACTTGCGCATTAAGGCGCAGCATCCTCATATGCTTTTGTTTTATCGCATGGGTGATTTTTATGAACTTTTTTATGATGATGCGAAGAAAGCAGCTCGATTACTGAATGTTACCTTAACGCAACGTGGGCAATCAGCAGGACAACCCATTCCTATGGCCGGCGTGCCTTATCATGCCGCAGAAACATATTTGGCAAAATTGGTAAAATTAGGTGAATCGGTTGTTATTTGTGAACAAGTGGGTGATCCTGCCACCAGCAAAGGGCCTGTTGAAAGACAGGTTTCGCGTATCATCACACCCGGCACTGTAATTGACGATGCTTTTTTAGATGAAGGTCATGACACTCTGTTACTTGCCATTGCTTATCAGACGCCCCATTTAGGCTTGGCCACACTGAATATGAGCAATGGACGTTTGCACGTTTTACAATTAAGCAGCGCCGCCTTGTATGATGAACTTGCACGCTTAAAACCCAGTGAAATTCTTGTGCCTGAAACTTTTCCTTTTATGGCTGACTTAAAAGAATATGCTGCCGTTAAAAAACGTCCCGACTGGGAGTTTGATTATCACACCGCGCAACGCCTTTTAACTCAACAATTTAAAACAAAAGATTTAACGGGGTTTGGTTGCGACGATCATCCTCTTGCTGTCGCAGCAGCAGGATGCTTACTCAATTACGCACAAGAAACACAACGAACTGCGCTCACACATCTCCACACCTTTCACGTAGAACAACCCAGCGAATGGATTTTACTGGATGCACACACACGCCGTAATCTAGAAATCACCGACAACCGGCAAGGCGAAAAAAAACACACTCTATTTCACGTCTTAGACCACACGGCCACCGCGATGGGACGTCGCCTTCTACAACGATGGTTACATCAACCCTTACGCTCAACAGTCAAAATTAACTTACGCCAACAAGCTATCGCTGACTTATTACAAGATTCTACTCTGCATGAACTTCATGATTTACTTCATCAATGCGGTGACATAGAACGCATTTTAGCACGTGTCGCACTTAAAACTGCGCGACCTCGTGATCTAGCAAGGCTCCGAGATACGCTACACGTTTTACCTCAAATAAAAATTCACCTTGAAAAATTAAATTCCCCCACCCTACAACAATTAAATCAGACTTTATTTGATTTTTCTGCGCTCTCACAATTATTAAACGCGGCTATCGTTCCCCAACCTCCTGCGCTATTACGCGACGGCGGTATTATTGCAGAAGGCTTTCATGCTGAATTAGACGAATTACGTTTGTTACAAGAAAATGCAGGCGAATTTTTAATTAAATTAGAACAAACAGAGAAAGCACGAACAGGCATCAATACACTCAAAGTAGGCTACAATAAAATTCACGGTTTTTATATTGAAGTCAGCCGAGGTCAAGCTGAACACGCCCCTGCTGATTACATACGAAGACAAACACTTAAAAATGCAGAGCGCTTTATCACACCTGAACTGAAGGCGCATGAAGAAAAAGTGTTAAGCAGTAGTAGCCGCGCACTCGCACTCGAAAAAGTGATTTACGAACAAATTCTAGATACTTTATGTAATGACATCGTGAGACTGCAAAAAACAGCTACTGCCATTGCCACATTGGACGTCCTCACTAATTTTGCTGAACGTGCATACACATTGCGTTTAACTCGTCCAGAGTTTTGCGAACAAACGGGCATTCACATCAAAGCAGGCCGCCACTTAATCATTGAACAACTGTCTGACACGCCTTTCGTGCCAAATTCAACTTTATTAAATTCAGCACAACGCATGCTCATCATCACAGGCCCCAACATGGGCGGGAAATCCACTTATATGCGTCAAACTGCACTCATCGTGTTACTGGCTTATGTAGGTAGCTTTGTGCCCGCAGAACAAGCACAAATCGGCCCCATTGATCGTATTTTTACACGCATTGGTGCAAGCGATAATTTAGCACAAGGCCACTCCACCTTCATGGTTGAAATGACGGAAACTGCCGCAATTCTTCATAATGCTACAGAACAAAGTCTTGTGTTACTCGATGAAATTGGGCGGGGCACAAGCACTTACGATGGCCTTGCACTTGCATTCTCTTGCGCGGATTATCTTGCCACACGTATCCGCGCCTTCACTTTATTTGCCACACATTATTTTGAACTTACTCGACTCGCCGATGAAATCAGCACCATCAAAAATCATCACGTGGATGTCATTGAACACAAAGACCGTGTCGTGTTTCTTTATACCTTACTCGAGGGTCCCGCCAGCAAAAGCTATGGCCTACAAGTTGCGGAATTGGCAGGCGTACCTGCCCCTGTTATCGCACTTGCAAAAGAAAAATTAAAACAATTAGAGTTGACACCCGCTCTTCCCACGCCCCAAGCTCCCGCAGATAGTTCGCCTTCCTATAGGCCTATCCTAGAAAAATTACACGCCCTTAATCCTGATTTGCTGACGCCACGCGAAGCCATGGATGTACTTTATCAGCTTAAAAAAGAGTTACACATTTTGATCGACCAAAGGTCGAACACTGCGTGAACGCTTACTTTATTTTTCCACCAATTGATACAAAACCCGCATTTCTTCCGCATCCAACTCACGGCTTCGACCTGGTCTCAGCAATCGCGGCAAGGTAATCGAACCATAGCGAACACGAATCAAACGACTCACTTTCACACCCAAAGATTCCCACAACCTTCTAACTTCTCTGTTTTTTCCTTCACGCAAAATCACCTTGTACCAATGATTCGCTCCCGTTCCACCCGCGTCCTCCACTTCATCAAAAGCATACTGTACGCCATCCATTTCTACCCCCGACTTTAGTTGTTTAATCATGGAAGCCGTCACTTCACCCAACACTCTTACTGCGTATTCTCGCTCTACCTCAAATGAGGGATGCATCAATCGATGCGCCAACTCACCATCGGTTGTCAACAATAATAATCCTGAGGTATTTAAATCGAGTCTACCCACGGGAATCCATCGACTATTTCTCAATGGAGGCAAATTTTCAAAAATTGTTTTTCTGGCTTGCGGATCAGACCGCGTACAAATTTCACCTTCCGGCTTATGGTAAATCAAAACACGTTTTTTACTTTTGTCTGTTGAAAACCGTCTTACCAAATGTCCATCTACTTTTATTTTATCTTCAGAGGTAACACGCGTCCCTAATTTCGCCACTTCATCATTAATAAGCACACGTCCTTCAGTCATCCAGGCTTCAATTTGACGACGCGACCCCAAACCTAAACCCGCCAATACTTTTTGTACTTTTTCACTTTCATTTTTTTCAGTCATTATCATCTCTTCGTAACAGGAAAACGCCAATCTTTACCAAATGATCGCACAGTCACACGCGGCCCTATGGGTGCTTGCTGTCGTTTGTATTCATTTTTTTTAATTAATGCATTGATTCTTTCAACCATAACAGGTTCATACCCCAACTTCGCCACAGCTTGCTCAGGTAAGTTTTTTTCAATTAAAGCATGCAACACTTTATCCAACACTTCATAAGGCGGCAAATCATCTTGATCTACCTCACCCAGTGATAATTCCGCTGTGGGTGGTCGCGTTAAAATACGTTCTGGAATAATTGCTGCTTGTTCATTGCGATATCTCACCAGACGATACACTTCTGTTTTATACACATCTTTTAACACATCAAATCCACCCGCCATATCACCGTACAAAGTAGAATACCCCACCGCCACTTCACTTTTATTACTCGTGGTTAACACCAACCCATTAAATTTATTTGCCATCGCCATCAATAAAATGGCACGAATTCTTGCTTGTATGTTTTTTTCTGTTACATCAGATGCTCTTCCTTCAAACAAAGGGGTCAAAGTTTTAAGTAATGAATCGAAAACAGATTCAATCGTCACTTCTTCCGTTTTTACCTCCAAAGCATTTGCCAATGCATAGGCATCTTCTACACTCATGCTTGCTGTATAACGCGAAGGCATAATAAGCGCCGTTACTTTATCTGCCCCCAACGCATCCGCTGCCAAAGTCAATACCAAAGCAGAATCAACACCCCCTGACAACCCTAAAAACACCCGATTAAATTTATTTTTTGTCACATAATCACGCAATGACAAACATAATGCTTCATACAATTGTGCGCAGTCTGTCAAAGGAGGAGGCATTATTTCAGATGAAGAAACCAGCAAATTTTTTTTATTTTGATGTATCTCAACAAGCACCCTGTCTTCTTTACAAAATGCGGCACATACCTGTATTTGACCCTGCGCATCCATTAATAAAGAGCGCCCATCAAAAATCAAATCATCCTGTCCACCCACTTGATTTACATACAACAGGGGCACTTTGTTTTCTTGAGCACGCTGTTTTAACACATGCGTTCTTGCCGAAAATTTTTTATCATCATAAGGAGAAGCATTAATTGTGATCACCCATTGCGCACCCTGACTCACCGCTTGCGCGATGGGCGACGGGTACCACACATCTTCACAAATCACCAAACCCGTTTTGATACCTCTACACTCAAACACACAGCCTTGGTGCCCTGGAGTAAAATAACGCACCTCATCAAACACACCGTAATTGGGCAGAAAGTGTTTTCTATAATGCGCAATTATTTTATTTTCAAATAACACACTGGCTACATTAAAACGCTCATCGTTTGTTTTTTCTGGATAACCCAATACAACATAGCAATCCTGACTACAGGCTTTAATTTTTGTCAGCGCTATTTCTATTTTTTCAAACAAGTCATCACTCAACAGCAGATCTTCTGGAGGATACCCGGTTAATGCCAACTCCGAAAAAACGACCATGTCTGCCGTATTTTTTTTTGCCCACTGAATTGTCTCTATCATTTTTTCTGCGTTACCCAACACATCACCCACGCAGAAATTAAGTTGAGCCATGGCCACTTTTAACACGCAACCCCCGTATCTAAAGAATTGATTTTGCGCTACAATAACTGGAATTCGCCTGATAAACCAGCAATTTACCCCATGAGCACACTCTATATCATTTGCGCCCCCTCTGGCGCAGGCAAAACAAGCTTAGTCGCTGCCGCCGTCGCTAGCTTAGAACGAGTGGAGATTTCTGTTTCTCACACCACACGCCCTATGAGACCCGGCGAAAAAGAAGGCATCAACTACCATTTTGTTAATACCCCCACCTTTCAATCTATGATTACGCATCAAGATTTCTTAGAGCATGCGCTTGTTTTTGATAATCATTATGGCACTTCACGCTCGTTTGTCGCAGAAAAGCTAAAAAACAATATCGATGTCATTTTAGAAATTGATTGGCAAGGGGCACAACAAATTACAAATTTATTCCAAAATACAGTTTCTATCTTTATCCTCCCGCCCTCCATGGAAATACTCAGCTCTCGCCTTCGCTTACGCGGCCAGGATAGCGCTGCCGTGATTGAAAAGCGCTTAGCCGAGGCACGCCATGAAATTCAACACTATCAAGAATTTGACTACCTCGTGGTTAATGACGATTTTTCACACGCCGTGAACGACCTCAAATCCATTATCACCGCACACCGCCTCTCCCTGTCCTTGCAAAAACGTACCCAAGCCTCACTTATTCGGGCACTTCTCGCTTAAAGCTTCCCTTCGCTCCTCAACTCACTTACAATTGTTCGTTTTGAATACTATATTTAATGTTAGAGATGTACCCAAGAGGAGCACACTGAAAAATGGCGCGTATTACCGTAGAAGATTGCCTGGAACATGTTACCAATCGGTTTGAGTTGGTTTTGGTGGCCACAAAGAGGGCAAGACAGCTCTCTCAAACGAATGCTGACCCCCTTGTCCCTTGGGAAAACGATAAACCAACCGTTGTCGCGCTCAGAGAAATTGCTCAGGGTCATACCCAATTTGACAAAAAAATTGACGATACACTCTAGTAGGTCGTTTCACTGGAGTCTCAATAAACCCTAGAAGATCTGCTCAGAAAGATGTCGTGACGCTTACTCATAAGGAAGCCTAGCGTGTCATTATTTGACGAACTACGCCATGACTTAATTACTTACCTTGATCGAGAGCAGATTGAGGTTATTCATCGGGCTTACCTACTCGCCTCAGACGCACACAAACACCAACATCGGCGTAGTGGCGAACCTTATATCACCCACCCCCTGGCTGTTGCACATATCCTCTGTTCCTTGCGAATGGACTACCAAAGCATCAGCGCAGCCATTCTCCATGACACCATGGAGGACACACCCATTGAAAAAAACCAACTCATTGAAGAATTCGGGCAAGAAATAGCCGATCTCGTTGATGGCGTCAGCAAACTCACCCAAATTGAATTCACCACACGCGAGCAAGCACAAGCTGAAAACTTCCGCAAAATGTTACTCGCCATGAGTCGTGACATTCGCGTTATTTTAGTCAAACTAGCAGATCGCTTGCACAACATGCGTACCCTAGGTGGGCTCCCTCCTGCAAAACAACGTCAGAAAGCCATTGAAACGCTTGAAATCTATGCTCCCATCGCCAGCCGGCTAGGCATGTACGCCTTTAAAATGGAGCTTGAAGAGTTGGGTTTAGCCACACTTTACCCCTTTCGATATCGCGTACTCCAAACTGCCCTTGAACATGTCACAAAAACACGACAAGCCGCCGTCACACAGATTGAAACGGCTTTAAAAAGTTGCCTTGAAAAACACCATCTCCCCCCCAGCGCCATTTGGTACCATCAGCGCCATCTTTATACTTTGTACAAAAAAATGAAGCGCGAACATCTCTCCTTCCAAGAAGTCATCGATTTTTTCTCCTTTCGAATTATCGTCGACAATATCGATGATTGTTACCGCGCACTCGGCGCCATTCACAATCTGTACCGCCCCATTCCTGAGCATTTTCGCGACTACATTGCCCTCCCCAAAACCAATCACTACCAAGCCTTACACACTACGCTGTTTGGCCCCAATGGCACTCCCATTGAAATTCAAATTCGCACCGCTGAAATGGATGAAAAAGCAGAGCAAGGTATTACTGCACACCTTATCTTCAAGAAAGGCAAAACTCTAAAAGAAATTCAAAGCCATACTCAAAATTGGTTACAAGGTTTAATGGATTTACAACAACAAAACACAGATAATCCTGTCGAATTTATTGAAAATGTTAAAATTGATCTCACCCCTAAAGAAGTGTATGTCTTCACCCCGAAAGGGCGCATTATGGAACTCCCTCTGGGCGCTACACCTGTTGATTTTGCTTATGCTATACATTCTGATATTGGCAATGCCTGCATCGCTTCAAAAGTAGATAAACGACTTGTGCCACTGAGCACCCCCCTCAGCAATGGCCAAACCATCGAAATTATTACTGCACCAGGTGCACGCCCCAACCCAGCCTGGCTTAGCTTTATCATGACAAGTAAAGCACGTAGCCATATTAAAAATTACCTCAAAGAACTTAATCATTCAGAATCAGTGGCATTGGGAGAACGTTTGCTCAAAGGTGCATTAAAAATAATGGGCACCACACTGAGTAAATTCCCTCATCACGCTTTAAAAAGCACTGCTTCAGAATTGGGTTATCCTTCAAAAGAAGCGCTCTATGAAGCCATTGGCTTAGGCAATCAAATTGCCACGGTGGTGGCACTGCATCTTGCGGAACAAAATGACACCATCACTCCTCCCAGCAAAAAGAAAAAACGGGCACTCATCATCAAAGGAAATGAAGGCAGAATTTTGCGTTTTGCTGAATGCTGTCACCCCATTCCAGGCGATCCTATTGCAGGCTTCTTTGAAACAGGGCAAGGTGTAGTAGTACATACTAAGAACTGCCCTGAGGCGGCGCGCACGCAGACACACAACGAACCAGAACATTATCTTCCTGTGCGCTGGGGAGAAACCCCCGAGGGCGATTTCAAGGTAAAAATCACGGTAGAAGTGATCAACCAACGCGGCGTCTTAGCTCAAATTACCACAGCCATTTCAGACGCAGACGCTGATATTCAGAATGTAAATATTGAAGAACATGACGGCAACTACTGCTCTCTTCATTTCACGATTTTGGTGCGGAACCGCACACACCTAGCACGTGTTTTTCGACGCCTTCACTCACTTAACGTTGTTTCTCGCTTAGCGCGCCGGTAACTATTTGTTTTTAACAAACCCATAGCACCCGCCCGCCTCCCAGCTCTGACCGTCATAGCACCGAATGACGCAGCCAAGCAAACATAATCCACATCATGCTGGATTGCTTAGCGAAGCTCGCATGACGGTCAGCAGGAAGGAGAAAACGCTGTCGCTAGACATTAGACCTCTTTCAAAAGAAGTCTAATGTCAAATGGTTTTAGGCTAATTCAACTTCTTCAGCTTGAGGACCTTTAGGGCCTTGGCTAGCTTTAAATAACACACTAGCTCCTTCAGGTAGCGTTTTAAACCCGCTGGACTGGATGGCGCTAAAATGAACAAAGTAATCTTTGCCATTGCTTTCAATAAAACCAAAACCTTTGCTTTCATTAAACCACTTAACGGTACCACGTACTTTATCTGACATATCTGTTTCCTTTAATTTGAAATGAACTATTGTTGCAAGATGGTTTTAACCCGAATCAGCATATTATTCAAACTATTTTAAATAAATTTGCAAAATAATTTGAATAATATGCTCCAACCCAGCCCCAGACTGTTCAAATATAGAGCAAATTGTCGCAATTTGAAGTTATCGATAAATTTCAATTTTATCCTGGTAAAACCAATCATCGTTTAATTCGTTGATCCCGCCCCGGGTGGTAGTACGCTATCTTCTGAAAAAAGAAATTTCTCCATTTCTTTTTCAAGCAAGGCGTGCGCATCAGGATCCAAGAGGCTCAGACGATATTCATTGATATACATAATTTGACGCTGTTGCCACTGTTTCCAGGCTTCAACTGAGATGGTTTGATAAATCCTCTCCCCCAACACACCCGGGTAAGGTGGTAGATCAAATCCTTTAGCTTCTTTTTTCAGTTTTTCACAAAAAACAGTACGTGACATTATTTATTCACCCCTCTATCATTTTTAAAATTCGACAAATCGGTTTAGGTAACCCCACAGACTGTGGCGCATTCGCATCGTACCAAATCAAACCTTGATCCTCCATCACACACAAAGCCTGAGAACTGACTTTCGCGCGAATAGGCTTAATATCTAGATGAAAATGACTGAAGGTGTGTCGAAACACAGATAATTCTTTCGCTTGCTTGATCGCAAGATTAAATTTTTTTTGACACCACATCACTAAATCATTTTCTTCACACTCAGGCAAACTCCATAACCCTCCCCAAATACCCATAGAAGGACGCTGCTGCAATAGAATTTCTCCTTTCTCATTTTCAATAACCAGCAAATTCACCTGTCGTACTGGCAATGTTTTCTTAGGCTTTGTTCCTGGAAAACGAGCGGGCTCGCCTGATTGAAACGCCAAGCAACTCAGCTTCAGCGGACATCCCTCACAATGTGGTTGCGTACGTGTACATAACAGCGCCCCCAAATCCATCATGGCTTGCGTATAATCTCTGCATCGAAATAAAGGCAAACAGGCCTTTGCATACGTCCATAATTTTTCTTCTATTTTTTTATTACCCGGCCAATCACTCACACCATAAAAACGAGACAAAACACGTTTTACATTTCCATCCAGAATAGGTTCAGCTTGATTAAAAGCAATAGCACAAATAGCCCCGGCCGTAGAACGACCCACACCTGGCAAAGACTGTAATTGCTCAGAAGAAGAAGGAAAAAACCCCCGATACTGTGCTGCGATCAGCTGAGCTGTTTTATGCAAATTACGTGCACGCGCATAATACCCTAAGCCAGTCCACAGATGTAAAACATGATCGAGCGGCGCAGCCGCTAAGCAATTCACATCAGGAAACACTTCCATGAAACGATGAAAATAAGGAATAACGGTCGAAACCTGTGTTTGCTGCAACATAATTTCAGACACATACACACGATACGCCGTCACAGATTGCTGCCAAGGCAAATCTTTTCTACCGTGCCTATCAAACCAACTTAGCACAGCCGTTGAAAAAGAAAATTTTTCTCCACGTTTTTTCTTGATAGAATTTACACCTTCTTTCACTTTTAAGTTGTCCTGCTTTTTTAGAAACAATGCAGTTCAGTGTTGAAATATGAGTTTTTATTGTTTCTGTAGCAACCCCCCCAATCCTTCCACAATACTGCTCGCAGCATCTTTCCCTACTTTTTTCTCTAGATAATCACTGACTTTACCTTGCAGTTGTTTTTTGGCTTGCTGCTTCAACTGTTCTTTTGCGATGACTTCAACATCAGGCAAAATAGATACTTTATTAAAAGGACCCGTAATTTTCAGTGGGATAGATTGATCAGTCAGCGCAGAGGCGGAAATCGTTAATTGATAATTAATACGTTGATTGACTAAATCAAAGTCACCTTGTCCTTTTGCTTGGAACACAGGCCCTTGCAACAATAAATCATTATTCGTTGCCACACCTTGATTGAACAGCATGCTACCCGACAAAGTACCAAACTCTGTTTGATTGGTATTTGTTGTTTGCGTAAGCGCTTGCTTGCTATTTAACAATGATTTTCCTAGCGCATAGTAGTAAGGCACATCAATTCCCTTTAATACACCATTTTTAAGGACAAACAACATATTCCCATTTAAATTTCGCACACACTCATCCAACGAATTCCCTCGCGTCGAAAGAAGATGATTAATATCTGCTTTTCCTGTTAACTGCACTTGTGTGATGGGCGATAAATCTTTCGCTAACGATTGAACATCAACACCCATCAATGCCCCCTTCGCACTCACACTGGAAGTCACGCTATTCAAAGTAAGCTGGCCAATATAACTACCCCCATAAACGTAGGTCTTAATGGGATTTATCGTATAAATACCCTGGCTAGCCAATACGCTCAGCTGGGTATTATTCAATATCATATCCGCTAGTTTCAATGAACCCACACTGATACTCCCCACCCCACCCCAACCCTTTACCGCAGCCGGCGATGTTTTTCGAGAAGAAACGGCAGGGGATGTTTTCGCAGGCATACTCCCCACTGATTTCATCTTATATTGATTTAAATCCAGCTGATCTAAACTCAAGCCAAATTGAAATATTTTTTTAGCAAAATCCGTTACACCCACAGCGCCTGTTAACATACTGTTATCCAGAGTGAGTTGTAATTTATTTAATAACAAAGAATTAGGCGTAGCTTGTAATTCAAATTTAGCCGAGATTTGATTCATTGCACTTGAACTTTGAAAAACAGGAAAGGGTTGATTTGCGATTGCGAAAATCCGTTTTGGATCGAAAGGATCTACTTTTAATTTCGCCAACACAACAGGTGTATCACCTTGGTAATTCGTTTCAAGCTCACCTGAAACATGCACAGCATCAATTTTTCCATCAAATTCTGTTAAGGCAAGATGCTGTTTATCTACATCCGCTAATATCTGTCCGCTGATTACCAATTTAACTGGCTTCATTGACGGCATATTGATCTGACTTTGAATTTGTAAATTTCCCAACTGAATTTGCTTCAAATCAGGCTGGAACAACACTTCAGAGGTCATATTCATTTGTCCAGAACGCTGCCCTCCCAAATCAAACGCTGTTGACACAGAAAAATCAAAAGGTTGAGCAGGCGCGATATGCGTTGAACGCACATTCACATTGTCCAACATTATTTTTTGTTTTTTCGAAATATCTTCATAAGAAAAATGGGAATTCGTTAATGCAACGGATTGTATTTCTAAATTAATCGGTTTATTTGAAACAACAGGGGGCGAATTCGCTGTATCGTTTTGTTTGACTGAAGCAGGCGCCATCTCCCAGTTTTTATGACCATTTCGATCCACTACAAAATGCCCCACCATACCGTCCACTGCCAAATGATTTACCACCACTTTGCCCGTCAAAAGAGGCAACAACCCTAAGCCCAAATCAAGACGTTGTACCGTCACAAAAGAAGGATCATTTGCAACAAATCCCTCTGGGTTGCCTAATTCAAGATGTGTGGCACTGAGCTTGATGCGAGGAAACAAAGACCAAGACAAATTCCCCTTTAAACTCACTTCACGATGTATTTTTTCAGACACGATGCGGGTGATATGATTTCGCATGAATTCTGGTTTAAAGAAAACATTAAGCATCACGGTTAAAAAAACAAAAAGTACAACCGTAACCAACAACACCATAAAAAAAATCTTTAATGCCTTCATATCATCTATCCTTTAAAATAAATTCACGTAAAAAATAATCCTGATGGATGGCTTGTTTCACTTTTTTCAGTGTATCTTCGGCCAGCACATTTGCTCTTGCTGTTCCCTCTCGCAAAATAGCAAGCAATGATGTTTCGTCTTGCGAATATAATTTTCGACGCTCATGCATGGGCTCCAAAAGCGCAATGATCACTTCCACCAATTTCTTCTTGCATACCACATCCCCAACCCCACCTTGTTGATATAGCATTTTTGTTTCTTCTACCCAATCTTTATCAGGATTAAATGCATCATGAAAAATCCACAACGGGTTTTCTTCTACTTTGCCTGGATCCGTCGCACGAATGCGATGGGGATCCGTGTAAATACTCATGACTTTTTTATAAACGGTATCATTGTCATCACTTAAATAAATCGCATTATTCAGCGATTTACTCATCTTTAACAACTGACCGTGTGCACCCGGACCACCTAGCCCAACTAAACGCTTGGTTCGCCCCAGCTTGCTTTGAAAAAGAGGGAACAACCCGCCTGCACTCACGTAGTTTTCATCGGCTGTGTGTGGATCAACGCCACAATAAAGTTGATTAAATCGACGTGCCACTTCTCGTGCCAACTCTAACAAAGGTAACTGATCTTCTCCCACCGGCACCACCTGAGCACGAAAGGCAAGAATATCTGCCACCTGACCAATCGGATATAACAAAAATCCAAACGGATAATTGTCACCCAGTTGTTTGTCTCGTATTTCATCTTTAAGTGTTGGATTACGCATTAAGCGTGGGTATGGCACCAGCATACTAAATAAAAAAGTAAGCTCCGCGATAGCAGGAACTTCAGTTTGAATAAAAATCGTACTTAAATGAGGATCAATACCTGCCGCCAAGTAGTCCAAAGTAATATCTAACACATTTTGTCGAATTTCTTGTGGGCAAGATGCACGCGTAGTAAACGCATGCATGTTCGCCAATATAAAATAGCAGTCATAATCACGCTGCATAGCCACACGATTTTCTAAAGAACCCACCCAATGCCCTAAATGCAACTTTCCCGTGGGTGTATCACCCGTTAAAAGACGAGGTTTTTGTTCCGTTGTTTTCTTCATGCTAACTCTTTCGTTTGAATAATAATGGCTTCAATTTCTATTTGAGCACCTCTTGGCAAACTTTGCACCCCCAACACAGCTCGCGCAGGATAAGGTGCTTGAAAATAATGAGCCATCACTTCATTCACTAAAGCAAAGTGGGTGAGATCCGTAAGATATATTGTCACTTTGACTATTTCATCGAATGTAGCTTGGCTAGCGTGCACGATTGCCTGTAGATTTTCAAAAACTTGTTTAACTTGAGCGTGAATATCGCTTGATATTAATTGCATTGTACCGGGCACAAGGGGAATTTGCCCTGAAATATAAACCACCTGCCCCACCCTGACTGCCTGGGAATAAGTCCCTATGGCTTGAGGCGCCAAATCCGTATGAATTATTTTTTTACTCATTTCAGCAATCCTTTTAGCGATAAAACTTACATTTTACCCTGAAGAAGCGCTTACGCAAAACAAACAAATCAACCACCTTGACTCTCACCCTCTAACCCGGTTTAATAGCGACTTTGCGGCCGAATAGCTCAGTCGGTAGAGCAGAGGACTGAAAATCCTTGTGTCGGTGGTTCAATTCCACCTTCGGCCACCACAAAAATCAAGTGATTTCATGTTTTCCATTAGCTGCCACTCTTAACCTCTTAACAACGTCCTCACTTCCTCATCGCTTGTTTGAGGAAAGTGTTGATACCCTTCACCCACCGATGAAAACAGCGCAGGGCTGAGTATACAAATAAATTCATCTACGGATTGTTTAATTTCTTCTGCTGTTTGTATTTCTGAAATAGGCACAGCCACCACTATTTTTTCAGGATCATATTTCTTGAGAACGTGAATGGCCACCTTCATGGTCGCACCCGTTGCCACGCCATCATCCACTAAAATAATCGTTTTATTTTTAAGAGACGGAAAAGCCCGCTCCCCTCTGTATTTTTTTTCATTTTCTTTTAGCAACTTTGTTTTTTGAAAAATAATTTCGTCCATCACCTCTTTTGAAAGATTAAAATTTTCAATCACCTCCCGGTTAAACACAATTTCGCCCAAGGCGATGGCACCAAAAGCCACTTCTTCATAACCCGGCACACCCAATTTTTTCACTACTAATACATCTAAAGGAAGAGACAACGCTTGTGCAATTTCATACGCCACGGGCACCCCCCCACGCGGCAGCGCAACCACCCAAACATTTTTCCGCTTCGTATAAGCACGGAGTTTATTTGCCAATAATTTCCCCGCCTCAGCACGATCTAAAAATTTTTCCATTGACATAAACACTCCTTTCGAATGGCTGAATTTTAAGCAATGGAATGAATTATATGATGGGTATAACAATCATATATCAATATAATATGGGCGTCATATCCATCATACATTTCCATCACAGATGGAAATCTCGGTTATTCCAGCAAGGAGTACCCCAGAGAGCTTGTTATACTATCTACATCAACAAAAAACGCCACAAAGGTAATATTTTTACATCATTTTTTTGCTTATCATCCCCACCCAGCGCATGACTTAACACAACAATTTTTTCAGAACCCGGAAATAATTTTGCAACATCATTAAGATTAGAAATTTCATGGGGCTTTAGCTCAATATTGTCTTGATTTCCACAGACTACTTGTATTAACTTTTTCACGGAATTACCTTCTCGCACGACAAAATCAATCTCTCCTCCTTTATTAATGTAAAATAAACCATCTTGTACTTGACGCATAAGCCCCTGGTATACGGCTGTTTCAATCACATGCCCTATATCCAAGGAATTAGAAAGAGTTAAAACTTGACGAAACCCCAAATCAATCGCATGAATTTTTTTGGGGTTACGATTTCTTTCCGACACTTTAAGGCTGTAATAAGGCAGAAAATCAATCAAAAATGCCTCTTGTAAATAATCACAATAAGCATGAGCTAAATCTAATGAGACATCGAATAATTTTGAAATTCGTTGAAATGAAACCAAGCTTGCTGTATGCGTAAGTAAATGCACAGCCAATCCTCTTAACAACATTACGTCACGAATATTGTGTCTTATTGCCACGTCTTTAAATAAAATATCATCAAAATATTGCTTCAATAACAACTCTTTTCGTAACTCATTCTCAGAAATAACCACCTCAGGAAAACCACCCCATTTGAGATATTTTTTAAGCGCGTGATGAACCTCTGGCCTTGCGGGGAGCAACAAAGGTTGCTTAGGAGATTCGATCCCCTCAAAACGTAAAAATTCTTTAAAGGATAAAGGGAATACCCTAAAAGAAATATGTCGACCCGTTAACAAAGTTCCTAATTCTCTAGACATCAATTTCGATGAAGAACCCGTAATAAATATTTTAATATTTTCTGTGTCATTTCTTGCGCGAACCCATCTCTCCCATTGAGCTACATTTTGTATTTCATCTAAAAACAAATAAATTTTCCCGACAGGAAATATATTCTCACGATAATTTTTGTAAATTTTTTCCAATAAATCGACATTGAGATGCGGAGAAAAAGCAGGTTCCTCAAAATTAACATGCAACATCGATTCAGGAGCAACCCCTTTCTCAGTTAATAAATCCATAATTTGGAACAAAATAGTTGTTTTACCTGCGCGCCTTGGACCCGTGAAAACAACGATTTCTTTCGTTTCTAAAAAAAGCCTCACCTTAGATAAAATATCTCGCCTTTCCCCCCCTGACAACATTGCCCCGCCCCAGCGATTCCACTTAGCTAAAACCTCAAACAAAGACATATCGCCTCCATATATGATGGTTATATCAATCATATTATACTAACATATGATGGTTATATCAATCATATATTAGTATAACACTCAACCTCTGCAGCCACACGAATTTTCAGACAAAAAATAACGTTAATAGACTGGTATAGTCGTTATGTTTTAGATTGGGAATTAAGTATTACGTTGGAAGCTGATTTTTGTATTGATACGTTGTCGAGAGTATTAGCCGCTGAAAAATGTAATATTTTCAACACAGATCAAGACTCTCAATTTACAAGTAAAAATTTCACTGGATTATTAAAACAAAATGATATAAAAATCAGCATGGATGGAAAAGGCCGCGCCTTGGACAAAGTACACAGCTTATTTAATGAATGGAAATATGCAAGGTAATACTTATGGATCTTAGTCAAGTTAAAGCGCTGATACAGCAGGGTGAGTCACATAACCTTGAATTCAAGAAATCTACCACACAATTAAAACCAGCATGCGAAACAATCTGTGCATTTTTAAATACGAAAGGTGGAACTGTCCTGATTGGAGTTAAAGATGATGGCCAAATCATCGGGCAGCACTTGACAGATAATACTCGTCAGGAAATCGCTCGTGAAATTAAAAAAATTGAACCGCCTTCAAACGAGCAGATAAATATTGATTATGTACTTTTTGATGATAATAAATTTGTAATTGTGATCGATGTTATTGCTGGTGGTCATGCACCTTATACTTACGATGGTCGTCCGTATGTACGTATCGAGTCTTCAACAGGATTGATGTCGCAACATCTCTATGAGCAATTACTCGTTCGACGTGGCCAACTAAATCATGCGTGGGACACGCAGCTAGCGAAAGGATATACAATTAATTCATTGGATCATGAAGACATTCGTCGAACCATAAAAGAAGGTGTTGATAAACATAGAATTGGAATTGAAGTGCTTAATTATGATATCGATCATATATTGCGCAGTTTAGAATTAATCAAGAATGATAAACTGGTTAATGCTGCTGTTGTACTCTATGCGAAAGACGTAAAGCCCGATTACTCACAATGCATGATCAGATTGGCTAGATTCAGAGGAATCGATAAATTAGGCGATTTTATTGATAATCAACGGGTGTATGGTAATGCTTTCCGAATTATATCTGCCGCATTGGAATTTGCCATGCGTCATTTACCGATCGCTAGTTTTTTTGAACCTGGCAATATACAAAGAATCGATCAGCCGGCTGTTCCACAACTTGCGCTTAGAGAAGCTTTAGTTAACGCCATTTCTCATCGCGATTACACCAATCATTCTGCAACAATTTCATTGGCAATCTATGATGACAGGTTGGAGCTATGGAATAACGGTGTATTGCCACCACAATTGAGTTTTGCTGCTTTGCGAAAAAGGCACGAGTCGTATCCTAGGAATAAAACCATAGCGACTATTTTTTATGAACAAGGGTGGGTTGAAGGCTGGGGAACCGGAACAACTCGAATGATAGGGTATTGCCAAAAAAATGGTACACCCGAACCTGAATTTGAGGAATATTCTGGTGGTTTTGTGGTTATTTTTCGATTTAAAGAGCCAATGGGCGGGGGAGGAAAAATAAGTAATATTGAAAAACCAGCTTTAAACAAAAGACAGGAAAAAATACTCGAAATTCTAACAGGTGGAAAGGCGCTAAGCGCAAATGAAATATTTGATCAACTAGATGATGTTGCTAGTTTACGAACTGTTAAAGCTGACTTGGCAGCATTGAAAAAATTGTTATTGCTCGAACAAATTGGGAAAGGCAGAGCAACGGTTTGGAAGGTTAGAAAATAACGAATCGTGCAGAATCGTGCAGAATCGTGCAGAATCGTGCAGAAATCGCATAACTATTTGATTGATTTCATATTTATACCCCTTGTACCTGAAGGGACTGGTTTTTGAGGAAGTATTTTTTGCAAGGTAAAATTCTTTCTCGAACAAGCAATAGTCTACTCTGTTGCGAGCGAGAGAAAGTTTTACCTTGCGGAAAAGACAAACTCAAAAATCAGCATCTTCAGGTACAAGGGGTATATATGATGGTTGCTCAATTAACGGGTAGATTTAACGATGAATCAATTGATCTTGGTACCTTTAAGTCAGCCCGATCTGGATGAGATCGCTTTGGCCTTTAAACAAACCGGATGGCATAAACCGAAAAGTATCTATGAAGCTTATCTGAAAGAACAATTATCAGGTCATCGTTCAGTTCTGATCGCGAGAGATACAGGAAAATTTTGTGGCTACGTCACTTTAAAGTGGGTATCAGACTATCTATTTTTTTCAGAAAAAAATATTCCTGAAATTGCTGATTTGAATGTCTTGCCACAATATCAAAAGAAAGGGATTGGAACGAAACTAATCCAGGCTTGTGAAGACTTAGCAAGAGAACGGGAGAGGAAAGTGATTGGGTTGGGAGTGGGTTTAATTGCTGATTATGGTAGTGCTCAGCGACTTTATGTTCATCTTGGCTATGTTCCTGATGGCCGTGGATTATATTATAAAAATATGGCTGTAAAATATGCTGAGAAAGTAATGGTTGATGATGATCTTGTGATTTATCTGACAAAAATACTCTAACAGGGCTCGCATTTTGGCGGTAGACACTATCTTGACAAAATCGGCTTTTTGGTTGAAAATTCGGACACAGACTCCGATATTTCACAAAATAAACCAATGAGACGTCAAGATTTTATTGAAAAACTAAAAAAGGCTTTCCAGGTCAATCCGATTGTGGCCTTACTGGGGCCGCGTCAATGTGGCAAAACAACCTTGGCTCGATTTTATTTTAAAGAATATTTTCAAGTCAGCGAGAATTATTCATCACATTATTTTGATTTAGAAGATATGGAAGATTTATACCGTCTTGACGATCCCAAACTTGCATTGGGTTCGCTTGAGGGTCTCATCGTCATTGATGAAATTCAAAAACGCCCTGATTTGTTTCCCATGTTGCGAGTCTTGATTGATAACCATCGAGATACACAACGTTATTTAATATTGGGGAGCGCTTCACGCGATCTTATTCAACAATCCTCTGAAACCTTAGCAGGTCGAATTTCATATCTGGAATTAACACCTTTTAATTTTATTGAAACACATAATTTAGAAAAACTCTGGTTGCGCGGTGGTTTTCCTTTATCTTATCTTGCCAACACAGAAGAAATTAGTTTTTCCTGGAGAAAAGAATATATTCAAACTTTCCTTGAACGAGATATTCCTGCGCTTGGAATTCAAATCCCATCAAAACAACTTCATCGTGCTTGGAGTATGCTGGCTCATTATCATGGGCAAATTTTTAATGCTTCAGAAATGGCTCGTTCGTTGAGTGTTTCAGATAAAACTATCCGTCATTATTTAGATATATTGTGCGGTACATTTATGATTCGTGAATTAAAACCCTATTTTACTAATTTAAAAAAACGACAAGTCAAATCAAGCAAAATCTATTTACGCGACAGTGGTATTTTACATGCATTAGTGGGCATATCGGATAAAAATTCACTATTAACCTATCCAAAATTAGGCGCCTCATGGGAAGGATTAGCGATTGAAGAAATTATTCGTCATCATCATGCACGAGAAGAAGAATGTTACTTTTGGGCAACACACAGTGGCGCTGAATTAGACTTGTGTCTTGAAAGCAAAGGACAACTTATCGGCTTTGAATGTAAGTATACTTCTTCTCCTAAAATAAGCTCCTCGATGCTGGCGGCATTAAATGAGCTTGGTTTAGATAAACTAACCGTCATTTACCCAGGAGGAAAACGATTTTTTCTGCATGAAAAAATCGAAGCCGTGGGGTTGGAAAATTATCTTTTATCTGGCTAGGGGGTGTCGTCAATTCTACTATCTTGGACGTCATGCCTTGATTTTTTGTGCTCCGCGGCTCACATACCCACCCACGTATGCTCCGCTACGGTGCTCAAAAATCAAGGCATGACGTCTCAAGCTAGCGAATTGACGACACCCCCTAACCCTCTTATTCAGAACGTTTAAAAACCGGAATTTCCCTCTGTAACAGAACTACGCCCAAAAAATAATAGCTATCCAGTCCAATTGATGGTAAAATTTGACCGTTGTTTTGAGATTTTCTTTGACGACCTCTCCTCAGTTTTTTCTATTTTGTGGTTTTTATTGCGGTTTTTTCGCATTTTGTCAGGTCAATAAGTTACTCATTCTACACATCCCTACTCCCTTACAAGGTCACTTCCTTGTTTTAAAGAGTAACCTTTATCCTTACATTATTGGAAAAAACGATGAACTTTTCAGAATTAAATTTAGGTGCCCCCCTATTGTCTGCTATCAGCGAACGGGGTTACACCGAACCTACCGCCATCCAAAAACAAGCCATCCCTTTAGCGCTTGCGAGGAAAGACTTAATTGCCACCTCACAAACCGGCACAGGCAAAACGGCTGCTTTTGTATTACCCGCCTTACAAAGGCTAACTACCTTAGAAAAATCGCCCCATCCTAAAATATTGGTGCTCACACCCACACGAGAACTGGCAACACAAGTCTCTGATGCGGTACGTGATTACGGGAAAAATTTAAATATCAAAGCCGTCAGTATTTTAGGTGGCATGCCTTACCAAACACAATTACGACAACTATCTAAACCCCATGACATCATCATTGCTACACCCGGTCGACTGATTGACCATGTTGAGCAAGGCAAAATTAATTTATCTAAAATTGAAATTTTAATTTTGGATGAAGCAGACCGCATGTTAGACATGGGCTTCTTTGAAGACGTGGAATTCATTGCAAGCAAACTTCCTAAAACTCGACAAACTTTGTTGTTTACTGCCACCATGGATCAACAACTCACTCGGTTTGCAAATAAATTATTGACTCACCCTGAGCGCATCGAAATTGCGGGCAAAACCGTCACGCTCGACAACATTAAACAAAAGATCATCATGGCCAACAGCAGCGAGCATAAGATGGCTTTACTTCAGGATTTATTGACTGACCAATCCATTCAAAAAGCCATTATTTTTGCTGGCACAAAACGTTCAGCTGATGAATTAACGGATGAATTGCTTGAAATTGGTCATGAGGTGGGCGCTTTACATGGCGACATGAATCAACGCAAACGTAATCGCACTATCACACAATTACGCAGTGGAAAAATTCGATTACTCGTTGCAACTGATGTCGCTTCACGCGGTATTGATATTAACAATGTTACTCACGTTATCAACTATGATTTACCTCGTACAGGTGAAGACTATGTGCACCGTATTGGTCGAACAGGTCGAATAGGCAATGACGGTATCGCCATTTCACTCGTAAAAAGGAGTGATATGTTACTCGTTAAGAAAATAGAAAAGTACACCAAACAAACGATCGAGAAAAAAGGTAACGCATCCTTTGATTCATCAGAGAGCAAACCAAAATATGCCGCCCATAAAGGCAGCCGAAGCAGCCATTCTTTTTCTCGCGAAGACGATAGAAAAACAAGACGTCCTGCTTTCAGTAAGTATGGTGACGAACAAAAATCAAGACGTCCTGCTTTTAGCAAGTACGGCGATGATCAAAAAGCAAAACGTCCTGCCTTTAGCAAGTACAGTGATGAACAAAAGGCAAAACGTCCTGCCTTTAGCAAGTACAGTGATGAACAAAAGGCAAAACGTCCTGCCTTTAGCAAGTACAGTGGTGAACAAAAGGCAAAGCGTCCTGCCTTTAGCAAGTACGGTGATGATCAGACAACAAGACGTCCTGCTTTTAGCAAGTACGGCGATGATCAGACAACAAGACGTCCTGCTTTTAGTAAGTACGGCGACACACGAAAAGAAGAACGTTCTTCTTTTGGAAACCGCGAAAACGGTCAAAGAGAAAAACGAAGTTCGTTTAGCAGACAAAATGGCAGCGAAGGGACATCAAGACGCGAATCGTTTGGCAATAAATATTCCCGTCCTGACACGCGCATTTCACATAAAAAACGCAAGGAAAAATAAGCATTAAATAAATAAAATTAGAGCCTGATAATTATCAGGCTCTACATTGATGGGGACCCTCATGCCTGATAATTCATGCCTTTTTTCAGATTTACCCGATGATTTGGTGATGCATGCCCTCTCTTCACCGGAATATTGGGATAACATAGAAAATCTTGCACTGACCAACAGACGTTATGCTGAGTCAGTTCGAAACTCTGGCGCACTATGGAATGATTTGTATCGTCGCTACTTCCCGCAAGAATATGCAGAGCAGGATTACAGTGACAAGCATCCACCCACCTATAAAGCATTGATGCAGACAAGGGCCCGGCACTTCTTCACAAAAATCGAGCGCCCTGGCCCTGCTGGCTTTAACCGTTTCTCCAGCCTTCCGCTCATTCGTTACATAGAGATACCCGCCGGCAAGACCCCCGCTGACGAAGTGTACCAGTCCAATGAAAAGACTATTCTTTTACTGCACTTGTTTTCTGCCGCCTATCGAGGTGATGAAGTCGCGTTTTTTAAAGCAAAAAAAGCACTCTCCCAAATAGACGCCTCTTTAGTGAACTTAAATAAATCGTTCGTACAAAATACCGCTCACTCTATTTTACAAGCTTTATACCATGGCATGCCTGGCACACAATGGCCTGCCGGAACCGGGCAAGCTCATATTTTAAATCGTTTATTCAATGAAGTGACTCCAGCGCTTTTTTCTCAACTACCCGTACCTGACGAAGAAAAACAAATAGCGCTGGAGATGCTTTACGCCAAGCTCCCTGAAGAAGCCTTGGATCGGCTTATTTCAACACATCAAAGCGATACCCTGCATGCAAAAAAAACAGCGTGGTATGCAGAGTACAAAAAAATTGAACAGAAAGAACAAGATAAAATAAATGAAAAAATTTCACATCACTTTGAATTAGCCGCTATGTTGGGTTGCACACCGCTTGTGCGCTATTTTCTACAAAAAAAACGTGAGGGGAAATTAGCAGGCTGGGACCCCTTGGAAATAGACATTCCAGGTCCAGTTGAAACTTATAATATCCTTACTTTTGCCGCACTCAATAGAGATGCTGCACTCGCAACTACCCTTCTAAAAGAAATGTCTGGAGAAGAACAAGAAAAAATTTTTAAATCAACTGAAGATAAAAAGCACCCTATTTATATCGCGCTGCTCCATCGTGATATACCTACTCTGGCCGCCCTACTTAAAAATACATCGGATGCCTTACGCCAACAACTGATCACCCGCAACTATGAGTATCTGATAAATCCATTATTTTTTATAATTAAATATACTCCATCCCTTTTGCTAGAAGCGTTTCTAAAATCTATCACCCCTGCACAACGGCAAATGCTGTTCAATCTAAACGCTTATGGATTAAATGTTTTTCATACGGCACTGACTCTGTCTCATATCGAGAAAGCCCTCATTCTCCTTACGCTCTCTTCTCCAGAACAATGCTACTCACACTTCACAAACATCAATCTTGCCCGTAAAAATAATGTCCTTCATACGGCAGCAAAAATAGACCGCCGAGGCGGCCTTCTTGAAAATTTGTTTGGCTTCATCACCCGCGAGCAATATCGAGCCCTATTTGATCAAAAAAACGAAAAAGGAAAAACCCCCTATGAACTCGCACTAAAAAAGAGAAGCCTTAATTTTGCCATAAAAATACTTGAACTTGCCTCACCTGAGCAACAGCAGCGATTTTTAACGCTTACAGACGAAGGGGGTAACAACTTACTGCACTTAGCTGCAGAAAAAAACAGGGATGATATTATCCGCAGACTCTTCAAGATCCTCTCACCGCCACAACAAGAAAATTTACTGATGCAGCCCGTTACTCGCTATTTTTCTAACTTTAAATTCACGGCTCTCACACTGGCCGTAGAAAATGTTGCCTCTTCTGCTATTGACATAATACTCAAACTTACTACCCCTCACATACGTGAACAACTGTTAACACGAGTCGATCAACACGGTCACACTCTCCTGGAAAGAATAAAATATATAATGGGGCCCCCCTTTCAACAGCGCTACGAACTTTTTTCAGATACCCGCCGCCTCATAGAACACTGGATGGAAATCACAAAGGTGCAGATAAACGCTGCGGAAAGCGACACTACTCCTGCAGTCACAGCGCAACTACCCCATTCACCACGCCTATTCAAACCCACCCATGAAAATAACGATTCGAATGAAGGCAGCCCCTCACCCCGATTCCTCCGCCCCGCGTCTCCTTAATCCAGCTTATTTTTAAATTTTTTCAAGACGTGACAAAAAAAACCTTGTCGACCATAGCTCAAGTGAAGCTTATTCATAAGGTTTATAACATATATTTTACCAAGATTTTATAATCTGGATTATGTCAATGCTCATCTTTCACTCCAGCTAGAAATAAGATAATTCTTTTACTTTTGTAATATCTCATTAAAGCTTGCCTTGTTTCTTCCGACAAAGGCGGGAGTTGCGTCACATCTATCCGCAAGCTTTGCGCCAAAGGCGCCACAGTTCTCCAATCAAGTTTGTTACAATAAATATAATCACAAATCGCACGCCAAGGTTTAGCCATAAAAAATTCGCTATTATTATCACTAATACGTTCAACCTCTTCATAAAAACTAACAGGGGGTACGGTTTGATAACTAAATTGTCCTACAGGTGTTGAATATGTTTTTTTTCGCTTTACGCAAACAGAGCTTACAGTATAAACCGCTTCTGGAATCAAACCATGATAAGACAAGGCTGATTCAAGACTCACCACCGAAGGAGCATAAATTTTCACGGCTAACTCATAAGGATTAACGGGGCAAGACTTACCTCTCAACTTCTCGCCAATGAGGTATAAGCCTTTTCGCACAGGTAATAGATATGAAGCCGCCAATGCGCGTTTGACTCGGCTATAACGACTATCCACCGAGCTGCGTAGGTTTATCACAATATCGGTATCAGTCAAATAAGGCTTAGGCCAGTCTCGTAAAAGTACCTCCAAAGGATTTAACATAATTGCATAAACCTGTCATTTTTTGACAGTTCAATTCAACAAGCACAAGCCTGTCACAAATTAACGCCTCTTCATTAACTGCCATTGCCATTTTGGGTTCACGAAGAGAAACAAGGTCTGTCGATCGTCCTTTGTGATTCGCATTCGCGGTCTACTCGCTCGCCTCTGAAAAAAGCAGGCCCTCTACCGAATTGGCTTTGGCTATTTTCATTTTGCTTTTGATAGGCACTTTCAATATTTCTTCGGGTTTGTTCTTTGAGTTCTGTTAATCTCTGTTTCAGAAAAACAGTGTTGTCGAAAGACATCATTATCTGTCTAACGACAAATGAAATTTGATTCCTTAACTCAAGGGGGTAATGGACATCGGCAGAAACGATATCGTTACAATTAACATCATAAAGATGGCTGTACAAAGCCTGCGCCTTTATATCCTCAATGCAACAAACTGACAAAGGATTAACCCCATTTATTGTGTTTTTCTTTAACGCATACTTAATGAGTATTTGAATCCATAAGCTAATAACCTGATGATCACTCAGCGGCTCAACATAGTTAATTTCACCATGGATAGCGGAGTATTCATAAATAGGCAACTTCTCACC
>JACREE010000015.1 GCA_016218405.1 Gammaproteobacteria bacterium
AATCAACCTCTTGCTCCGAACCCTTTTTGGCACAATAAATATTCAATTTCTCCGTCAAAGTCAGCTCCAAAGTGCAGTTGGAGCTGTAAATGACCTTCTTCAAGATCAGAGACAATCTTTACAACAAAAAATCGAGGCTATCTTTGCTGAGGCAGGCCAAAGATCCCCTTTTATCCGAGGCGGTTCTTCGATATGGCTAACTACTCAGACCAATAGCAATTCACCAGCATTAGATGTCTTGTCCAAGTTTGACAACGTCAAGTTTACACGAAATAATGCCCCTGACTGGCATGACTATTTCTTTTTCATTCCAAATGATGCAGCTAAAAACCGACTTGTCGCATTTTTACAAGACGGGGTGAAACAACAACAGCAAGCGGCTTCAGTGATGGCGCCAACACCTGCCCCAATGGCTATCGCTATCGCTCCCGTACTCGCTGCTCCCGCTCCAACAACGCCTCCGCCAGCAGTACAGCCACAACAAGTGTATATGGCCCAAGCAACCGCACCCATGATTGGCGCACCTGCAGCTCCAATGCCTACCGTTGTGGCAGTGGCACCTCAACAACCCAGACCCGTACTGACAGTATTCCCAGGTTCAACTCAGATCTCGTCGGATAATGACTTTTCCGTTTTCTTGAACAGATATTTTTCTCGAGGGGATGAGCAATCACGATTGACCGTCGGAAAAGCCATCAATCCCGGCTTTCCTCAACAAACAGATGGGTTTATTTACATAACGGTTCCTCGTGTCAACAATATGGAAGAAAAGATCCACGATTTACTGAAACAACACACTGAGTTTGATCGAACGGGAAACAACGGAACCATGAGACAAGACCTTCCCGCTCAAACAGATGGCTCTTCATGGACTTGCTTCTGGGTCCTCCCTACACAAGCCAGCCTCTTAAAACAAGCAATCGAAAGAGAACTCAGGCAAACAACAACAGCTCTTGCAACGACAGTGGCAGCCCCCATGCCACCGCTTTCGATGCTAAGAAGAGGAGCAGCAGCTCCCTCAACAACCGCATCCAGGTCTGTGATCTTTCCCCCCGCAGCTACTTCTAATTCTAAGGACTCAGGAGAGGCAGAAGCTGATCGACAAGTTGCGCTGGCAGCGGCGAACGCAGAAACAGCAAGACTAAGATCTCTGGGGAAAGAAGCAACAGTGGCAGCAGAGGCACAACGGGCTCAGCTGGCAGCGGCAGAACTTAAAAACAGGGAAGCTCAGGCTCAGCTTGCACTTACGGAGGCGGCTCTAGCAGCGGCATCAAGTTCTTCTCCGCGACGTTAGTGCTTAATATTGAGATCGAAGCAATCCGATGTTTCCATGGGTTGCTTCGTTATCAATTTTCAACAGGCGTGTAAAGTATCTGAACATTCGCACAAGATGAAAAAACCGGGACACTCATCTCGGATATCTATGGAAGGCGTCTTTACTCACCCCGCATTTTGAGATAACTTAGGTTTAATCGTCAGGGATGGCTGATTCAAGCCGTTTTTCACCCATCAAATCGAACAAAAATTCCGTACTTAGCGTCACAAGGAGAGTCGCGCAATGAAAAAAAATCGAATTGCTGCAAGCGGGTGCCTCCTATTGCTTGCGGTAACATTTCGCGCAGAAGCCAACTTTTACGTCCCTAGCCATCAGGCTCAATCTTGTCAGCGTAAACCTGCTTCGCCTCCTGCAGAGGCGGGTTGGCAAACGCCCAATATTAAGGAAGAAACCACGCCTTGCGCTACTTCGCCTAAATCTTCAAGTGCTGGCAAACAATGTTGCCCCTTCACGCCTGTGCCTGTTTCTCAAAATGTGGCCGGCACACCGTCTGTGCCTCCTCCCACGCGTTTTAATTCCCCTCGCTACCAAGCGCCTCTTCATAAAGATGAAGTGGTGGTCATCGTGTACGAAGGCTCTCTTAAAACCAATGTTGAGCGTATTTTAAGAGAAAACTGCTGGGATAGAGTCATTTGGAAACCAAATGTCGATTATCGTTGGGTAGGTACGGCAAAAATTGCAGGTCCCGATTTGGCCACGGTCATGAGTACTTTGCTTTCTCCTTTCCCGCTTGAAGTCACTTTTTATCATGCCAATCATGTGGCCGCCATTAATGTAAGGAAGTACCATGAATAAACCAAGCCGCCTTCGTTTGCTGGCCGTTTCGCTTATTGCTGCAGGGCTCAGCAGTTGTCTTACCCCACCTATGTACGATGACATCCAAAAAGAACAGAGTGCAGTTGATAAAAATATTAAAAAACACACCCCTATTGATGATAAAAAACAAAAAGCCGTGATCAATAATTGCGGTTTGTACGTCGACACCACTCCTATTAGTTTGAAGCCGCCTCCGGCTTGGTTGAGTCAACATATTGAAATCAAGGGCCGCATGTTGCCACTTGATTTTTACATGCGTGATCTCTTGAAAGGCACCAATGGGCTGGTGTTGTATCAAGAACCCGGTTTAAAAGACACCCTACTGTCATTTAACTTTAAGGGCACGATTAAAGACGCCTTGGATTACATCGCTGCCCAAACTAATTTTGCCTATGACATTCATGGGCGCACGGTGTCTTGGTCACGCTTCATGATAAAAACCTTTGATATTTCCTTTATGCCAGGTTCTACGAACTATTTGTTAGGGCAACAACAAGGTGGCAGTGGATCGCAGGGTGCATCAGGCGGCGGCTCAAGCGGGGGTGGAAATTCAAGTTCTTCAACCAATATGGTTATTACGGGCGCCACCAGTGTCACGAATCAATACTCTAACATCACAGGTAAATTATCTGTTTGGGATGACATCAAAAACACACTTAAAACCTTACTGTCCCCTGAAGGAAAAGCCACCATTTCAGAATCCACCACGTCTATCACCATTCAAGACAGACCTGGCAGCGTACATGCCATTGAAAAATACTTAAATCAACTGAATAAAGAATTGTCTCGACAAGTGTTGATCAAAATTCAAGTGATCGACTTCACGAGCCATAAAGGTTTTGACTACGGTGTGGACTGGAACTTAATTGCCGGTTCTTTAGGTGTGCAAGGTATCACCAGCACGCCCGTGGCCATCTCAGGTTTTGACAACACCAACTCACCCGCCGTCAGCTGGGTACTGCTCCCTGCTGCTGCAGTATCAGCCGGCGAAGGGGGCCCGCCTCAACCAACTAAAGCTTTCTTAAACGCATTGAATGAACAAGGTAAAACCACCTTGGTCACGCAACCCAGCATGGTCACCCTCAATAATCAAGTGGCCGAAGTGTATATCAACACACAAACGGGTTACCTGGCTGAAGTCACCACGACGGTCACCGGCACCTCCGGTACCTCACAAACAGCACTTACACCGGGTATCGTTAACTCTGGCTTTATTTTTGATGTTTTACCGAAAATTCAAGGCGATAAAGTCTACTTGCAAATCACAGGTAATATTTCTACTCCGCCCAGCTTCACCAAAGCCACTTCGGGGGGACAAACCATTTCCACGCCTACTATCGATGAAAAACGCATTAACCAACGCACGCTGGTGCCTTCTGGCGGCACCCTAGTGTTAACAGGTTATCGCCAAATTTCGAGTTCAACGGCTAAAAATTCGTTTGCGGGTACCGGTATTTTAGGAGGCGTGGGCGCCAGCCAAACCAGTGCAGAAGGAATTTTGTTAATCACCCCCACCATTTTGGACAATGATTAAACATGACTGTTCTCACACGCGATGATGGAACACAATTCGCAATCAATAGTTATCGCGAAACACTCGTCGTCAAAAAAACGTCGATTTTAAAAAAAGAAATTCGCACACTCTCTCACATTCACGGTAAGTTCGCCAAATTCCGCTACCGAGATGAACGTCAACGCATTGAAGCCGCCTTTTCCTCCGATCAAGGTTATATTTTAGGTTTGTTGATTTGGAGACATTTTAACAAACCTTCTAATTTTATTTACTGTGAAGCTCTGCCTCACTCTGAAAATGCAATTTTAGTTATCATGCATGATTTGTCTTTTTACCTCGAGACGGAAATTCCAAAAGCTAACATCATCACTGAATTAGCTTCTTTACTCTTATTGGGTGAAAAAGCAAAGTTTGATATTTATATTTCGGGCGATGTGCCTATCGCACAGACACCCACAGAAGGCAAATTTGCCTTTGATAAAAGCGCTGTGAATTTATTTCAAGTGTTACCTCCTGTCTTTCCCACCCTAGAGGCCACACCTGACACACTGCTACTGCCTGTAGAAGAAGCAATCAAAGAACTCGAACTGCCTGAAAGTTATGCTGTTCCTGCCTTAATTGCCCTTGCCGTGATTGTCTTGGGTGGTTATTTTTGGCGAACTACTCACCCTCGAGAAGCAGCCCGTATTACCCCCAGCATTGAAACACCGTATTTTAACCCTTATAAACAATTGCAAGCAGCACTTTCCTCACCGTCACCTGAACATATTTTAATGACCGTGTGCGATCAGTTAGACACCCTACTCTCTCTGCCTGGGTGGGTAGTTTCAAAAATAGTTTACACGCCCAACACACTGAGCGTGACTCTGATGCCCATGAGTGCCAGTCATTTTCGACAGTTAGAAACTTGGGCTATCCGCGCTCACTACAACCTCGAACCTAAAACGGGAGGGGGCGCCATACTCACACAAACGCTGCACCTCCCTGTTCGCACCTCAGAGGCGGGTATTTACTCCTCTTCATTAGGTACTTATGCTGCACTTTATGATTCCATTAATCGTTTATTTCCCTATGTGGCACTGACTGCAAGCACAAGCAAAAACAATGGTACTTACATCGAACTTAGTACCTCTATTAATTTCCAGAACATCTCGGTTACACTATTGCGTCAAATGAGCCATACTTTTTCCAGGCAACCCATTGCCATTAACGCAATCAACCTCACCACCCAGAGCGGCTTGATTTCTGGTTCAATTAAGTTTTCAATTTTTGGAGCTTCCTAAATTTTTAAGGATTGAGATCAATGAAACTCGATAAAAGACAAAAGATCATTTTGGCTGCCTTAGCCTTGTTGGTGGCTTTTTTAGTCTGGCAACTGTTGGGATTACGTTCTCACCCCACACCGCCCGCTAAAGTCACCTTGCCCTCTGCTCATGAACAACCCAAAAGCATGGCTACCGCCTCTACACCTGCCTTGTCGCCTGCGTTTAACACTGCTTCTGCAAGTATGTCTACAACACCACCTGCACAACCTCAATTGCTCCCACCGCAACAGGTTGAATATTTACAAACGGTTGATCAATACCAGCTGGCGCAAATTAAGCGTTTATTGGCTGAACAAGTGGCTGCCACCGCGGCCGCCGATGAAAGCACCGCCAAATCAAAAGCTGAAACAAATAAAATTCTGGCAACCAACATAAATCCACTGGATACTTTCATCCCTGCGTTGACGAGCACCTCTTCCACGAATACTTCTTCTACGTCACAACAACCTGCCGTGGGCAGTAGAATCAGCCCCATGGGCTATCAAGTGGTGTTTATTGGCAACAAAGAAGGAAAATGGAGTGCTATTTTGGCAAGAAATAATGAATACACCATCGTGACACCGGGCATGACACTGGGCAGTCAAGTGACTGTCAATGACATCAATGCGGATGGCGTTTCACTAAAAATTCAGGATACTATTACAACCATACCCTTCCAGAATAATTTGATTGGATAAGTGAATGAAACGACTGGCTGTTCTGTTTTCAATTATTCTGTTTTCGCTTGGAGGGTGCAAAACAATTAATGCTACGCCACCTGACTCTGATCCAGCAGAAGCTAAATTGGCGGAAGCCGCTGATTCAATTAGTCATTCATTGGTCACGCTCGCTGAAATTCAACAGGCGCAACTCCCTAAACAAAAAACGGATAAATTGCCTGACCCTGAAAAATTAGCGATGTCGGAAGTAGTTTCAGTGGATTGGTCTGGCCCTGTTGAGCCTTTTTTACGAAAGATAGGGGAAGCCAGTGGGTATCAAGTGCGTGTACTAGGCGTCAAACCTCCTATTCCTATTATCGTCACACTCACCGCACGCAACACTCCTTTATCCAATGTACTGCGCGATACCGCATTTCAATGCATGACAAAGGCAGATGTGTTCGTTTATCCTTGTAAAAAATTAATCGAATTGCGTTACGCGAAATCGTAATATACTCCTCGTACTTGAAGATCTGGGATTTTTTCGCTTGATGTTGGGTTAAATGGAAACGTTCTGATTGAGAAAAACCAGTATCTTCAGGTCCGAGGAGTATAAACCCCTACTAAAAATAATAATAATAATAATTTCTTATGCGACTTTTCCTCCTACTCTGTTTCACACTTTTGCTTCGTGCCTTTTTTTCTCTGCCTGCCGCGCATTTACCCGCCACGCTTCACCATCAAAAAATTGTCAGCGCAGAAGGCATCATTTCTTCTGTGCCTCAAATCAGCAATAACAGAGCACGATTTACATTCCTTGTTTCTAGACTCAATTCACAAACTACACCCCCACTGACATTTCATCTTTCTTGGCATTATCCTCCGCCCGTTTTGCACGTGGGTGAGCGTTGGTTATTACCTGTTGGCTTGCAAGCTCTGCATGGCCCCACTAATCCAGGCGGCTTTAATGATGAACAATGGGCCTTAAGTCATCAGGTGGCAGCCCGTGGATTTGTGCTAGCGGCAGGTGATTATTCTCTCCTTGGGACACATTACGGACGTTTTTGGTTAGCACATTTACGTGAATCCTTGGCTCAGCACATTACTGATTTAACCCATTCCCCTTATTCGCCTTTTCTAACGGCTTTATCGGTGGGATTACGACAAAGCATCGATGACACACAATGGCAAACCTTGCAAGCCACGGGCACCAATCATCTTATTGCCATTGCAGGTTTACACATTGGTTTTTTAAGTAGTTTTATGATGGGCGCGATGTATTTCATTTGGAGGAGAAGTGCACGCCTACCCCTTTTTATGCCTGCACCCATTGCAGCTGCATTGACCGCCTTAGTCTCTGCGTTTGTTTACAGTGCGCTCGCAGGCTTTGCCTTACCCACCGTGCGTGCACTCATTATGTTATCTCTTTTTTTGTTCGCTATTGTGTCTCGTCGTGCTTGTTCTTCTCTGCACTCTTTTTTATTTGCAGTAGTCATTGTCTTGCTCCTCACCCCTTTCGCACCACTGGAAGATAGTTTTTGGCTGTCATTTGGTTCTGTCGCACTTATTTTTTATGGTACGCAAGGCCGCCTGGCCCATCCTCACCCTTTTATACAAGGACTCAAATTACAAGCTGTGTTAAGCGTAGGACTCCTTCCCTTCTCTATTCTTTTTTTTCAGCAAATCAGTGGCGTGAGTTTTATCAGCAATGCCGTCGCTATCCCTGTCGTGGGTTGGCTCATTTTGCCTTTGTGTTTTCTGGGTATCCTATTTATTCCCTGTCATTTACTCAGCCAAGCCTGTTTTTTGCTCGCCAACAATTTATTCTCTTATCTCTGGTGGTTTTTAGAAAAAATGGCGCATTTACCCTACCTACATGTTTACCTTGCCTTTCCTTCTTCTGCTGCTGCCCTAAGTGCCTTTATAGGCATGCTCATTGCACTCGCTCCACGTGGTTTGCCTGCTCGCTTCTTAAGTTTTTTTTGGTTTTTACCTGTATGGATTCACTATTTTCCCTTGCCTGAACAAGCAGTTAAACTGTCCATTTTTGACTTAGACAAAGGACAATCTGTTTTAATTCAAACGGCGCACCATGCCTTATTGTTCGACGTGGGCAAAGAATTAGGTGAACAAAATGACGCATTTACTCGCTCCATTGTCCCTTTCTTGCGTATTGCCCAACTCTCTGCCTTTGATACACTCATCATCAGTCACCAGGACAACCAAGATCAAAGAAACACTCAAGCACTGCTTAATCAATTCCCTGTTCAACATATTTTTAGCCATGATACCCAGCTCTTCGCCAATGGTCCCGTTCAACCTTGTTTGGCGGGGACTCAATGGGAATGGGATCAGGTGCATTTCAAACTGATCTACCCCACTCAAATAACCCTAGAACCACATGCCAGCTGCGTTTTGCTCATCACCACGCCCTATCATCATGCTTTTTTAGTCACAGGCCCCCTGGAGGCAGGCACTCTCCATGATTTACTTTCCTCGCCTCTGCCTGCTTCATTTACGTTGATCACCCCCCCTAGCCGTTACACCCGTGATTTAGCGTTGTTTATCGAACACACGGGTGTTGAACGCATCATTTTTTCAGGCAGCGGTACACCGCCACACTTCAAACTCCCCCCGTTGATTCCTCTTGATCACAGCAAGGAACACGGTATGATTTCGGTTTACTCAGCACGTGAGACGACAATAAAATAATTGTTGAATCACACCGCATCAAGTACAATGCCTCGCCCATTTTAGGTTTAAACAGGCACGTAGCTCAGTGGTAGAGCACCACCTTGACATGGTGGTGGTCGGTGGTTCGATCCCACTCGTGCCTACCATCTTTTTTTGGATTTATGTCTTGGATGTGACGACCATGCCCATTATCACGCTCGCTGATGGTAGCCAACGCCCTTACGCTCAACCGGTTTCCGTTTATCAGGTTGCACAGGATATTAGCCCAGGCTTAGCGAAAAATGCGCTCGCCGGCAAAGTGGGTGATCATCTCGTTGATACACACTCTCTCATTACGCAAGATTGCCCTCTTAAAATTATCACGGATCGCGATCCCGAAGGCATTGACATCATCCGACACTCTACCGCACATTTGTTAGCGCACGCCGTCAAAGAATTATACCCTGATACACAGGTAACCATTGGCCCCGTGATTGAAGACGGTTTTTACTATGATTTTTCTTGCCCTGTCACCTTCACACCTGACACACTCACCGCCATTGAAACGCGGATGAAAGAAATTGCAAAACGCAACATCCCAATACAACGTCTTGAATGGCCTCGTGATCAAGCCATCGCCTTTTTCAAAAATAAAGGCGAACACTATAAAGCCGAAATTATTTCAAGCATCCCCGCAAATGAAACGCTCTCGCTTTATCAGCAAGGGGATTTTATCGACTTATGTCGCGGCCCACACGTCCCCAACACACAGCATTTAAAAGTATTTAAATTAATGAAGATAGCTGGTGCTTACTGGCGAGGTGATGCACGCAATGAAATGTTGCAACGTGTATACGGCACAGCTTGGGCCAAAAAAGAAGAACTGCAAGCCCACTTAACTCAATTAGAAGAAGCTGAGAAACGCGATCATCGTAAAATTGGCAAAGCCCTCGACCTCTTCCACATTCAAGAAGAAGGGCCTGGCATGGTGTTTTGGCACCCTAATGGTTGGGTCATCTATCGTATTTTAGAAGACTACATGCGAGAAAAATATGTAGCACATGGTTATCAAGAAATTCGCACTCCTCAAGTATTAAGTCGCACGCTCTGGGAAAAATCAGGACATTGGGAAAAATTCCATGAAGACATGTTTATCACAGAATCTGAAAAACATGACTATGCCATCAAACCCATGAGCTGCCCAGGTCACGTACAAGTTTTCAATCATGGCTTACGTAGTTATCGCGAACTACCTTTACGCTTGGCTGAATTTGGCAACTGCCATCGCAATGAAGCCTCGGGCGCATTACATGGTTTAATCCGCGTACGCGCCTTTGTGCAAGACGATGGCCATATTTTCTGTACAGAAGATCAAATTCAAGAAGAAGCAGCTCGTTTCATTGATATGGCCCAAGGCATTTATGAAGACTTTGGCTTCACGGACATCACGGTTAAATTGGCCACCCGCCCTGACAAACGAGTTGGTGCTGAAACCACGTGGGATAAAGCAGAAAAAGCCCTGGAAGCCACCCTCCAGCAGAAAAAGCTTCTTTGGCAGCTAGCGCCCGGGGAAGGCGCCTTCTACGGCCCCAAAATTGAATTTTCCATGAAAGATTGCATTGGACGGCAATTTACCTGCGGATCTGTGCAACTCGACTTCTCCATGCCTGAACGCTTGGGTGCCAGTTATGTGGCAGAAGATAACACCCGCCAAACACCTGTCATGCTACATCGCGCCATTTTTGGCACACTGGAACGTTTTATTGGCCTGCTGCTCGAACATTACGCGGGCATTCTACCCGTCTGGTTAGCCCCTCACCAAGTCAGCATCCTGACCATTACCGAAAAACAAGACACTTTTGCGGCTGAAATAGCCCAAAAATTACAAGAACAAGGCTTCAGAACAAAAATTGACTTGAGAAATGAAAAAATAGGCTTTAAAATCCGTGAACACACATTGAACCGTGTGCCCTTCCAGGTTGTTCTTGGTGAGCGAGAAGCATCAACACGTACTGTAGCGGTAAGAACCCTTCGTGGTCACGACCTTGGCAGCATGTCGATAGAAGCGCTTTGCCAGCTTTTAGCACAGGAAGTGGCTAAACGGGGTCGGATATAATCATTGTTAGAGGGGGTTAGGTCATTAGCGCTGAAAAATCAGTTCGCGTCAATCAGGAAATTCGCGTACCACGTGTACGCCTTATTGGCGCAGATGGAAAACAAGTCGGCATTGTTACGCTACGCGAAGCATTGCATGATGCAGAATTGGCAGAATTAGACTTAGTCGAAATTTCTCCTAATGCAGAGCCACCCGTTTGTCGCGTAATGGACTACGGTAAATATTTGTTTGAACAAAGCAAACAAAAATCGATCGCCAAGAAAAAACAAAAGGTCGTACAAGTAAAAGAAATCAAATTCCGTCCGGTAACGGACGAAGGAGACTATCAGGTAAAACTACGCAACCTGATTCGTTTCCTAGAAGAAGGCCATAAGGCCAAAGTCACCCTTCGATTTCGTGGCCGCGAACTTAGCCACATTGAAATCGGAGTTAAGATAATGGAGCGATTACAAACCGATTTAGCTGCCTACGGAATAGTGGAATTTTCCCCTAAGATGGAAGGTCGTCAACTCGTAATGGTCGTTGCTCCTAAAAAGAAATAGCGGAGTAGAGAAACTATGCCAAAGATGAAAACTAACCGTGGTGCAGCTAAGCGTTTCAAGCGCACTGCCAACGGATACAAACACGCGCAATCCCATAAGCGCCACATACTCACCAAAAAGTCGTCCAAACGTAAGCGTCAGTTACGTGGTAAAAACCACGTCTGTCCTTCTGACGTGTTGAGTGTAAAACGTATGTTATGCGACGCTTCTTAGGAGAAAGATCATGTCTAGAGTAAAACGTGGGGTTACTGCGCGAGCCCGTCATAAAAAAGTACTGAAACGAGCTAAAGGCTTTCGTTTCGCGCGCAGCCGTGTCTATCGCGTCGCCAAGCAAGCCGTGATCAAAGCAGGTCAATATGCTTATCGTGATCGTCGAGTCAAAAAACGTGAATTCCGTGCTTTATGGATCGTGCGTATTAACGCAGCTGCTCGGCTTTGCGGCCTTTCTTACAGCCGTTTCATGGCTGGATTGAAAAAAGCAGCCATTGAAATCGATCGTAAGGTATTAGCTGAAATTGCATTCAATGATCATGCTACGTTTGCTGCCATTGCTGAAAAAGCCAAAGCGGCTCTCGCGAAGTAATCATTTTTAGAGAGGGCGCGTGAGGTTCGTCAGGACAACGCGCTTTCTCTAAAGTTTCAAGGGATCGACTTCATGACACTCACCAAAGCAGATATCATTCACGCGCTTGTTGAGCAGCACGTTTTAGAGCGTAACGAAGTTAAACGCCTTGTAGATTGTTTTTTTGATACGATTAAAACGAAGCTTGAAATGGGTGAAGAAGTAAAATTATCTGGTTTTGGTAATTTCAAAATTCGACAAAAAAAAGCACGTCCAGCACGCAACCCCAAAACAGGCGAAAAAGCCGTTGTCTGTGCTAGGCAAGTCGTCACCTTCCATGTGGGAGAAAAATTAAAAACTTTAGTTGAAGCACTTGATCCTGCTGCACTGCCTATTGCAGAATAGCGGTCGTTTTACTTTAAGAAGTCTATTTTTAGAAACGGGGCGTAGCGCAGCCTGGTAGCGCACTTGCATGGGGTGCAAGTGGTCGCAGGTTCAAATCCTGTCGCCCCGACCAACTCTCATCTAATACCCCTAAAATTTAATGCGTGAACGCTTGCAAATTCACATCAGTCACCTTGCGTAAATACCCACATAATGTTTGCATCACGATGTGACAGAAAATCGCATGCACGTCTTCTGAAATTTGCATATCGTTTATATTAACGTGCACTGCATGGTGCGCACATTGCTTTAACCTGCCTCCATCATAACCACACAATCCTAAACTTGTTGCATCGTGAGTATTTGCGTACTGGACCGCTCTAATGACATTTTCTGAATTCCCGCTACCTGATATCGCTATGATCAAATCACTCGGCTGTAAAACATTTTTTAATTGTTCGATAAAGACATCTTCATAACTGACATCATTGGCATAAGCACTGACCAAACCCCAGTTATCGATCAATGTTCTACCTCGAAAAGGTTTACCTGTTGCATCCGGAATCATTTTGTTCCAATCAGTAATATAGTGCTGCGCTGTGATAGCACTTCCTCCATTACCGAACACAATGATTTGTTTACCTGCTTGCCATGTTTGAGCAATAAGACGGATAGCCCCGTCAATAAGCGACACATCCATGTTACTGAGTGTGGATTGCAGTTTCTTCAGATAATGAGCTGTACTGCCTTCAATGCGTATTTTATCCATATTTTCATCTATCCTTAATGATCGACTTACCTTTTCCTTGGGCACATTTAAGCTACAAGGAGTATAATCACTGGGTTTTGCGATATCAATCAATGACAAACACCCCTATGCACATTCTTTTAGGTATCACAGGCAGCATTGCTGCTTATAAAGCGCCTGAGCTCATTCGTTTGCTGCGTCAAGCAGGCCATGAGGTGAAAGTCGTCTTGACACGCGCAGGCAAGGAGTTTGTCACTCCGCTTACCTTGCAGGCAGTTTGTGGGGAAGCTGTTTTCGAACATTTACTGGATCCTACCGCAGAAGCCAGCATGAACCATATTCATTTGGCACGCTGGGCAGATTGCCTCTTAATCGCACCCGCCTCCGCTCATTTTATTGCAAAGCTAACTCACGGTTTTGCGGATGATTTATTGAGCACTCTATGTTTGGCTGCACAAGCCCCTCTTTTTTTGGCTCCCGCGATGAACCAAGCTATGTGGTCTCACCCAGCCACACAAGAAAACGTTCGTATACTTGTTTCACGTGGCGTGCGCTTTATAGGTCCTGACGAGGGCATCCAAGCCTGCGGTGAATCAGGTTATGGTCGCATGACAGAACCAGCTAACATTGTCTCACACCTTGTATTGCCTCCCCCTTTTTTACGCAATCAACGCATCTTAATTACTGCCGGGCCCACCCAAGAAGCGATTGATCCTGTGCGTTACCTTAGCAACCGTAGCTCAGGCAAAATGGGATATGCTTTAGCACAAGTGGCCAGCGCAGCTGGCGCACACGTTACCCTCATCAGCGGCCCCACTGCACTTAGCGTACCCGCTGCTTGTCGATGTATTCATGTAAAAACTGCAGCACAAATGCAACAGGCGGTCGAACATGAACTTGCTCAGCATACTGTATTTATCAGTGCGGCTGCTGTATCAGATTATTATCTTCCTCAACCTGAAACACAAAAAATCAAAAAACAATCTCAACTGAATTTGTCATTGGAAAAAACACCTGATATTTTAGGTCTCGCATGTCAACGCAAAAATCGTCCCTTCTGTGTGGGATTTGCTGCAGAAACACAAGATCTTGTCGCGAATGCACAAAAAAAATTAAAAGATAAGCAGGCAGACTTGATCATTGCTAATGATGTAAGCCAAACTCACATCGGATTTGAAAGCGATGACAATGCCGTCACGATTGTTTCCTCAACTGAGGCTATCGTTATCCCTTCCGCACCTAAAATTAAAATTGCAGAAGAAATTTTACATAGGGTAGCAACGTATTTAACATGAAACTCATTCGCGACTTAATTGGACTCAATTTACCCCCCACCAGCATGACCATCGGTAACTTTGATGCAGTGCATTTGGGGCATCAACAACTTCTCTCGCACTTGGTGTCACAAGCAAAAACAAAACAGCTTGCCTCCCTCTTACTGACATTTGAACCTCTTCCCCCTGAATTTTTTTCTCAAACTCCACCTGCACGCCTCTGTTCTTTCCGAGAAAAATGGCTGAATTTTAAAAAATGGCCTTTGGATTATGTCGTGTGTTTACGTTTCAATGCACAGCTTGCCACTTTGTCTGCTCATGATTTTGTGAAAAAAATCCTGGTTGATTCTTTACACATGAAGCATTTAATTGTCGGGGAAGATTTTCGTTTTGGCCATCAACGTCAAGGTAACTTGGCTTCCTTAAAAAAATGGGGACAACTTTATTCATTTACGGTCGAAGTCATACCCACTTTATTTCATGAAAAAAATCGTATCAGCAGTACGTCTATTCGTCATGAATTAGAAAAAGGTCATTTGGACAAAGTCGCTGCTTGTTTACAGCGCGCATACACACTCAGTGGGCGTGTCAGTTACGGCCATCAACACGGACGACAGCTGGGTTTTCCCACCGCCAATATTTATTTGCGTCGCAAAAAAGTGCCCTTACAAGGAGTCTATGCGGTAAAAATTCACGGTATTTATCCCGTTCCTTTACATGGCGTGGCGAACATAGGAAACCGGCCTACGCTGCATCTGCATTCAGCCACACTGTTGGAGGTACACATTTTTGATTTTAATCAATCCCTGTATGGGGCCCATTTAACCATCGAGTTTGTCAAAAAAATCAGAGAAGAACAGCGCTTTGATTCATTAGACGCCCTAAAAACTCAAATCAAGCAGGATGTGAGCAAAACACGGGATTTTTTCTTGATTGATTTGTTGACGTAGTAACAAAAGGTAACTACAATTAATGATGACATTTGAATGGGATGAGAAAAAGAATCAACTTAATCTCGAAAAACATGGCTTAAGTTTTGAAGATGCTGAACTTGTTTTTGCTAGCAAAACAATCACCTTTGAAGATGATAGGAAAAATTATGGTGAAGAACGCTTCATCACCTTGGCAACATTAAAGAGTCGGGTAATTATCGTTGTACACACAGAACGTAATTTTGTCACACGTATTATTTCGATGAGGAAAGCCAATGAACGTGAAAAAAAAATCTATTTCAAGCGACTTAAAGAAACTGGATAACATGAAAGAGGCAGATATTGATTACTCTGACATACCACCACTCGATGAGTCTTTTTTCCAAAGGAAAACAGTGACACTCCCACGGAAAAAAGACAGTCTCACCCTGCGAGTTGATCATGATGTCCTTGAGTTTTTCAAACAACAAGGAAAGGGCTACCAAACACTTATCAATGCCGTATTAAGAACCTATGCACATACCAAACAACACAGGCAACAAAAAAATCAATAGTATTTCCTTGCCTCCCAAATAAGCGTAAAATTTCCGCCTATTCCCTTCTATTTTTGGTTTCCCCTCCTCATGGATTACAAACAAACACTCAATCTCCCCACGACGGCTTTTCCAATGAAAGCTAATTTAGCGCAACGTGAACCTGAAACACTGCAACATTGGGAAAACATTCAACTCTATCAAAAAATCCGACAGACACGACGGGGTCGCCCTCATTTTATACTGCCAGATGGCCCTCCTTACGCAAACGGGCATATTCACATTGGTCATGCGGTTAATAAAACCCTGAAAGACATGGTCCTCAAAATCAAAACTTTAAGTGATTTTGACGCCCCTTTCGTACCAGGCTGGGATTGCCATGGCTTACCCATTGAATTAAATGTAGAAAAAAAAGTAGGCAAACCTGGCCCCAATTTACCTCCTCCTGTTTTTCGACAAGCCTGTCGCCTCTACGCAGAAGAACAAATTGCCCTTCAGAAAAAAGGCTTCCAGCGCTTAGGTGTCTTGGGCGATTGGGCACACCCTTATCTCACCATGGATTTTAAATTTGAAGCGAATGTCATCCGTGCATTAAGTGTGATTATTCAACAAGGTCATTTTCATCAGGGTAAAAAACCTGTGCATTGGTGCCTAGAATGCGGCTCTGCACTCGCTGAAGCAGAAGTGGAGTACGCAGACAAAATGTCTCCTGCCTTGGATATACGTTTTCGTGTCACGGATATCGCCGATTTAAAAAAACGTTTGACTCTTCACGACGAAATCCAGGGCGAAGCTTGCATTCCTATCTGGACCACCACACCTTGGACTTTACCCGCCAATCAAGCTGTTGCTTTAAACCCTGAAGCACGTTATGTCCTTGTCAAAACACCGCTAGACTATTTAGTCATAGCAGAAGCCTTACTTGAAAGTACGGTTGCTCGCTATGCGATCTCGGATTATTCCATTCTCACTCATTTTAATGGCGCTGCTTTAGAAGGTTTAATGTTGCAACACCCCTTTTATGATCGCACCGTCCCTGTTGTGTTAGGCGAACATGTGACATTAGACACAGGCACGGGCGCCGTGCATACCGCACCCGCACATGGGCTTGATGACTTTTTAGTGGGCCAAGTTTATCATTTGCCTCTTGATAATCCTGTTAACACGAGCACAGGTTGCTTCAACGAACAGCTTCCGTTTTTGGCGGGCAAACACGTACGAAAATGCGATGCTTCTATCCTTGAGTTACTCCAAATAAAAAATAATTTACTGCATCAAACAACCATTCAACATAGTTATCCCCATTGCTGGCGTCATAAAACACCGCTTATTTTTCTGGCAACTCCTCAGTGGTTCATCAGCATGGAACAACAGGGGTTGCGCGAACACACACTCGCAACTATCCCTTCTGTACATTGGGTACCTGCATGGGGACAAGCACGTATCACCAACATGATTGCTAATCGTCCCGACTGGTGCGTTTCACGACAACGTCATTGGGGCACACCGTTATCACTCATCGTACACAAAAAAACAAAAGCACTTCATCCTCGTCTTGCCGAACTGATGGAAGAAGTGGCTTTGCGTGTTGAAAAACACGGTATTGAAGCTTGGCATGATTTATCGCTTGAAACATTACTTCCTCATGAACATCAAGAATATGAAAAAGTAAATGATACACTGGACGTTTGGTTTGATTCGGGTGTCATGCATTACGCCGTATTAAAACAACGTCCTGATCTTTCTTTTCCTGCAGATTTATTTTTGGAAGGCTCAGATCAACATCGCGGTTGGTTTCAATCTTCTTTGCTCACCTCCATGGCCATGTATTCACAAGCACCCTTCAAAACCGTGCTCACTCATGGCTTCACGGTGGATTCTCAAGGGCGAAAAATGTCAAAATCATTAGGCACTGTGATCGCACCTGAAAAAATCACAGATACCCTCGGCGCAGATGTATTACGCTTGTGGATCGCTTCCACGGATTACAGCGGAGACTTGAATGTCTCTGAAGAAATTTTAAAACGCACTGCCGATACCTACCGCAAACTGCGCAATACCATGCGTTTTTTGTTGGCTAATTTACACGATTTCACACCCAACGATATCCTTCCAACAGACCAGCTACTCGCGATCGATGCATTTATGTTGGAACAGGGGCGCCTCTTACAAGAAGAAGTTTGCCACTTCTATCACCACTATCAGTTTCACCTGGCTTCACAAAAATTACATCACTTCTGTACGATCGACTTAAGTAGTTTTTACTTAGACATCATCAAAGATCGTCAATACACTTGTCAGAAAAATAGCCGTGCACGTCGTTCAGCGCAAACCACACTCTATTATTTGGCAGAAATACTGGTCCGTTTATATGCACCCATTTTAAGTTTTACTGCAGAAGAAGTATGGAAACATTTACCTGGTGAACGTGATGTTTCTGTGTTTCTGTGCACTTGGTATACGCCACCTAGCACACAACACACCCCTGCCGTGCCTGACACCACGTGGCAGGCAGTTATTCGCTTACGTGAAATCATCAACAAAGAATTAGAAAAGCTGCGCACACAAGGCCAAATAGGGGGTAATCTCGATGCAGAAATTAACATCTATTGCGCTGAAGATACGTATCAAACCTTAGCTCATTTAAAAAATGAATTACGTTTTGCTTTCATTACGTCTGAAGCCACCCTGCATCCGCTCGCTGAAAAGCCAGCCAGCGCGCTTGACACAGATTTACCCGATTTATTCATCAGTGTATCACCTGCTTCTGCGCCTAAATGCGAACGCTGTTGGCATCATCGTCCTGAGGTAGGCATCCAAGCTGACCACCCCACACTTTGTCGACGTTGCATTGAAAACGTAGCAGGTACTGGCGAAAAAAGGGAGTTTGTTTAATGGAACAACTTATTCATGATGCCTTTGAAGCACGGCTTTCACTCAACCCAAACAATGCACCCACCGCACTTAAAGATGCTGTGCATCATGTGATTCAACAGCTCGATGCGGGTACACTGCGCGTCGCAGAAAAAAAAGAAGGAAAATGGATCACCCATGAATGGATAAAAAAAGCCGTCCTTCTTTATTTTCACCTTCACGACAATCAAGTCATCCCGGGTGGTTTTACCCATTACTACGACAAAGTCCCTCTTAAATTTACAGATAATGTAGATTTCTCCCAGCAGGGTATTCGCATTGTTCCTCCTGCTCTGAGCCGTTTTGGCGCTTACATCGCAACAAACACCATTCTCATGCCCTCTTATGTCAACATTGGCGCCTACATTGATTCAGGCACACTCGTCGATACTTGGGCCACGGTGGGTTCGTGCGCGCAAATCGGAAAAAACGTACATCTTTCAGGTGGCGTAGGAATCGGAGGGGTACTGGAACCCATTCAAGCTTCACCTACCATCATCGAAGATCACTGTTTCATTGGTGCAAGATCTGAAATCGTCGAAGGCGTTGTCGTAGAAACAGGCTCTGTTATTTCCATGGGCGTATTCATAGGACAAAGCACACGTATTTATGATCGTGAAACAGGTCATATTTCTTATGGTCGCATCCCTGCAGGCTCGGTTGTTGTTTCAGGAAACTTACCCGCTCAAGATGGCACACACAGTCTTTATTGTGCTGTCATCGTCAAAAAAGTGGATGAAAAAACACGAGCAAAAACCTCTCTCAATGAGTTACTTCGCTTATGATTGAATTGCTGAAACAACTCATTGCTTGTCCCTCTATTACCCCCGTTGATGCGGGTTGCCAAGCCATTTTGATTCAAGCACTTCGCGAGTTAGGCTTTCAAATTGAATCTTTACCTTTTGGATCCGTTGAAAATTTTTGGGCACGTCGAGGCACAAAAGCCCCTCTTTTTGTTTTTGCAGGACACACAGACGTTGTGCCACCCGGTCCACTCTCAGCATGGCATTCACCTCCCTTCACACCCACCCTTCAAGACGGTTACTTGGTGGGGCGCGGCGCAGCTGACATGAAAGGCGCCATTGCAGCGATGGTGCATGCTTGCCAACATTTCTTAAAAAAACAGCCCGACTTTGATGGCTCAATTGCATTTTTAATCACAGGTGATGAAGAAGGCCCGAGCAATTTAGACGGCACAAAAAAAGTAGTGGACTGGTTATCACAACGCGGTGAACACATTGATTGCTGTATCGTAGGCGAAGCTTCCAGCGAACACTGTGTCGGGGATTCTATCAAAGTGGGGCGTCGTGGCTCTCTTAGCGGTCACCTTACATTTCACGGCAAACAAGGGCATATTGCTTACCCCGAAAAAGCACGCAACCCTATTGCAGAAGCCCTTCCCATTTTATATGAACTCAATCAAATAACGTGGGACAAAGGTAACGATTTTTTTCCGCCCACCTCTTTTCAATTTTCAAACATTCATGCCGGCACACAAACCAGCAATGTGATCCCTGCCGCACTTGAATTAAATTTTAACTTACGTTATTCACCCGAACTTTCCGTAAAACAAATAAAACAGCGGGTAGAAACACACCTAAAAAATCACACGCTCCCCTATACATTAACCTGGACACACTCTGCCTCTCCTTTTTTAACGCAACCCGGTAAATTTGTGGAATTAGTCGTCAAGGCCATTCAAAAACATCAGCCCGTACAAACCAAACTTGCCACCGATGGCGGTACCTCTGATGGTCGATTCATTGCCCCCTTAACCACCGAGTTACTCGAGTTGGGCGTGTGTCGCGAGAGCATTCATCAAATAAACGAACGAGTAAAAATAAGCGATTTACAGCTCTTATCCGCCATTTATTTAGACATTCTCATTTCTTTATTCCCAGCCAAGGATCAGGCATGACACACTCCGCACAACTAAAAAAACTCGCCGCTGAAGCCGCGTTATCTTATGTAGAACCTGACAGCATCATTGGTGTGGGCACAGGCAGCACCGTGGCTTATTTTATTGATGCGCTCAGCACAATAAAAAACAAAATCGAAGGAGCCGTTGCAAGCTCTGAACATACCGCTTCACAACTGAAAGCTGCAGGCATTCGCGTTCTTGATAGTAATAGCGTGTCTGAACTCCCGCTTTATGTGGATAGCGCAGATGAAGTGAATGATCATTTTCAATTAATTAAAGGCGGCGGTGGCGCACTGACGCGCGAAAAAATTCTGGCCACGATGGCAAAAAAATTTATTTGTATTGCAGATGAATCTAAAGAGGTCGATTTATTAGGTCAATTCCCTGTTGCAGTAGAAGTCTTACCTTTTGCACGTAGTTTTGTCGCACGTGAAATAGTCAAACTCCGTGCCAGCCCCAGTTATCGAGAAGGGTTTATAACAGACAATGGCAATATCATTATTGATATTTACAATTTACCCCTGCTTGACCCTCCCCTCATGGAGCAGACACTCAAAAACATACCGGGTGTCGTAGAAAATGGCCTCTTTGCAAAACGCACGGCCGATCTTATTTTATTAGGCACGCAACGCGGTCTCATCAAACGCACAATATCGTCGATGTAATAATTCACAATCATTTACCGTAAACTTAACAGAGGCATAATCAACTAAATCTTCAAGCAATCTATAATTTGTCATTTTTTTACGTGCTAACAAAAACCCCGCTAATTTAGAATCATACTTAGCAAGTATTTTTATTTCTTCTGCCGCTTGATTTACCATTTCAAATCGCAGCACAACATCTTCTTGTGATAAAGCATAATTAAAAAATTTAATGGCTAACTCACCGGCTTGTTTAATGTTTTTTTCAATTATTTTTTTATCTTCAAGCAAA
>JACREE010000017.1 GCA_016218405.1 Gammaproteobacteria bacterium
CTACTTTCCAACCTCAACATTCCGCCTGACATGGGCGTGATCATTCGCACAGCCGGGGTGGGGAAAAATCAGGAAGAACTTGAATGGGATCTGAGTGTACTCCTCTCTTATTGGGATGCCATTAAAAACGCTTATCAACAACGCCCTGCACCCTTCCTTATTCACCAAGAAAGCGATATCGTCACACGCGCCATGCGTGACCACCTCCGCCGTGACATCGGTGAAGTACTTATTGATGATGAAAATGTCTTTCAACGCGCGCAAGAATACATTAAACGTGCCCGACCTGACTTTATTAACCGTATTAAACTTTACCAAGATGCGGTGCCTTTATTCACACGCTTCCAAATTGAAACCCAAATTGAATCTGCTTTCCAACGTGAAATCCGGCTCCCCTCAGGAGGCGCCATTGTGATCGATCGCACAGAAGCCTTGGTATCGGTAGATATCAACTCTGCACGTTCAACACAAGGTGAAGACATTGAGGCGACCGCACTTAACACAAATCTTGAAGCCTCAGATGAAATTGCACGGCAACTTAGACTGCGCGATATCGGTGGATTGATCGTCATCGACTTCATCGACATGATGCAAGCCAAACATCAGCGCGAAGTTGAACACCGCCTGCGCAATGCTCTAGAGTCAGATCGCGCACGCATCCAAATTGGCCGTATTTCTCGTTTTGGTTTGCTTGAAATGTCGCGACAACGTTTACGCCCGTCTATTGAAGAAGGCACCTTGCGTCCTTGCCCCCGCTGTAATGGGCAGGGTACGATTCGCGGCATCGAATCTATTGCACTTTCTATCTTAAGAATCTTAGAAGAAGATGCGCTGAAGCCTAAAACCACGCAGGTACATGCCCATTTACCCGTGGAAGTGGCCACTTATCTGTTGAATGAGAAAAGACAGGGGATTACCGCAATTGAATTACGGCATAAGGTTTCCATTGTGCTCATCCCCAACCCTCACCTTGAAGCACCTCATTACAAGATATTTCGCATTAAGCATGACGATACTTCTCATCAAGGTAAGCTCAGTTATCAATTAAGTTATGATCCTCAGGAAGAATTGGCTTCACAAAAAACCACGGCCACTTTCACCGTAGAAGAACCTGCGGTCAAACCTGTGTCCATACCTGCGCCTCATCACCCTTCGGTTCGACCCAGTGCGCATAAAACCGCTTCACCCAGGGAAGAAACAAACTTAATCAAGCGCATTTGGACAACCTTATTTGGCGGAAACGCAGCAGAAAAAGAAACGGTGGATGAACAAGCTCCCAAAAAACGGCGCGATGATCGACAACACCCCAGACAACAAAATAACAGACGGCACCCTGCCTCTAAACGAATGGGGGGCAGTAGCAGTGCTGGCACACGTTACCATCAACAACGCACTAAAAAACCGCAAGCTCATGGTTTCACGCCAGTAACTGCGACGCAGGATGAGCCTATACCCACACATCATGATCATGAAGCTCATTTACAGCTTGATTTGTTAGAGACGACACAAGGCCATGACGTTAATTTTGTCTCTGTTCCTGATGCATTCACAGAAGCTACGGGAACAGAAACGCAAGCATCCACTCGACCCGCTCAACCACGACGTCATCGCCGCGGCAATTATCACCGCCGCCATGGTCGTCGGGGTGGTGGACAAGGGCGCCCTGCTTCTGCAAATGCAGAAAAGGTGAATGAAGGGGGCGGCAATAGCGACACCTCACCTACATAGCTGGTAACAGGCGAGCTGCGCGAAGCAATCCAAATTGATGTGGGTTGCTTCGCGCAGCTCGCAATGAACGCCCCAGAGGGTAGGGACCGATCTGTTTCCTCAGGACACCCCTCTACTCCGGAAACAAAAAGGTAAACACAAACCGCACAGACCAAGCAGGACCTGTTAACTCAGGTTGTTTCACGTTATAAAATGCTTGAAGTGATGTATTGACTGCTTGCTTACCCATCAAAAACACACGTCCAAATCCGCCACCCACAGGCACGGTCCACACGTCATTGGAGTTTGCTTGCCAGTCAGCTGTCACAATAGGTGAGCTGACAACAAACCAACCTTTTGGAAAGTTATAATTAATAAAATACTGCAAGGTGAGCTGATCATACGTCGGACGATTGCTTTCACCCGCAAAAGACCAAATATTATATGCCAGCGCACCTAACACCCAATTACCTGGCATACCCAATACCACCGCAGCGGGCCCTGCCCCCCATTTACCTGCACCTAAGTCATGCTGGGTCGCCGTTGGAAATAAAAAACTAGGCCCTAAACCCCAAATCACTTTACCTGGATTTGCAGGTGACAAGAAAAAAGTGGGATTCAAATCCCCTATTCCACCTGAATAAGCATGTGATCTGTAAAAATTAGGCTGATTCATCACAGGTAAAATCGTTCGTGTAATTAAATTCCAATCAGGCGTCAGAGAAAAAGGGATAACGGGTTGGATATTTAATACGTATTGTGGCCTATTAAAAGTACCGTAACGAAAATACGTATTATCCTGAAAAGGTAAGGTTGCCAATTTAGCGACAGGGTTTTCGGACTCTTGCGTTAAAGTGTGCAATTGATCATCCTGTGTGGTGGCAAATGCCCACACAGGATGCAGCATACAAAAAAGAACACAGCACCTGAAAAAGTTAAGAACAACCATTTTTATTTAAGAAACAGAGCGGGTTTGAAATGCTTGTGTCATATCTAATATAAAAGGCGGGCTCGCAATGGGCATTTTCAAACGCTTCGCACCTTCAGAAAAATCCAGTTTCGACATATCAATCATACGCAAAGTGGGATCAGCGTAAAAACGATAATAAAACTTTTTATGTGTTAAATCTTTAAAAACAACCCACTGGGTTAACTCCACCACATCTGGCCCCGTCCCTTCTTTCGCACGTACCGCACCCAACGGAATATCAACCGTGTTAATAATATGATTACTCAAGTTAAGCAAACTCGCTCCATCAGCCACAGGAAGCGCTGTTCTGGTTAAATAAGCCATTTTGACAAAACGAGACGGGGGTGTGTAATCACCTGGCAACCCCACTGCACCACCACCTTGGCCTGTCGCAGCAAATATCATGTTTCCTACTGTCACCGGTTGTGGATTATAAGGAGATAAATTCACGAAATTTCGCAAATTCGCAATATGCCAAGGATATTGAGGTGAATTCGTAAAAACACCCACACTGTCATACACATTGACTTGCCCTTTTACAAACTCCACGACAATACCTTTGCCTGAAGCTTCATAAATAGATGCATGAAGTGGCATCTGCGCATTACCCAATGCAGCCACTTTACTTGGGTAAACATAAACAGACGACAGCGCCTGCTTCACTTCATCCACTGTTTTAAAATTACTTAATACCCAGTCGCCAAAATTTACATAAGGTAAGGCTTGACGTTCATGACCCGCTGGCACAGATTGATATTGTGTTTCACCTGGCAAGTAAAGATATTCAAAAGAAAGTCCTTGTTCATTCATGCCATCCGACGTCATGTCCACATCTAAGCCATCCACATGAACATAGCCGTATTTTGCTTTCCAAGCCAAACCCGGTTGACCATTCGGCGCCGCATAAGCAAAAGAGCGATGTTGTGTTGATGTACGTACATTAGAATGCAGATCCTGCGCAAACTCCAAACTACGCGCCACCATGACTGTGCCATCTTTTGCTGTCATACGAAAATCTGTGCACGCCCATGCTGCATGAGACACACACCCTAAACTGGTTGCCAACAACACTGTTAAACACTTTTTCACACACCCTCCTTGGTTAATATGAGCTCGAGTTTACGTTTGGTTAATGGAAAATAAGCCAAATCCAATTCTCGCGCCGCTTTCACCTCGTCTAAACGACGCACGGGCAAAGTATGCGGTGCTGATTTTAATTTTTCAGGCGATGTTTTTGCTTCATCCAAAATTATTTTCATGACTTCCACAAACCGATCTAAGGTGGCTTTGGATTCTGTTTCAGTGGGTTCGATCAGTAAACATTCAGGCACCAACAAAGGAAAATACACCGTAGGCGCATGAATACCATAATCCAATAATCGCTTTGCCACATCCAAGGCAGTGATGCCATAAGCTTTTGTTTGCGGACTTAAAGTGATAATAAATTCGTGACTAGCACGACGCGCAGGATAGGCCAGCGTAAATCCCACTTCACGTAATCGATGCATCAAATAATTAGCATTAAGTGTAGCGTACTCGCTCACACGCATTAATCCCGCTGAACCCAACATACGTGCATAAATATAGGCACGCAACAAAATGCCCGCGTTACCCATAAAAGCAGATAAACGCCCAATACTGTCAGGCAAATCTGCAGAAGTAGACCAACGATAATGATCACCCTCTCGTACAACAATAGGTGTGGGCACAAAAGCACGCAAACGTTCACCTGCCGCCACAGGCCCTGCACCTGGACCACCCCCGCCATGAGGTGTGGCAAAAGTTTTGTGTAAATTAAGATGCATGACATCAAAGCCCATGTCACCCGGGCGCACTTTACCTAAAATTGCATTTAAATTTGCGCCATCGTAGTACAGTAGGCCACCCGCATCATGAATAATCTCTGCAATTTCTTTGATGTGCCGCTCAAACACACCCAAAGTAGAAGGATTCGTCAACATAATACCCGCTGTTTGCGGCCCTACTTTGGCACGCAAAGCGTTTAAGTCAACATCTCCTTCAGGTAAGGTCGGGATATCGCTCACCGTAAAACCACACATCACGGCAGAAGCCGGGTTTGTACCGTGTGCAGCATCAGGCACTAAAATTTCGGTTCGCGCCACATCACCTCGTTGCTGGTGATAGGCTTTTATCATCGCAACTCCAGCAAACTCACCTTGCGCACCTGCCATAGGCGTCAAAGAAACTTGGCACATGCCGGTTACTTCTTTCAATATTTCTTGTAACTCATACAAACACTGCAAAAATCCTTGGCTATGTACATCAGGAGATAAAGGATGTCGAGAAAGAAAATCGGACAAACTTGCCAAACGATGGGCCCCTCGTGGGTTATATTTCATGCTACAAGAACCCAGCGGGTAAAAATGAGTGTCGATTGAAAAATTACGGCGTGACAATTGAGTAAAATGCCGAACCACTTCAAGCTCTGACACTTCTGGCAAGGCAGCTGCGGTTTTACGCAACAGCGCAGGGGGAATAGCATCGGTTATGGATAAGGGTTGTTGCGGTATCTGTGCAGCAGCAGAACAACCTTCTCGTGATAATTTAAAAATTAAATCCATTTGTTTAAGTCCTATTTTTTGTTATTACATTTCTTCCCAAAGTGCCCGTTCTGCCACCTCTTCTTGGGTCGCATGATCCCTTAACCGCGCAATACGTGCATATTTTTCAATCTCTTTTTTTTGAGAAACAGATTTTTTCGTATTTTTATCAAGTTCGGCCAGAAATTTATCCAGTGGACTCACGTAACTCGTGTCAATTTTTTTCATCATGCTTCTTTCCCCTCACCAAAACGTTCATTCTACCTTAACTTTTTAGGTATATCTAACGAAAAGCAGCAGGTATTCCCCAGTCTTTGTTGATTTTATTTTAAACAGTTTTATGTTAGAATCTGGCTATCTTGCTTTAAGAAAAAAGGGAACGATATGGCTCTATCTCCATCAGATGCGCTCCGCGCTGACATAACCCACTGGGTAAAAGATCCTTCACGTTGGGCGCTGTTACAAGTCGGCTTTCTCGACACACAGACCCCCTGGGGGCTATCTGCCCTGTCTAACCCTCCTGAAAAAGAGGCGGCAGCCACAGCCTATTTGCAGGAAAAAAACCACAGACAAGCCTGCCTTATTGAAGCCATGATACAAGCACTTAACACAGTGGAAAAAAACGAACAAACCACTCAGTTTACAAACTTAAAAAATGCGATTCAAACACATGCCGTGACGCAGGCTCAACAAAGCATGCTCGCGGTTCCTCTCACGGGTGATGACCTCGATATCGACTGGAGAAAACAACTCTTTACCCGACTTTTTCCCGATATCAGTCAGAGCAATCATGATTTTAGAGCTGATCATGATTCATTTCTAGAAAAATTCCCCCTATACAAAAAGAAAAGAAGTACCTTAGCTAACTTAATTCGAAGTAAAAAAGATTCATTTCAAGAAGGTCTTATCGGCAGCATACTCTCTGTGGGACTGCTTATCATACTCGCTGGCATGATTGCTGTTTCCCTTATGGGCACACCCATCTCGGGCGCACTTTTTGCCATAATCGCTGCCCCCCTTGTTTTAGCCGTCATCATCACCATACTTGCCTTTCGAAAGCATTCACAGCGTACGCTTGAGGTGCCCGCCTATCAGACAACGGTAGAAACCAAGTTTGGAAATGAATTGAAGGCACACTTTAAGGATGCTCCAGCTCCTGCAATTGCTCCCGAGCCAGCTTCTCCTCTTCCACGCCGTGCAAACACAGTTCAGTTAACCACAGCGACGACACCAACACCTGAAGCCACTCTTTGTCGATCCAAAAGCGCACCTCAGTTAACAACATTTTGGAAAAAACAAGAAAACGGCACAACAGCAGCACAATCCACTGTTGATTTTGTTAGCCAGACTGCTTCGCTTACAACAGGGCCATAGCAGGGGCAGACAACCCGCCTGTCCCCAGGTATAATGAGGCGTTTTTTTGTATTATGAGCGCCTATTACATGAATCTCAGCTTGCCCGCCTTCTCACAAGCCAAAATCCTCCTCGTGGGGGATGTGATGCTAGATCGCTATTGGTATGGCGCCACTCATCGCATTTCACCTGAAGCCCCTGTCCCCGTTGTGCATATTCAACAACAAGATGAATGCCCTGGCGGCGCAGGCAATGTCGCACTCAACATCAGCACCCTTCATGCCCAAACCACCTTGATCAGCGCAGTGGGTCGAGACGCTGAAGGTCGCCTACTCACTGATAAACTTTCTGCTGCAAACGTGCATTGTTTTTTTCAATATTTAAATACGCCCACCACCACCAAGTTACGCGTGCTCAGCCAACATCAACAATTGCTGCGCATGGACTTTGAGCAAACCAAAAACACGGATCCTTTGGATCAACTGCTCCAGTACTTTGAACAACAATTACCGACGCATCATCTGTTGGTTTTATCTGATTACAATAAAGGGGTATTAAGTCTTGCACCTACGTTGATTGCCAAGGCACGTCAGCAAGGTATCCCTGTTCTGGTCGACCCCAAAGGCGCTGATTTTTCGATTTATCGTGGCGCCACCTTACTCACACCCAACCGAAAAGAATTTGAATTAATTGTGGGTCCCTGCGAAACCGAACACATGCTGGAAGAAAAAGGCAGACGCTTGATAGAAGACTATGATCTTCAAGCACTCCTCATCACACGCGGCGAACAAGGTATGACACTCTTACAAAAAGAACTTCCTGCCCTCCATTTACCTCCCGCCCATCAACACGAAGTATTTGATGTCACGGGCGCAGGTGACACAGTCATTGCCACGCTGGCTGCTGCCTTGGCCAGCGGCAGCGATCTCCCCACGTCCACTTATTTAGCTAATTTAGCGGCAGGTATTGCCGTTACTAAATTGGGTACAGCCGCGGTGACTTTGTCCGAATTACAACGTGCCATGGCGGCAACCTGTCAGATTGAACGAGGAACGGTAAATGAAACACAACTGCTTGCCGCGGTAGAAGCAGCACGCCTTCGAGGCGAACGCATTATCATGACAAACGGTTGTTTTGATATTCTGCATGCAGGCCACGTAACCTACTTAGAACAGGCAAAAAAATTGGGGGATAAATTAATCGTAGCAGTGAATGATGATGCCTCTGTTAAACGCCTTAAAGGTCCTCAGCGCCCCATTAACACACTTCAACAACGCATGGCCGTGTTAGCCGGTCTTGAGGCGGTTGATTGGGTTGTCCCTTTTTCTGAAGATACCCCTGAACGCTTGATTGCAGCTGTTTTACCTCACGTGCTCGTTAAAGGGGGCGATTACAAAGATCCCCTCGCCATTCCTGGTGCACGCACTGTCATTCAACACGGCGGTGAAATACAATTACTTCACTTTGAATCAGATTGTTCCACCACCGCTATTATTGAGCGCATTCTTCAAGAATCTTGATCCATGATTTATTCCACAGACATTGTTATTTTCGGGGGCGGCATTGCAGGGCTTTGGCTGCTCTCACAATTAAAAAAACAGGGGTATCACGCTATCCTGCTTGAGTCGAACACATTAGGCGCAGGACAAACTATTCTTTCACAAGGCATCATTCATGGCGGCACGAAGTACGCCATCAAACAAACCTTAACCCCTTTAGCGCAACACATTAAAACCATGCCAGCGCGCTGGCAAGCTTGCCTGGTAGGACAAGGTGAGGTGGATTTGACTCAAACTAAACAACTGGCATCTCACCAAAACCTCTGGTTTCCTTTGCAATTTGGTAGTCAATTTGTGGGATTTTTAGCTTCTAATGCCATGAGAAGTCGTGTAGAAAAATTGAAACCTTCTCATTATCCTCAAATTTTTCAAACACCTTTATTTAAAGGCCATGTCTACTCACTAAACGAACCTGTCCTGGACGTTCCTTCACTCTTAGCATGTTTTCGACAACACTATGCAGCGTACATCGCAAAAATTGATACTGAGGCGATGCAGTTGCTAGTGGAAGAAACGGGCATCAAAAAAATCGTGACACACGGTATTGAAATTCATGCACAACGTTTTATTTTTACTTGTGGTGAACAAAATGAAATGTTTGCTAAAAAACTTCAAGCAGATACGATAAAAACTCAATGTCGCCCTTTAAGAATGTTGCTCATTAAATCTTTACCCCACCCTTTATATGCACACTGTGTAGACAAACATTTCAAACCTCGTCTCACGATCACAAGTTACCCTACTGACGAAGGTTACGCTTGGTACATCGGTGGGGAAATTGCTGAAAAAGGCGCAAGCATGAGCGCACAAGACACTTATGACTATGGTCTGAGTGAATTAAAACAGTTATTTCCTTGGCTTTCTTTTCAAAACTTGCAATGGAAAACTTTATTTGTGAATCGTGCTGAACCTTGGCAAGCAGACGGAAAAATTCCTGCTATGCCCACGTTGACAGCACATCGCAACAGTCTATTTGCTTGGCCGGTTAAATTAGCGTACGCACCTTTACTCGCACAAGAAACGATCGCATTTCTTCAGCGTGATCAGATTAAGCCTCGCTTCACACCTGAACATTCCCTCAATAGTTTATTTCCTGTTCCTGAGATCACGCTTCCCCCTTGGCAGGAGTCTTCTGGATGGAATTAAAAGCTGTTGGCACGACCTCACTTTTAGTCAGCCCTTTAGGTTTGGGCACCGTAAAATTTGGGCGCAACCAAGGCGTCAAATACCCTACGCCTTTTGAACTACCCAGTGACTCACAAATCGACACGCTGCTTCAGCTTTGTCGCGAATTAAATATTAATCTGATCGATACCGCACCCGCTTACGGCAACAGCGAAGAACGCCTTGGCAAACAACTCGCGGATTCGCGCCATGATTGGGTGATCATGACAAAAGCGGGAGAAGAATTCATTGACGGCCAGTCTTATTTTGATTTTTCAAAACACGCGCTCACACGCAGCATTGAACGTTCACTCAAACGATTAAACACAGATTATCTTGATATTGTGTTAATTCATTCAAACGGTGAAGACAAAAAAATTATTGTAGAAGATGAAGCCTTATTCACCCTGGCGCAACTCAAACAAAAAGGTTGGATTCGCGCAATAGGTATGTCAACTAAAACGATCGAGGGGGGGTTGCTTGCACTCGATCACAGCGACATTGCGATGGTAAGCTACCAACCTCTTTATACAGAAGAACAAGTTATATTAGATAAAGCACTGCAACTTAAAAAAGGTATCTTCATTAAAAAAGGATTGCTGAGCGGCCATCTTAAGCAGATTGCCTCTCAAGATCCTGTTAAAACCACGCTAGAGTTTATTTTCAAGCACCCCGCTGTAAGCAGCCTAGTCGTCGGCACACTCAACCCTCAGCATTTAAAAGAAAACGCCCATTGGGTGAGTGAGGCTTTAGCGTAAACAGCCCCTATTTCGGCAGCCCCTTAGGCGCTTGCTTTTTAAGTTGCCCCGCCGCCTGTTTCGCAGTCGCGTTATTGCTACTCGCCGTACAACCATCACCTTCTGGTAAGTTGGCGCAAGCATTTAATAGGGTGGCACGGTAATTAATGTTGGTTTGAATTTGCAAGGCTGTTTGAGCCGCTAACAAACGCTGATTTTCCAATCGCATTTGAAATAATTCATAACGAATTTCTGCTAATAAAAATAACATTTCACGCTGCACTGCCGAGGGCGAAGCGGAAGCCATATTAGTATACCACTCGGCATTAATACGCATCTTTGAAAGCGTTTCATCTAATTTTAACGGGCTCACATTTTCTTGAGGCAACCCCGCTTCTTTCAAACCCAAACCTGCAACTGGCGTACGTTGCGATATTAAAAATTGTAAATTATTCATCGCCATACTTTGTGAGGCTTCATAGGCACGTAAATTTGCTAAGTAAGCTTGAAAAGAAGGATCACCATAGGCCGCTTTTTTATCTTTTTCTGTCGTCAGATTAGGGACAAGTGAACCAGACGCCAAACCACCCAAATGCGCAACCGCCATCATGTAGTGCATGGCTTCTTCTGCCGTATAAACTTCTTTTTCCTGATTTTGATCTTTTGCTGCTTCTTTTGCTTCAGGTTTTTCATACTGCAACACTTCTGACAATGCAGCAAAATTTAAATTATGATCATTCGCTGGTGGACTTTTATTGTCTTTTGTTTGTGAAGCCGAATAAAAATCAGAAGCCGATATTTCTGCTACTACTTCAGTGGATCGTTGTGCAGCCGCTTGTTCCGCTTTATCGCTACCTGAAGAGGCAGGTGACAATAAATATTTTGACAAGATATCACCCGTTTGTTGGGTCAGCGTAGTGCTCATCCCAGCTCGTGCTTGCGGTATCATGATGGCTGTATAAGACGTTTGAAAAAAATTATAGGGTGTTTGCAAAAGCCATTCTTTTACTTCAGCCGTACCATACCCTGCGATCATTTCATTTGTGGCCGTTAACAAATCACCCGCCACACTAGGTGGGGTAGGCGGTGTCGCACCCGTCACCGGAGGCTCCTGAGCATAGGCACCCTGATCGCAGACGAGGATACAACACAAAACCATACCCATCACTCTCGAAAAACGCATGCCTTCACTCCCTTCCTACCTTAACTATTGATAAATGTTGCCTGTTGTTGTGGTGGCTGTGCCACCGGGCGCATAAATATTATTTTGCGGCGTGGTATTACTTGTTGTTGAACTGGCTGCAGGTGGGTTAGCAGACGGCGCAGCACTGGGGGTGCTGGCCCAAGGATTCGGCTGGTTCGCCCAAGGATTGACCTTATTTTCAAAAGAAGGTTCCGCGGGTGGTGGCGCGGCAGGAGAAGGATTTTTACTGGCTTGCTCTGCCGCTTTACGTGCTTCTTGTTCTAAGTTCGAACGCTCAACACGCGCTTGGTAATGTTTGAGGGTTTCTTGCTGTTTATTTTCTACACCCGCCTGATATTCTTGAAAAGAGGGGGCTTGAGCCCAGGCACAAATCGTACTGCTCAAACCCAAACCCAATAGCACTTGATGTGTTTTACCCATGCTCTCCCTCTAATGCTTTTGTCACAAAGGCACAACGTTCGCTTGAAAAAACACGCGACAACAATCTTAACCGTTCAAAAATAATATTTCGCCGCAAAAATAATCCAGCGGGATCATCACTTGCCTGACTATTTTCTTCTGCATAAATTAAAATACGCGAAGCCGAACCAGGATGAGCCACATCAAAGGCTTGCAACAAACGCAACACACGACTTGATTTTAAATGACCACACAACTTCACCACACTTTCTTCATGACCCAGCTTTGATAAATCCACTTTATCGATAGAGTCCAACTGTTTTCCTAACTCCATCATGGCCTCTTCAACTGAGGGCTGCCCATCCACCGTCCACGCTTCCACTCCCTCCATACACATGATCACACGGTAAATCATGGAGTCTTGATATTGACTCCAAAAAATGTGCGAACCATCAAGAGATAAGTCAATCATGCTTGTCAACAATCCCAGTTTGATCTTATAGTGTAAGGCACACTTTAATCCCGTCCTCCGTTTTAATCAACCATATCAAGCCTCATGATGCGCACACACTACAGGGGAAAAATCGGATGAAAATAACCCAGACCGTCAAAAAGGTTGTCAAACCTCATGTCGATGCACCCAGCTGGGTTGATTTACAATTCTTATCTAAGAGTATCACTAGCGTGGCTGACATGATGACAGGCTTAGTTGTCCCAGAAAAAGCCACTTATCATGAAACATTTGAAGAAGCTTGTGTGCGTTTGAATCTCACCGAAGAAGATTTACAACAACGACTCAAACAATTTCAGCGCATCCAATGGGTTTTTATTAGCTTAGCTCTTCTCACCTTTGCTTATTTCTTATGGCTTATCTTTCATGCGGCCTACAATAGCGCCGTGATTTGCTTAGCCGTTATTTCCGTCACTTGTTCACAGATTTTTCGTTATAATTTTTGGGCCTTTCAAGTCAAACAACGCAAACTGGGTTGCACGTTTAAAGAATGGTGCCTTCATTTCACCCAGAGTCGCTCATGAACAAACGTCATTTTTTTTCATTTCTTGCCCTCAGCTTACTGCCTGCGCTTGTTTGCGCGGAGGGTTATACGCTCACTCCTCCCAACTCGGATATTTCTTTTCAATATTTGGCTGATATTTTTGGTGTCGTGAGCGGTGTATTGCATGGCTCAGGCACACAAATATTTGGCACCATCTTTAATGTGTTCAACTCTTCTATCTTGGCCTTAGGTGGCATCATCGTCACGTACACTTTTTTCGTCTCCACCATCAACACGGCAGGTCAGGGTGAAGTCATGGGGAGAGATTGGTCATCCATTTGGATTCCTATTCGCTCAGCCGGGGGCATTGCTTTGCTCCTACCCAAAGGAACCGGTTACTCGGCTATTCAGGTTTTCATGATGTGGGTGGTGGTACAAGGCATTGGTGCAGCAGATAGAATTTGGGATACCACCTTAGATTACCTCAAGCAAGGCGGTGTCATCATTCAGCAATCAGCCACAGGTTTTGGGGGGTCAAGTTTAACACCCGGCGCACAAATACAAGCCTTACAGGCCGTCGCTCAACTCTTTGCTAATAGTATTTGCCTGAACTCTTACCAAACCTACTTGCAAACACAACATCTGGCCCATGAAGGCTGGGGGCCGCCGCCTGATCTTTACGGCCTTGTCTCAACACAAATTGCCTTTTTCCAACAGTATCCCGAAGGTAGCCCATTGATTGGTTTACCCTGGAATGGAAATATAGGCAGCCGCATAAATACCTTAGTGAATATGTCTGCCCTGCAACATTATGGCATTGGAAGTCAATGCGGTTCTCTCAAAGTTTCTTTACCTCGCGATCCCATGAGCAGTAGCAACGCCCCTCTCACCCAAGCACGCTTGCTTGCAACTCAGCAAATCGTCACGGATCTTCAAACCGCTGCCATGACAACGCAGATGCAATATTTAGCAAGTAAACAACCTAATGCTTCTTTCATGAGTTTAGGGTTCAGTGGATGTCCTCCCTCAACCTTACCTTGCATAGGCAACAATTGTAGCAACAGCGGAGGAGGCACCACCTGCTCAGCCAGCGCATTGACCTCCGGGGCGGGCTTACTTTCCTCCACCCTCTTCCAAGACACTTTATCTGATTACACCGGCATTGTTTACGCCGCATCACAAGGTCCTAACGGGGGACTGGTTAACACTTTAACGGCGTACAGTACTTTAAGCATCAACGTCATAAAAACTGCCAAAGAAGATGGGTGGTTGATGGCCGGACGTTATTACATCGATTTAGCCAATGCCAATAATCGAAACGATCAATTTTCAAAGGTCTGGACTTCCGGCTTCCCCATTAGCGTCACAGCTTATAACACAGGCAGCGTCGCCAACTGGAATGGCATTCTCACCGACACCACCGCACCCACCATCGTCAATCGCTACATCAACGGCGCAATGAACTATTACACCGCCAATGGAAACCAAGGGGGTAATAATTCATCAAAATATGTAGCCCAAGGTACTGCTACGGGGCTGAGCGTGGGGCTGAGTGTCGGGCTTGGTGTTCTCGCAGCCATGACTGGCCCTGCTGTTTTACTGCTACTCCCTATCTTTCTGGGTTTAATGGATCTCTTCTTAGGATTTGCCGACTTACTTTCTTCTCAACAAACCAATCTTAATCCCATTGCCGCTATTTCCATCATGGGTGATGGGATGATGACAATTTCACTGGGATTTTTTATTGTCGGTGCGGTGGTGTCTTTTGTCCTCTCCATGGGCTTGGGTGCTGTACCTTGTTGTAACTTGGGTGACGGCCCTATTGCGATGATCACCTGGCTTGCTCCCCTTATGTCAGGCTTTATTGCCCTCATGTTTTCCAGTGGCGCCATCATGGCGTATTACATTCCGATGATTCCTTTTATTTTATTTACCTTTGGAGGGATCGGGTGGTTCATTGGCGTCATTGAAGCCATGGTGGCCGCTCCCTTGGTCGCCTTGGGAATCGCACACCCCGAAGGTCACCAAGCCTTTGGTAAAGGTGAACCAGCCATCATGCTCACGGCCAATGTTTTTCTTAAACCTTCACTTATGCTCATCGGGTATGTGGCTGGTATTTCCATGTCCTATGTCGGAGTTTGGGTTTTAAACCGCGGTTTCATGGCCGCTTTCTTTCAAACTGTTTTTACTTTGCAAGCACAAGGCACCGTCATCGGGAGTGTATTAACCATGGTAGGCGCCCCTCTGGCGGGGATGATTTTGTATACCGTACTCGCCATGATCATTGTACAAAAAGCATTTTCACTGATTCATGTCGTGCCTGAACGCGTCCTCAAATGGATCGGCGGCAGCGTAGAAGGACACATGGAAGGACAAATGGAAGAGCAAGCTAAAGCCGGCATGCAGAAAGGGGCTCAGGAAGGAGGCAGCACCATGGCAGGCGGCATGAAGGCAGGCGGGGAAGCTGGTGCCAAAGCCTTTGCAGATAGGAAAAAAGCCGAAAAAGAAACAAATGTCGGCGCACGTGCAGGTGCTGGTGGTGGTGGCAGTGGCGCCAAGATAGAGTCCGCACAATCTAGCGGCGGAAACACGGGGGGCGGTGGTCCACCTCCTCCCCCTCCACCTCCTTAGAAGGCTCATCAGACCCCTACGGCGACCGAAGGTTGAACCCTGTGTTATGACGGCGACACTGTCAGTAGTTTATACACTCTTTCACTGATGACACCTTCTTTAAATTTTTTCTCCGCGTCAGCGGCCATGGTTTGGCCTTTTTCTTGCACGAGTTTGCGGGTAGCCGCAGTGATGTCTTCAAACTCTCCTTCCAACAATCTATCGCGCAGAGCTTCAGTGAAAACTAAATATTCTCGTAAAGCCACACGTTTTCCATCAACCGTTGGAACCAGTTTCTGCCAAACAATCAGTCGTATCGTTTCAACAATATCAATGGTTCGACCACGTCGTTCATCGGCAGGAAAAGTCGTCACCAAACGTCGAATAGTTTCTGCAACCCCATTCGTGTGCAAAGTCGTGTAGACAGGATGACCCGTCATCGCTGCTTCTAATGCGGCACTGATCGTTTCTGCATCACGCGCCTCCCCCACTAAAATCAAACGGGGTTTACGACGCAAGGCATTACGCACTCCCGCTGCAAAAGTCGGCAAATGTCGTGGAATTTCTGATTGACTGACAATCGCAGAAGGCATATCTAACCCATCGTACACAAATTCGATCGGCGCCTCATACGTTAATATTTTACGGTTACTCTCGGGCGCTTCTGCAATGTGGCGAATGATAGAAGCCAACAAAGTACTTTTACCTGATCCCGTCGCACCAGTAACATACACAACCCCTTCTTGCGGCGAAATAGCAGATAAAATTTCCTCGGGTAAATGCATGGTTTCCAACAAGGGAGGCGTAGAAGGGATGGTACGTAAGGTGATCTGAATGGCATCATGCCCTTCTACCATACAAGCTGTCGCATTGACACGATAACGAAATCGTTCTGAGCGCGTGGGTTTAACTTCATAATGTGTATCGATATCGCGACCACTTAAAAGCTGCGTTGTCCCATTCGGGCCATACATGCTATTTAACATTTCACCCACTTCTGTGTTAGATAGTCGGCGATTGGTCATACGATACAGTGCACCATAAATTTCCGCGATGACACACTCACCCGTTTGTATCGTAATATCGGATGTATTAAATTTCTGGCAATGCACCAACAACCTATCTAATTCCTTTGCCACGAATCGATTAGGTTCATCAGGAAATAATTTATCAGGATCAGTGACAGGGGTTACGTTATCTACCATTATCGACTCACTGCAGCAGGCTGCCAACGTTGACTATTCATTTGCAAGGCAGGCAGTGCAGTAATACGCAAGACTTGATCGTTGACACGTAAATTCGAACTGTCTCCCGTGATACCCAACTCACTGCGACCCACAAACGGTGCACTCACCATCCCTTGGGTTAATAAGCTACGATATAAAATCATCCCTTGGTATTCCTCTTTTAATCGAGCCAAATTCTCAGCAAAAATAGTGTCTGCCTGACGCACACCTTCTTCCCAGCCTTGCGTCACAAATTTATCCCATACTCGTTGCTCAATGCGATTATCCGGCAGCAAAGAATGGTGCGGGGGTTCTGGATTTTTATAACTGAGCCATAAATAATCTCGCCAAGTGGGCGGCGCCGTCACGAAGCGCGCTTGTTTTAAAATTTTATAAGTACGATCTGCTAAACGAATGGTATTTTCATCATCTAGCTTCAACATTTCTCGCCCTTCCACTAATACGGGCGGCAAAACATTGTGCGGCAACAAGAGCAAATTGAAATTAAATGTTTGCACGAGGTGTTTATCTTGTCGATCTAAAATCGTGTTGATTTGTTTAGCACGCACGGCCAACCCCGCTTGCGCACCCAAGCTGAGGGCAACATCTTGCATGGCTTGCTCACGAATAGGGCTCATTTTTTTATCTGTGCTTTCTTTCACAGAGTCTACGCTCAGACGCTTCAGCTCAGGCAAGGTGTTTACCCCAACAGGTTGTATCGGCGTACAAGCGAACAACAAAACAAGACAGGCAAAGCAACACACACGCATCTTTAAGTACGATAGGTAGGCTGTTTTTTTCATTTTAGACGCTTCAAAAATTGACCAGTATAGGAATGAGAACACATTGCAACCCTTTCAGGCGTACCGACAGAAACAACCTGACCTCCCTTTGAACCCCCTTCGGGCCCAAGATCGATGATCCAATCAGCTGTTTTTACGACATCTAGATTGTGCTCTATTACAATAATCGTATTTCCAGAATCACGCAATCGTTGTAAAACTGACAACAATTGCGCCACGTCATGAAAGTGTAATCCCGTTGTAGGTTCATCAAAAATATACAGCGTTCTACCTGTATCTCGACGCGCTAATTCTTTAGCCAACTTCACACGTTGTGCTTCGCCACCCGACAAGGTAGTCGCACTCTGCCCCAAGTGTAAATACGATAAACCCACATCGATCAACGTTTTTAATTTTCGTTTGATCACAGGAATGGCATCGAAAAACACGTAGGCTTCTTCCACCGTCATATTTAAAACGTCGTGAATATTTTTTCCTTTAAAATGAATTTCTAAAGTTTCTCGATTATAGCGCTGCCCCTTGCATGCATCGCAAGACACATACACATCGGGTAAAAAATGCATTTCCACTTTTATTAAGCCATCCCCCTGACAGGCTTCACATCGCCCTCCCTTCACATTAAAACTAAAACGTCCAATTTGATATCCACGCGCGCGCGCTTCAGGCGTGGCTGAAAATAATTCTCGAATGGGTGAAAACATGCCTGTGTATGTAGCAGGATTAGAACGAGGCGTTCGACCAATAGGATTTTGATCAACCTCTACAACGCTATCAAAAAAATCCAATCCTTCAATTGCATCAGAAGGAGCTGCTTCCATTTGACTGCCATTTAATAGTTTAGCAACCAAAGGATACAGTGTGTCATTAATCAATGTTGATTTACCCGATCCAGATACACCTGTGATACAAATAAATAATCCTACAGGAAAATCTACTGATATGTTTTTTAAGTTATTCCCTTTCGCTCCTTTTAGACTTAATATTTTTTTAAAATCGGGTTGGACGCGCCGAGCAGGTATTTCAATTTTTCGTCTTCCTGAAAGATAATCCCCCGTCAATGAATTTTTATTTCTCATGATTTCTTCTGGCGTACCTTGCGCCACAATATCACCACCATGTTTACCCGCACCGGGTCCGATATCTAACACATAGTCAGCATGACGAATGGCTTCTTCATCGTGTTCCACCACGATAAGTGTGTTACCTAGATCTCGCAACCTCAACAATGAATGCAACAAACGTTCATTATCTTTCGCATGCAAGCCAATAGAAGGTTCATCTAGCACATACATCACCCCCACCAACCCTGCACCGATTTGACTAGCCAAACGAATACGTTGTGCCTCACCGCCCGACAAAGTATCTGCTCGACGATCTAAAGTTAAATAATCTAAACCCACATTAATCAAAAAACTTAAACGTTCTATGACTTCTTTTAATATTTTTTTGGCTACCTCTTGTTTATAGCCTGCCACCGTGACCGTTTCAAAAAAGGTTTTTGCTTCTTCAATTGAATAAGCTGTCAGCTGAGGCAATGTTTTATCGCCCACAAACACGTTTCTTGCCTCTTTACACAAACGCGTTCCTCCGCAAGACGAGCAAGGTTTCTGCAAAATAAAACGCGACAATTCTTCTCTAACGACATCTGATTCTGTTTCTTTATAGCGACGCTCTAAATTATTCAATACACCTTCAAAAGCATGATGTCGATAAAAGGACTTACCCCCTTCCTCTCCATATTTAAATTTAATACTTTCTGCTCCACTGCCACTTAAAATGAGTTGTTGAATTTTTTTAGGTAATTTACAAAATGGTTTTTCTAAAGAAAAATCATAATGTGCTGCAAGCGATTGCAATAGGTTAAAATAAAATCCATTACGCCTATCCCAAGCACAAATCGCACCTTCCGATAAACTTAAACTGGAATCAGGGATCACTTTTTCAACAGAGAAAACAGGCCTGACACCCAAGCCATCACAATCGGGACAAGCACCCGAGGGATTATTAAATGAAAAAAGACGAGGCTCTAATTCAGACAAGCTGAACCCACAATGTAGGCAAGCAAAACGCGAAGAAAAAACATGTTCGTCTTTCGTGCCTTCCATCAACACGACTTTTGCTAACCCCTCTGCTAACTTTAAAGCAGTTTCAAATGATTCAGCCAAACGTATCCGCTGATCCACATGTATTTTTAATCGATCAACAACCACCTCTATGCTATGTTTCTTTTTTGAATCTAACTCAGGGAGATCATCTAACTCAAACAACACGCCTCCTATCCTGACACGCACAAATCCTTTCGCTTTTAATTCTTCAAATAATTGCAGATATTGCCCTTTTCGTTCCATCACCACAGGCGCCAACAACATCACCTTTGTCTGTTCAGGTAATCCCAATACCCAATCCACCATTTGCGTCACGGTTTGCGCAGATAAAGCGACACCATGCACAGGACAACGTGGTTCACCCACGCGCGCATACAACAACCTTAAGTAATCATAAATTTCTGTGACTGTCCCCACGGTTGAGCGTGGATTATGTGACGTAGATTTTTGTTCTATTGAAATAGCGGGGGATAAACCTTCAATGTGATCCACCTCGGGTTTTTCCATCATTGATAAAAATTGCCTTGCATACGCAGACAAAGATTCTACGTAACGACGCTGCCCTTCCGCATAGAGAGTATCAAATGCCAAAGAAGATTTACCAGAACCGGATAATCCAGTGACCACAACCAATTTGTCACGAGGAATCGTCAAATCAATATTTTTTAAATTATGGGTACGCGCACCGCGAATAATAATTTTTTTCATCATACTCTTTTTCACCTAACAGAATTAAAGGGATGGCGTACTAGCAGTGGCTGAGTATAATACACCTCTTAGACTTACCCTGACATTCAAATTAAGGGTAAAAAATCTTGAGACGACTATGCCTTCATCCGAAATGCGAACCACCCTGCTCTTAGCAGCCCTTTTTTCCTTCCGATTGCTCGGTTTGTTCATGATTTTACCTGTGTTTACCCTGTATGCCCCTGAATATCAACATAGCACCCCCACCCTGATTGGTTTAGCCATTGGCATTTACGGGCTCACCCAAGCACTTTGTCAGCTCCCCTTTGGCTTCCTTTCTGATCGATACGGTCGAAAGCCCTTGCTCTATATTGGCCTTATTTTATTTGCTTTAGGCGGATTAATTGCGGCGCTCACGCAACAACTGTTTGGCGTCGTATTGGGACGTGCCCTTCAAGGTGCCGGGGCCATCGGCAGCACCATTCTTGCCACTGTATCCGACTTAACCAGCACGCACTACCGCGCAAAAGCCATGGCTATCATTGGTATTTCCATTGGCGCCACCTTTTCCTTGGCCATGGTGCTAGGTCCCATCATCGCGGCCCATTTTCACTTACAAGGGATTTTTATTTTGAGTGTGATACTCGCCTGCCTGGGCATGTTGATCACCCACTCCTTGCCCATACCGTTGCTTGTCTCCCATCCCAGCTATCCCAGCTGGAAGCAAGTCAAACAAAGCATGACACCCCTCATTTTATTTTTTAATTTCAGTATTTTAATTTTACACATGCTCTTAACCGCTAACTTTATTGCCCTCCCCTTAGTGCTCTTTCATCAATTACACATTGAAAAAACGCAGCAATGGCTCGTTTATCTTCCCATTCTTGTTCTTTCTGCCTTTTTTATGATGCGTCTTCTTCGACATAAAACCCAACAATCTCAGCAACTTACCTTACTTCATTTTTCTATCCTGCTTATCACTCTTGCACAAATTGGCATCACTTTCTTCCATACTTCATTGGCAGGTTTATTATTTTCCTTGCTTTTATTTTTCATTGCCTTCAACACTATTGAAGCACTCCTACCTTCGCTTGTTTCCTATTATGCTCCTCAATCTATTCGCGGTACTGCGCTAGGTATTTACTCCACCTGTCAATTTTTAGGGATTTTTTTAGGGGGTGTTATTGCTGGATATCTCTATGGACAATTCTCTGTAACAAGCGTATTTTTACTGGGCTTAAGCATTACCCTTATTTGGTTACTTTTCCCTTTTTTTATAGCAGGAGACACGCATGGCACGAGGCATCAATAAAGTTATTCTCATTGGTAATTTAGGCGGTGATCCTGAAGTTCGTTATATGCCTGCAGGCGGGGCAGTCACTACCTTGAGCCTAGCAACCTCTGAAACCTGGAAAGACAAACAAAGCGGCGAAGCCCAAGAAAAAACAGAATGGCACCGTGTTGTTTTTTTCAATCGTTTAGCAGAAATTGCGGGGGAATATTTACGAAAAGGCGCCAAGATTTATATTGAAGGTCGCCTACAGACACGCAAATGGCAAGATAAAAATGGTCAAGACCGTTACACCACTGAAATTGTTGCCTCTGAAATGCAAATGCTGGATAGCCGCGGTGGCGCAGGCCAAAATGCACCTTCAGCTTCTTCCTCTGCTGACAATTTTGCTCCTGAACACACCTCTAACAATGCCCCTACTGCAG
>JACREE010000019.1 GCA_016218405.1 Gammaproteobacteria bacterium
AATTCTCTAAGCTCGTTCTTCCTTAGGTGATCAGCGCTCATAAATGCGTCCACCCCCTGCCAAATACAAAGTGCTGCAGGTATGGCGATGAGAAAAATACATCCAATTAATGCCAGGGAGATACGCCCTACGGGCCCTGCAGCCATACACATCATGACACCACCGAAAATAAGCGCAGCTGCAGCTCCGAATAAAGATACCCCTAAAGCTGAGGATCCGGCAATATTCCAACGCACATCACGGATCTTTCTTTTTCTCTTTTCCTCTTCTAATGAAGCAACATGATTACCAGCCATCACCCACCCCTCACAACTAAGAAAAATCAAAGGATAACAAAACTCTCAAATATTGTCAATAATTTGACCAAATATGGAACTGGGGAGCAAGACGGCCAGAGGTGCTACGGCTGTCGCTGGCAGTTTGTCTCTTTAATAAAGAAAATACTCACAACAAGTGCCAAGAAGAAACAGGCGGGGGCGACGTAAAGAATACGTTGAAATTCTAAAGTGGTGTAAAAAGGCACACCACTGACCACAATACCCAACCAATGATGTTTTAACCAATAACCAATATAAGGCACCAAGGTTAAACCTCCTGTCACAATGGCCATGTTTTGCAGACCAATGGCCGTACCGGCCATGTTTGAGGGGTTGTTATCGTCAACAATGCCAAAACTCACGGCTTGAGCTGAAGAAGCGGCACCGTAACAAAACAGACAAGCGTATAACACAAACGGGGGCAAACAAGGCATGTAAATAATGGCTGTCGAAGCAAATAAACCTAAGATAGCACCCGCTATCATGGAGGGTTTGCGTTTACATAAATAAGCAGACCAGCCGCCAAGTAAGGGGCCACCCACTGCCACCCCTATCCAAATCAGAGACATCATGAGCGCCGCTTTATGGTTCGTTAGGTTATAGGCAGAGCGAAGAAATAACACACCCCAGGTAATAGAAAAAACGGACATAGGCGCCCAAATACCAAAACCGTATACGCAATTCCACCAGTTTTGTGAACGACTAAAAATAACTTTGAGTTTTTGCATTTCTGTTAAATTACTTTCAGCATGGGTGTGGTGATGTGAATCCGGGTGATCATGAATCAGCAACCAAAACAAAAAGGCCATGATCGCACCCACCGCAGCCGCTAACAACAGAGCAGGCATCATACCTACCCTGCCGACCAACATAGAGATGGGGGCCTCTCCAACGATGGCACCTATTGATCCCATGACTTGTATTGTGCCCACCAAAAGAGGTAAGTAGCGTTTAGGAAACCAAAGAGAAACGACAATCACCGCACCCACGTAAGAGAATGCAGTTGAAAGCCCCATTAATAAACGTGATAAAGAAGCAAAGTAAATATCGCGACTCATCGCAAAAATAAAAATGGAAATAGCACACACTGTGCCTGCTGTGACTAATACCTTGCGTACACCAAAGCGGTCGAATAAAAGACCTGCTGGGATTTGCATGGGCATATAGCCATAAAAAAAGAAGGCTTGTAAAAGCCCTAACCCTTGGGCGTCAATGTGGTAAATACGCATCAAATCTGAGGCGATGGCACTGGGGAAAACACCTAAAAAGAAATCGTAGAAATAAAAAAGGGTAGCGACTGAAAATACAATATAAGGGAGCAACATCGTACGGCGAGACAGCACTGAATTTTTAACCATAAGTTATTCCCATCACTTCAATAGACTTCTTTCGAAACCGTCGTCTTTTGCTTTACTACGGCGTTATGTTGTTTGTTCCGGTGCTCATTTATAAACACATAGACTCCGCTCCTCACAAGCAACATGCTTTGTAGTAAAGCAAAATACTCGGTTTCGAAAGAAGTCTAATATCCGCAAAACCATTGATAATGAACACATTTCAATCAAAATACAAGTGTTTAAAGAAAGATAAGGCACATGATAACAAGTAAATGAGGGTCATGATCACCACGGCCACCATGAAATAGTAAAGCATAAAAAAGCGTGTCATTAAGTAAATTGAAAAAATAAAAATAGAATTTTGAAGAAAGTTACGATAGGCGTTAAAGGATAAACGTTTTTGTGTCAAGGAACACATACCAAACAAATTACGTTTGTCACTATAAAATACGGCGAAAAAACTTATTCCAAACAAGACCCCCGTCAGTAAGAGCGGGGTCGATTGATTCAAAATGATCAAAAAACGAGATAAATAAGGCGCGGCAACAGGTAAAAGCAAAAACAAATTTAAACACAAAGGGAAAATCAACAAACTCACGATGCTATTACCTATTGTTTTGCCACCCAATTTACGCGCCAAACACCAACAAAAAGGCAGCGACATCCCAATCCACCAACAAAAGGTGAAAAAAGTCAGTTGCTGCGTTTTACTCACTGACAACACGGGAAAAGGAATGCTGTGCGTAAAAATAGGAATGAATTTGCCCGCAGCAAAAAATAATACGGTTGTGAATAAAAGCACACAGGTAAAAGTCAAAAAGGTCAGCAAAATGCTGACCCCAAAAGAGCACTTCTTAAATATTTTTTTCAGTAAAGGAATGCCCCAAGGCATCCCTAATGGCATCGTCAACGCACTCATCATAAACAGTGTTTGCATACTCATGTCTATTATCAACGGAATATGTGCATAGTAGACGGTTTGTTTGACACAAAAAAAGGCGAACAAACTTATTGTAAAGCCAATCATCATGCGCGTGATGTAACGAAAATAAATATGCCCACCGATAGAAATGATCCCAATTTGGCGATGAGGGACAAGGTGACGAATAATTCGACTTAGAGAAAAACGTTTTCGCTCGTTAAAATAACGGTAGGCAAAACTCAAACTTAAAATAAGGTATAAAATCCAGGGGAAAAAACCATAGTGATAGCTCATATGGTGAAACACTTGCATCAAATCTTCTGCACATTGAGTCGCATGAGTATCTGGGTAGGTTAATTTATAAAACAGTATCACTGTTACCAGATACATCAAAAACAGTAGCGCCTGAAGAGATATTATCTCCCACCACCCCTTTCTTTCACGGTAACGTGGAAAGGAGTGAGTTCGAAAAAGAATATTTCGTTTTTTTGTTAGTAATAAAAGGAGGCACAATACAGGGGCTATCCAGTTTGCGGAAAAAAGGAGTGTCGTCAAAATAGGCAATTTTGCGTTAAGCACCAGGACTAAAATAAAAACAATGATGTAACACACCAAGGGTAAAAAACGATTCAAGAAAAAAGGACTCATGACCGACCACGTTCAAAGAAAAAATAAAGAGACGTACCTAAACGTCCAGCTTCGGATAAATACTTAGCAGACACAGCGTAACCCAATACACAGGCTAATTCATCGTTGACATAAAGCAAAGGAACACGTTCACGTTCCCAAGGAGGGATATTCCACTCTTGCATCAATTTTTTTAGCGGGTGCGAACCGATTCTATTTTCTGGATGAAATCGCTCTCCTCCCACACGAAAACGGATGGATAACTCTGAGCTGTTTTCATGAGGAATAAAAAGTGAGTAAAAAAAGCGTGTTTTTTGGTTCAGCTGATCTCGGGCGGGCGCAAACTTAACCTCATCACTTAAGAAAGCGGGGTCATAAGGCGTAAGACTTCCTACGCTAGGCAGATGCAAAACCTGCCGCCCATCCCAATACAGTACACCTAAAATCGATGTTTTTTCCGAACGAGGAAAAACATATAAATTTTCTTTGAAACGTCGAAACTCACAATGAGGCAATGTAAGCACAGGATAAGCATCTTGACGACCATATAAAAACATTTTGATAATTTCATTTAATTGTTTTTCAGTGGGTGACAATAATCCCTTTCGCTGCAACCAGTAACGAATGACATTGATTTGACGTAATGGCGACAAGGCTAATAAAGCGGGTATAGAGAGTGTGTCAGGCTCACTTCCCTCCACCCAATCAGCCATAGCCACTTCCTGTAATAACACTTGCGCATGCGCACAATGACTTGCGCCGCGTGATAACACTGTGACTGCACTTGGCCAGCGCAGCTTAAGAAGGGGTAACACCCGATGACGCACATAATTACGATTAAAATTTAAATGTTGATTACTTTCATCTTCCACCCATAATAATTTTTCTTCTTGCGCATAAACACATAAAGTATTTTGAGAAAATTCCAGCAAAGGGCGCAACAAATATCCTGCCCCACTTTTCTTTTTAGCTCCCATCCCTGCCAAACCAGGCAAACCTGCGCCACGCATCAACTGCAACAAAAATGTTTCGGCTTGATCTTCTTGATGATGCGCTGTCACTAAAGCATCACCCGGATTTAACAACGCATTCAAAGCTTCATATCGTTTGAAACGTGCATAGTCTTCTGGACTTTCACCTTGCGGGGCACGCGCATCAATTTGTATTTGGGTCAGTGGAATCATTAAATCATGACACACACGTTGGCAATGTTCCGCCCAAGATAATGCAGCCGAACAAAGAGAATGGTTAACGTGCACAGCACGTAATTTGTGGGGTAAACTCGCATGTTTCATCAGGTGTAACAACACATGCGAATCCATGCCGCCACTGTAAGCCACCCACAAGGTTTTATCAGGAGAAATGGTTTTGAAAAAATCTTGAATAAAAGAAAGCATCACCAGTGACACTCAACTCAAAAAGACATTAAACGGGCATAACGTTTTTCTAACAGGCGATCAATAGAAGATTCTTTTAATATTTCGAGTTGATGAATAAATGCCTGTTGCAACCTTTTTGCCATTTCATCCACACCACGATGCGCTCCTCCTAGCGGTTCAGGTAAGACTTGATCAATCAAATTAAGTTGTTTGAGTCGCTCAGCGGTTAAACCCATCGCCTGCGCAGCATCAGAAGCTTTTTCTGCACTCTTCCATAAAATACTGGCGCAACCTTCAGGCGAGATAACCGAATAAATACTGTATTGCAGCATCATATTCCAATCTCCCACCCCTATCGCTAATGCACCACCTGACCCACCTTCACCGATAACCGTGCACATAATAGGTACACGTAATTGGCTCATCACTTTTAAATTTTGAGCAATCGCTTCACTTTGATTCCGTTCTTCTGCATCAATACCCGGATAGGCGCCGGGTGTATCAATCAGCGTAAGCAGGGGTAAACGAAATTTCTCTGCCATTTCCATGAGTCGCAGGGCTTTACGATAACCTTCTGGCCTGGGCATGGCAAAATTACGAAATATTTTTTCTTTTGTGGAACGTCCTTTCTCCTGAGCAATGACCATCACAGACTGCCCTTCTAAACGAGCAACACCACCCACAATCGCTGGATCATCTGCCAGATGACGATCACCGTGTAATTCATCAAAATCTGTAAAAATACGTTCGATATAATCTAAAGCATGCGGACGCAAGGGATGTCGCGCCAATTGCACCACTTGCCAAGGCGTGAGTGAAGCAAAAACGGTTTTGATAAGTTCACGATTTTTGCGTTGCAGGCGCGTAATTTCTTCCGAAATATTAATATCGGTATCGTTGCCCACCATGCGGAGTTCTTCGATTTTAGCTTCCAGTTCTGCGATAGGCTGCTCAAAATCCAGGTAATTTAAATTCACTGTGTCTGGCCTCTATAGAAAAGGGGTGACATCCCCTTTACCCTTTCGGAGTATTTTAGGAATATCCTCAACTAAATCAACCACCGTTGTGGGTTCCATGCCACAAAATCCACCGTCTATCACCAAATCCACACGATCGCCTAGCAATTCTTTCATGGCTTCTGGCTCAATGACGGCCAAGGCTGTGTCTGGCAGCAGCAGTGTTGAACTCATCAAGGGAGCCTCCAGTGCTTCTAGCAAAGCCAGTGCCACCGCGTGTCGAGGAATGCGCAAACCAATCGTCTTTCGATGAGGATGTTGCAAACGCCGAGGCACATCTTTGGTGGCCTTTAATATAAAAGTATAGGGCCCAGGTGTATGCGTTTTTAAAATACGGAACACTTGATTATTAACGCGCGCGTAAGTTGCCAATTCGGACAAATCACGACACATCAGCGTAAAATGGTGATGCTTGTCCAAACGTCGGATACGACGGATGCGATCCAGCGCAGATTTATCACCCAGACGACAACCCAAGGCATAACCTGAGTCTGTTGGATAAACAATGACACCCCCCGCTTGCAGCACTTTAACGACTTGAGCGAGTAGATGAAGTTGAGGATGTTGTACTTGTATTCGCAGAATTTGAGTCACGAACTAAGCCCCTCTCTGCTGCAGCTTGGTTGGGGTTAAAGTAAGATGTTATACTAACACATTTTGGCGACCCATATGAAAGTCTTATTCGAATTTTTACCCATTTTATTATTTTTTCTCGTCTATAAAATAGCGGGGATTTATTGGGCGACGAGCACAGCCATCGTGGCTTCTTTGTGCCAATTTGCCCTTCATTGGTTCAAGCGCAAACAAATTGACACACTTCAACTCATCACCGTACTTTGTATTGTCTTATTGGGTGGCGCCACTCTCTCCCTCCACAATGAACTTTTCATTAAATGGAAACCCACCGCCATCAATTGGACATTTGGATTAGTCTTCCTGGCCAGCAGTGTGTTTGGAAAAAAGACCCTGGCTCAGCGCCTCATGGAGAGCAATGTTAAATTGCCTCATCCTATTTGGCATCGACTCAACCTCAGCTGGGTGTTATTTTTTGTGTTCACAGGAGCGGCTAATTTATACGTCGTTTATCATTTTTCAACAGAAGTGTGGGTCAATTTCAAATTATTTGGCTTACTGGGTTTAACCTTGCTTTTTGTGTTGGCACAAAGCCTTTATTTAATGAAACACCTCAAGGCATCCACCCCCCTCTTGTCTAAAAAGGAATTTAAGCATGAATAAAATTGACTTGATGAAAGCACGTTTACAAACTTTACAACCTTCTTATTTAGAAATCATTGATGATGGCGCGGCGCACGCAGGGCATCATGCGGCAGGTGGCGGACATTTTACGCTGATCATCCGTTCTCCTTTATTCGCTGATCAAACCCAACTCAAACGTCACCAAATGATTTATGCTGCGTTGGGCGATCTGTTTCCCCATGCCATTCACGCTCTGAGTATTCAAATTAAATCATGACAGCACAACGGATTGACGGAAAACAACTTGCAGCACAATTACGTGCTGACATCAAATCAGAGATCACAACTCATCTTAAAAAAGGAGTGCGCGCACCCGGTTTGGCTGTCATTTTAATAGGACACGATCTCGCTTCACAGCTGTATGTTAAAAATAAACGGCTAGCGTGTGAGGAAGTGGGTATCCACTCCTTTGTTTTTAACTTGAGTGCTGACATCACAGAAAAAGAACTGCTCGATTTGATTCATGATCTCAACCAGCGTGCGGATATCGACGGTATTTTGGTGCAACTTCCGCTTCCCTCACACATCACCACCCAAGCCGTCATCGAAACCATTGATCCTCAAAAAGATGTAGATGGATTTCATCCTTATAATTTAGGTCGTCTAGCTCAATTTCAACCTACCCTGAGGCCCTGCACACCCTATGGCATCATGATGTTATTGGGCACGCTTGATCTAACACTGAAAGGCAAACGGGCTGTGGTGGTCGGCGCCTCCAATATTGTGGGCAAACCCATGGCTTTGGAATTGCTCATGGCAAAATGCACGGTCACCCTCTGTCACAGTGCGACACTTAACCTACAAGAAGAAATTGAAAAAGCGGATATTCTCGTCGCCGCCTTAGGCCACCCTCACGTTATCCGCAGCGAATGGATCAAACCCGGTGCGGTGGTGATTGATGTAGGCATGAACCGTATCGATGGCGTATTAAAAGGTGATATTGCATATGAAACCGCCGCACAACGCGCCGCTTGGATCACCCCTGTACCCGGCGGCGTAGGCCCCATGACCGTGGCCATGCTGCTGAAAAACACCCTCAGCGCTTGGCGAAGGGGGTGAGGGTCAGCAAGCCAGAGAAGCTCAAAAACAAAATAAAAGATCCTGGGTCTACCCCTTCAACACACTCAAAAATCCTTTTTTTGCGTACTGTAAGATAAGGTTGTCACGCGTCAGCAGGGTCAATTGGTGTACGCGCGCAGTTGCAGTGATGATACGATCAGCAGGATCACCATGAAAAATGCCGGGCAAAGAAACACTCTCAATTGAAATGCGCGGAGAAAGAGGAAGAAGTTCAATACCCGGCTGAGATAAAGCCGTCTCAATCCAATCTACCAAGGAAATTTGTAGTATTAAGCGCTTTTTACTTACTAACGTGGCCACTTCCCATACAGTAATAGCAGAGATAAACACCCCCCCACCTTGGGCTGCAGCATCAATTAAGGCAATCACTTTAGGTTTAAGTTCAGGTTCTGCATTGTTTAACCAAATCCAAACATGCGTGTCTAAAAGCAATCCCTTATCTTCAATCATGTGCATCCGCTTCCCAAACCTCACCTGTTGAACCAACAATATCACCCTGAATAACAGCGACTCCTTTTAAACAACCATACAGCGAAACTGCTTGCTGCGCAGTGGGAGTAAGCCTTGCAATCGCCCGCCCACGTTTTGTGATAACCAGCACTTTATGCTTCTTATTCACCTCATCTAACAAACGCAAACAATGTGTTTTAAATTCACCCGCACCTATCATTTGTTCTTTCATATTAAAAAACACCATGGTCATATTGATATGGTCATATTAGGTAATAAATTAACGGAAATCAAGTTCACCGGGCTTAAAGTTGGAAAAAAATTACTCTCAAACGCCTTAGAAAACAGGGGGTGGACTATAATTAAAGGAGGTTGGACAGAGAAGAGGTAACCTTTTATGGCGCTGACTAACGAGCAACAGGCATTAATTGATCGTGTTTTCAGCAATTTGACCCAGGAAACACCTTTTGTTACACCCCATGATGCTGAATTATTGCATGAATCTGGAAAATTAAAGGAATTCCGAGAAACCATGATGACGCAATCAGCATCACTGCCCGCGTTGCAGCGCTTTACCTTGACGAACGCAGTTTTGGAATACCAATGCGAGCATGAGCCTACGGAATCTCCCTTGCGCGCGCAAGGGCGCTTGGGTAATGAGCTTTACGTGAATTTCGTTAGGGATGAACTACAATACCAAAAAGGAGAATTTCAGAAGCCTCTATCAGACACAAATCAACTTGCACTAAATACACTAAATAAAACACTTCTTCGCGGGTTTCAAACTGCCATGGAGTATTCTACAACCAATGCGGGTGCTGCCTATGGTGCCAACATACAACAAGTAACCAAGAAGGAGGATTTAAACACCATCTTTGGAAGATTAGTTGGATTTAAATTGGATGGACGGCAGGACTCAAACTCAATTTCCGCGATCAACATAAAATTTCATACAGATGCCTTAATAGCAGAGATTGAAAAAGAGCCTAAGAAAAAAGTGGTAGTAGAAGTAAAGGGTTCTAGTGATGCAGAATTAAGGGGGGCAGTCACTCAATCTCGCCAAACTTCTGACAAACAAGAACTGGGTGGGTTTTCGGCTAAAACAACCTGGGGTGGAAAAATAAATAACTTGTTACAAAAGATCAATACAACCATGACGATGGGAAACGCTGAACAAGTTAAGACAACGCTAGAAGGACTCAAACAAAAATGGCAAGAAATCGCCGATCTCAGTCGGAATGCAACAGGTGTCGTGGCTTTCTTTAATAAGAGCGCGCGTCAAAGACGAATAAGCACAGCAGAAAAAGCCATCGCCGATATAAATAAAGTGCTAAACCCTCCTATTCCAACAGCGAGTCAGTCTGCAACAGCGGGGTCGGCTGTGGGTGGCACGGATAACAAGGTGACTTCTCTGTTAGAACATACACAGGGAGGGCACCCTCCTGTTTTTCATGCTGTTCCACCGCCGACGCCAACTTCTTCATCCGCACCTGCACAGCCAGCACCCTCAGCTCAGGCAACAGCAACACAAGCTCCTCAACAAAAAGGGGATTTTTCCACACCGCCGCGCGGCCCCTAAGGGTTATTAGAAGCAGCCAAAGCCTTCAGCCTTTTTTACACGTTAGCGCAGTATTTGCGTAAAATTCCCAAATGTTTTGGCTAAAATCGCTTCTTCGTTTTCAATACCCAATTTAGTATAAGCAAGTTCTTTATTTTTAGAGAAAAAGGAATGCCTTCTCAATACTTTCACCGGGGAGAACACAGGCCCCACCACATGAGATAAAGCGACGTCAACAAGATCTTGGTACGTCAAATCCTGATCCTTTTTACTCGGCCAAATCGCTGCTTTTATCTCTTGATAAGCCACAGAATTTAAAAGCGACAAACATTTTTCACCTGAATGGGGGATATGCGAATAGGGACGCATAAAAGAAACGCGCTCGATCAAGGCCATTGAAATAACGTTTTTGAATAACACGATTTTTTCATCACAACTTAAAGGATGTGCATACCTAAGCGTTTCTTCTATTTTTGATAAGGCCTTAAACTTTCTAGACTTTTCTGCATGCCAATGACAAATGCTTTTTACAATACTTCCAACAAAATCCATTTCCAGTGGATTTTGTATCTTATTCAAAATAGCTTCCATAGATGGCTGAGCACAGAGATGCGCTAATTCCAAAGCTGTTTTATCATAGTTATTTTTAGCCATCACTAAGGCAGCTCGACACTCTCCTGCTATGTCGGATATCGCTTTAACAAGCGCCGTGTTGCCCGATACAATCGCCAGATGTAATTTGGTGTAGCCCCTTTCATTCTTCGCCATCAATAAGGTTTTTACCTGATGCGCTCGCGCTTGACATAAAACCCGAATGATATCCGCATGACCACACTGCATTGCCATATCCAACACTGTTTTTGCAAGTTCATCATCCATTGCTTCAAAGAATGCAGGCCCATATGTTTTCATCGCATCAAAAAAGAGTTTCACTTTGCTAGGAAGATTTTTCACACACTCCAGAGCCGTTTTCCCATCAAGATTTTTCGCCCAAAATAAATCAGCTTGTTGAACAAGTGTTTTCTTCAGTAAGCTTCGAATCATCTCGTCGTTAGAACATTCAACAGCCAGATGGAGGGCTGTTTTTTGTGAAGCAATCATTTTTGTCTTCAATAAGGTTCCTAGATATGCCGCGCCAGCTGATTCACATAAAACCTCCATCACGTCTAAATGTTGGTCTTCGATCGCACAGTGGAGAACCGTCCGTCCCTTTCCATCCCTCACACCCAACAGCGCCTCCAAGCACTGCACATCTGCCGCTTTTTTGCACAAAAATCCAACAGTCTCGGAATAACCTTTGTTGACTGCCAGATGAAGCGCCGTGTTAACTGTGTGATTCCGAACCATCAGCAGTCTTACTAAAAAATCATCTTTTATAAACTTACACAAAACCGGGATCGACGACAAACAATCTTCGCTCACAACCATGTTATGTAAAATCGTCTCTAGGAAATAACCTTTTGGGGTCAATAGCGTCGTTAAATGATCACCTGCAAACTGACACAGGTGTTCAAAAAGAATTTTTTTCTCAAAAACAGAATGATAGCTCTTGTTTACAACCGTATGAAAAACGTTATTTTCCCACACCCCATTCCCTGACAACAAGGCTTCCAATTTATCGCCCGCTGCGCAACATAAAGAACGGAGCAGGGCCAAATGACTGGCTTGCAGCGCCAAACGACATATTGCTTGCGCAAGACGTATATCCTCTTTTTCAAACAATCTTGACAACTGATTAGCTGGTAAATCAAAAAAAACCTGAATCAGAGCATCTCGATAAGCAGTAGTCTTCCAGAACTCCAGCGGCATGTTTCCCTCACTGTCCACCTGTTCAAACAAGGTGAGCCATTGCTCGCCTGCCAGCTCGCACAAAAATTTCAGGGTGTCTGGATTGGCCCGGGCAGCAACAAAATGAAAAACGTTTTTTCTCTTATGATCAACTTCCATCAGCAATCGACGCTCTACTGAGATTTTCGAAGCCTCTTCATATAAAGTTTGTATCACTCTATGATTTTTAGACTGAACGGCTGTATGCAGCGCCGTTTCTCCAGAATTGTTTTTTTCCAACAACAACACCTCAGGCGTGTCTATGGAACTACACAACAGCCGGATCACCTCTGGTTTGTCCTCTTTAGCCGCCAGATGCAAAAGCGAATCTTTTCCATGACCTAAAAAAAATGTAAGACGCTCATACGGAGCCATCCATCTCATTACAAAACTCACCACATCAATATAATGACTCTTAATCGCACGTTCCAACAGAAAGGGCGTATCGTCATCATCATTATCATCAAGAGCTGACCTGACAATGGGCATGCTTAAAGCTTCACGAAAACCCACCACATCAAGCAAACAACCCATCACCGCAACACTGCCTGAATCTAGCGCCTGTAGAAAATAATCCTTCACGTTCTCTTCACGAATGATATGAGTTTCAATAAAGTATTTAACTAGATCACAACGGTTATAGGAAACAGCCGTGCTCACCACACATTCATCCACAGGAACAGAGGAAGCTTGCAGATCGCTAAGCTGAAGTTGATTAAGAAGTGTACCCGGGTGATCACTACTATAAATCCTTTCGTTACGCTGAGAAAACACCGGAAACAAACGATCAAAAATTCGTTGATAAATGGGTTTTTGTCGCTTGTCAGCAGCTACGATAGCCTTGTGCAAGAGCTGTAAAGGGGTATAGCCGTACTGATCACGCTGGGTAAGCCAAACCATCTCAGGAGGGTAGTACCTCGACTGCGTTTCAAAGATAGAAAGCGCATTAAAAAAACGTGCCTCTTCTCCACGATAAGCAGCAGCCTGTAAATGAAGGCCCTGAAAATGCCTCGCCCAATCGGTAGCACGTTTCGCTGAATATAAACAATCCAACTCAAAATAATGCTTATTTCCCACTTCGTTTAGGTAATGAGAAAGCGAACCCGATAGCTCCTCAGACTTCAGCTGCTGACGTTCACAATAAAAAGGGAAAAAATACTGAAGCAGCGCATGTATATTTTCAGGTTTATTGCTTAAATTTCGGAGAAAATGAGAGCTGGAGAGAAAATTTAGAAGATCGTTAAAAGAAGCGGCCTGTTTGGCTATTTCCAGCAACATGTCGTCTGGCAGGGTGAGTAGCGCTGGCGTGGCAGGCACAAGCGCAGAAGCGCTTGTTTGGGCAAGGTTTTCTCGAACGGCATTGTTTGTTTTTGGCATAGACGACTCTACTATTTTTATCTGTGAGGGTAATTTTATAGAGTAAAGATTAAATGTACCTTAGTTTCTCCTGTGGTTAGGCCTGATCTGGACTATAAGATCATCCTCTTAGCATTGCTCAACCCACCGCTTTTCGAAGCGCTTGCAATAATTTTTCATGAACTTGGCCGAAGGCGCTGTTGCTCATCGCCAAAACATGGTCACCCGATTTCAGGCGGGGCGAAAGCTGATCGACCATGTCCTCCACGCGATCATAAACAGCATGCGGCACCGTAAATTGATTTACCATGGCATCTACGTCCCAATTCGCCTGAGCAGGACGCAAGAAATACACTTCATCTACTTCAGATAAAGCGGGTAATAAAGCCTGTTGGTGCACACCCGTGCGCATGGTATAAGAACCTAACTCCAACAAAGCGATCAAGCGTTGTTTACCAATACGCGCTCTTAAACCTGACACGGTCGTTTCAATGGCCGTGGGATGATGCGCAAAATCATCATATAAAGTCACACCTTTTTCTACGCCTTTTATTTCTAAACGACGTTTCACATTACGAAAGGCGGCGAAGGCAGACACCGCAACAGAAGATGAAATACCGAGATGTTGTGCCACCGCCAATGCGGCCAAGGCATTTTTTACATTATGCAATCCTATCAAGTGCCATTTAACTTCACCATAAAATTTACCCCGATAAAAAACCTGAAAATAACTGCCCTCTTTCGTTTGAAGTATGGCTTGCCAGTCCCCTTTTTGAAGACCCACTGTTTCGGTGGGCGTCCAACATCCTTGTGCTAGCACGGCATCCACCGCTTGATCGTCGGCTGGCTTGATAATCAAACCTTTACTGGGCACAGTGCGCACCAAATAATGAAACTGCGTTTGGATCGATTTTAAATTTTCGTAAATATCTGCATGATCAAATTCAAGATTGTTAATAATTAGTATCTCAGGCTGATAATGCATAAACTTGGGGCGTTTATCGAAAAAAGCGCTGTCATATTCATCTGCTTCGATCACAAAAAAATCACTTTCTGTTAATCGTGCGGACACGGCAAAATTTTCAGGCACGCCTCCAATTAAAAAACCAGGGTTCAAACCGGCTTGCTCTAAAATAAAAGCCACCATGCTCGAGGTCGTGGTTTTTCCATGCGTACCTGAAACAGCAATGACACGTTTTCGTTTTAAAATATTTTCGGCCAACCACTGAGGACCTGAGATAAAATCTATTTTTTCATTTAGCGCAGTTTCGATGACAGGATTACCTCGCCGGATCACATTGCCCACCATTAATTGATCCGGTTTTTTTTCCAAATATTCAGCATGGTACCCTTCTTTTAAACAAATACCTTGTTCGTGTAATTGTGTGCTCATGGGTGGATATACTTTTTCATCACACCCTTCTATTTCCGCACCTAATTGTTTTGCTAAAACGGCCACACCCGCCATAAATGTGCCACAAATACCTAACACCTGTATTTTTTTCATAACATTATTCTCCACTCTCGTAGATACGACACAAGGCATGTAAATCACAGGCACGACAGGTTTTAAACCCTTCTTTAGGGTTTAAAACAGCACGACCTTGTTTAATATCTAAAATCAATTGACTCAATGAAGTATGCCATTCTTGCATTTGTTCTAACCATGCTTCTTCACTTGTGGAAGCATGTTTTTTTATTTTATGAATATCATGCACACCCGGTATGGCTGAATCCAAGACAAGACCTTTAAACCCCATATTGTCTGATCTGATTTGCGCAAAAAGCAATCCTTTCAGAGGCAATTCACTGGTTAAGGCGTAAAAAGGCAATTGAGGATCACTGGGTGGGCTATCTAAGCAATCCTTCACACTCGGCTGCCCCGTTTTATAATCAATTAAGTAATAAGTGTGCGCATCTATTTGATCAATACGATCTACACGCAACGTAAAATGAAGATCAGAAAAACATACTTCGACTGTTTTTTCGATGGCGGTCACCACAAACGGCGTTCGTTTTTTTTCATATTCCATCCAACGCATCAGTAATTTAATCAAGCGCATTTTTTCAACTTCAAGCCACACATTATCTTGTTGGGCAAACATCGAAAACAAAGCTGTTTCCACACTCTCCCTGATAAATTGCATCAATACATCCTCTGAACAAGCTTGTAACCGTGCCTGATCTTTTAATTTTTTCCAAATATGTTCCAGCGAGCGATGCAACAATACCCCTTTCTGACGAGGTGTTAATCCATATTCCACTTTTGATAAAGTCGACACCTTTAAGCGATGCTTCGCAAACCCACGAAAAGCACACAAAGAATAAAAACGCAGGGCTTCACTGCCGCCCGATATATTTTCTTGCGTTAAAGGACTGCCCTGATCATCTTGGTAATATTCCAACAACAAATTTTGCTTCACTTCCTTTTTTTTATAGTGCTGCCCATCGACAACAGGCAGATCACACAAAAAAGCACTGGCATCTAATTTACCGACTTCATCTTGTTGCGCATAACTCAAAATAACCTGTGGCGCTGCTTGAATCAGGTGCTGAAAAATAGCGCGGCTATAATCTAACTCCCACTCATAACTGGCATGAGGTACACGTTGTTTTTTCTGAAGTTGAATGGGCAAAATCGTATTGGGCTTAGGCGGGGCAGGAAAATGGGATTCCTGCAAACCCATTACCCAAATCGCATCAAAATACAAACCGAATGAAGCATGCAAAGGAAAAACTTGAATAGGTGCCTGTTTGTTTTCTTGAGATTGAAAGCGCCAATGTGCCGCCAATTGATTTAAGACATACAAGGCTTGCGACAAACTCATGCGACGATCAAACACGTCTATTCTTGAAAATTCGATCAATAAATCTTGCCAAGATTGAAAAAAAGCTTTTTCTTTTTCATTAAACACCACCTCACCCGGCCACCCCATCACACTCAACATTTCATTAAAAGTATCCACCCACGCTGAAGCGGTTTGCTTTTTTTCAAACTCAGGGAGTTGAGATAAGGCTTCATTCAATTTAATGGCTTGCGAAGCGGTGATCGCAAGCGCACTCACTTGTCGCACAGAAAAATGAAATTTATTTTTTTTATATAATACTTCAACTAAGTGGGCACGTGCGCTCATTTCTGCTTTAGCGTCACCCAGCCAGGGCGATCGCAGCAAATAACTCCACACTTCGATCGTTTGTTTTTGCTTGAGTAAACTTAAGGTAGCCAACGCAGAGTAAACCAGCGGCGTATTAGCAAAAAAAGTGGGGGCATGAAAATAAACCTGGCTTTCTTCTGTCACATGGCGCGAGATCAATGGTTTTATCTTTGGTAAATTTGGCACAAAACAGGCTATTTTTTTACTGCCTTTTTCCACTTCCTGCTGCGCCCAATTCATCATTGCGCGCACCTCATCTAACAAAGTATCACAAGCCAAACGCGATACCGTGTTATTTTTACAGGTTAATTCTGTTTCTTGAGACAAAATAATCTCTATATTTTTATTTTTTAATGCTTGAAAAAATGAATTCAACAAAGGTGAGAGTGTTAAAAACCCGTACAGCACTATTTTTTTTGAAAATAAAACAGTTTGAAATGAAGCCATCGTCATGTTATTCAGCAATGAAGTGAATGATTTAATCCATTGCTTTTCATCATTTAATTGTTTTTTTTCACATAATTGTTCATACGCATGACGCCAAGTTAACCAAGGTTGATTTTGTTCTGATAAATTTTCCAAGCTCGGTTCAATTTCCCAGTCCAAGGCCAAACGATGTGCATTTTTCGCTAAAGTAGCCCAAGCACTGGTTTCTTTTGCTTCTTCTTGTTGAAGTGAAATACTCTGCTGCCAAAGTTGATCTTGTTGATGTTCAGACAATAACAAAGGGACAGAAAAACCCGCATCCAATAATGCATGCCATTGTTTTTGTAGCCAGGAAGACAGTGGCATTATGTTTGGATTGACCCAACCTGTCAGCTGAGTAGAAGTTTGATAATCCAAATATAATTCCATCAAAAACTGTGTTTGAATCGCATTTTCAGTGAGAATATAAGTGTCAGATGATAAATGAGAAAATAGACGCTTCATCTCTTTTGTAAATCTTCAATCAAAAAGCGTAAAAACCGTGCAGCTTCACCCCCCGTTGCTGCACGATGATCAAAGGTTAAGGATAAAGGCATCATACGATGATTTTCAAATACCTCCTTAACATACACCGCTTCATGACGCAATTTCCCTACCGCTAAAATAGCCACGCTGGGCGGTACAATAATGGGGCTCGCATAACGCCCTGCAAACACGCCGAAATTAGACAAAGTGAAGGTTGCTCCCTGCAATTCTTCTGCAGGCAAGGTGCGCGCTTGTGCTTGTTGTTTGAATAAATCAATTTTGGATCGCAACGCAGTCGTGCTGTAAGTTTCCACAGATTTAATGACAGGGACAAATAATCCATCTGCTGCATCTAAGGCAATGCCTAAATTGACTTCTGAAAAAGATTTTTTCGATAGCGCAACCCCATCGAACCACGCATTCAAAGCAGGTTCCTGTGCGCAAGCAAAGATAATCGCACGAATGATTCTGAGCGTAATATCTGTTTCAGGCGACCAAGCTTGAATATCCGCATCATCCACCAAGGTCACGGGCACCACTTCTTCGTGAGAGTGTATCATCACTTGCGCCATGGCTTTTCTTACCCCTTTCAAGGGCACCATGTCTTCTGCAGGGGGTTTTCTCAGTGCAAGCTCTACATCATGCAGTGTGATTTGATTTGCTGCACCTGTCCCTTTAATTTGACTCAGGTCCACGCCTTCACGTGCAGCTAACAAACGCGCAGCGGGCATGGCTCGCACACCGATTCGCTTCGCCACTTTGATGCCTGTGGGTGATTCATTCAATATGGTTTCGCCCACTTGCAACTTACCTGCCACCGTGGCAGCGGGTGAAACTTCTTCACCGCCCGCAAATTCAACCAAGGGTGCGCCCGTAAAAATTACCTCGCCCGGCTTACCATACAATTTTGCAATCGTTCCTGCTTGAGGCGAAGGCACCTCTACCACGGCTTTCGCTGTCTCCATCGAGACAAGCACTTGATCCAATTTAACGTCTTCACCTTCACTCACATGCCAAGCATGAATCTCAGCTTCTGTTAATCCTTCGCCTAAATCAGGTAAATTAAACACTTTCATTTTGTTCGTCTCGATAAAATTATTGCAACACAGTTAATACAGCTTCCTTGATGCGTGCTTCACTGGGTAAGTAAGCTTTTTCTAGCTTAAAATAAGGGACGGTGACATCATAACCCGCGACACGCACAATCGGTGCCTGCAGAAAAAACAAAGCTTGCTCTGCTAAAATTGCCGCTATTTCAGCGCCCATACCCGCGGTCAGCGGTGCTTCGTGAATAATGACACAACGCCCTGTTTTTTCGACTGAATTTAATAAGGTATCACGATCTAAGGGTTTGATTGTGGCCACATCAATCACCTCACAACTTATCCCTTCTTGATCAAGCGCTCTCGCCACATTCATCGTTTCATGCAACATCGCACCCCAACTCACGAGCGTGACATCACTGCCTTCGCGCAAGACAAAACACTGATCTAAAGGCAGGGCTTCACCTTCATCAGGCACATTTTGTTTAACTAAACGATACAAACGTGTGGGTTCTAAAAATATCACGGGATCCGGATCACGAATGGCCGCCAACAATAAACCGTAAGCACGTGCAGGTGACGAAGGGATCACCACACGCAAACCCGGTGTATGTGCATAAATCGCTTCTGTACTTTCAGAGTGATGCTCAGGCGCGTGAATACCCGCACCATAAGGCGTACGAAAAACAACGGGGCAAGACAATCGACCTCGCGTACGATTACGTAAACGTGCCGCATGATTGATGATTTGATCTAAACCTGGATAACTAAATCCCATGAATTGAAATTCTGCCACCGGCTTTAAGCCTTGCGACGCCATACCAATCGACATACCCGCAATCATGGATTCTGCCAAAGGGGTATCCCAAACACGCTCCGCCCCAAATTTTTGAAGCAACCCTTGCGTGGCACGAAACACGCCGCCATTGGTTCCAACATCCTCTCCCAACACAATCACATTTTCATCGCGTTGCATTTCATAGGCTAAGGCTTGGTTCACCGCTTCCAGTAATGTAATTTCAGGCATGCGCATCTCCCACGGGAAACTGTGCCGCAAGATGTTTTTGCTCCGCTAAATCTGCAGGCAAGGTCGCAAAATGAAAATCAAACATCATGTCGGTTGTCACCGGCGATACCTGTTTGTATGCCTCCACCGCTTCCTCCACGTCTTTAGCACATTCCGCCAATAATAATTGTTCTTTTTCTTCTGACCATTCTCCTCGTTCAGTCAAATAATGTCGTAGACGTTTTAAGGGTTCTTTTGCTTGCGCTTGCGCCACTTCTTCTTTGCTGCGATACCGACTCGCGTCATCCGCCGTGGTGTGATCACCCAGACGATAGGTAAGCGCTTCAATTAAGGTAGGACCGCCACCCGTGCGCGCTTTTTCAATAGCCTCTGCACATTTTTCTTTAACTGCAATCACGTCGTTACCATCAATTTGCCAACCCGCAAATCCCGCTGCAATGGCTTTTTGAGCCAGTGTCTGACACCGTGTTTGTCGCCCACGCGGCACTGAAATAGCCCATTGATTGTTCGCCACGATAAACACGACCGGTAAATTCCGCACGCCTGCCAAATTCAACGCTTCATAAAAATCACCTTGTGACGTGGCACCATCGCCGCACACCGCCACCGCCACACGTGCTTGTTTTCGATATTGAAACGCACACGCCACCCCCACAGCATGCAAAGTTTGAGAGCCAATGGGGACAGCCATAGGAAAATCGTTTGGATGTCCAAACACATTACCACGCTCGTCTCCGCCCCAATACAAGAGGATGTCAGATAGGGTCACACCTCGTTGAATTTGTGCACCTCCTTCGCGATAAGCAGGACACAATACATCATCCAAATGCATTGCGGCACCCAAGCCCACTGACACCGCTTCTTGCCCTAAAACAGAAGGATAGGTACCCAACATCCCCGTACGTTGAAGCGCAATAGCCCTCGCATCAAACACTCTTAACAAGGTCATGAGTCGATATAAAGAAAATAACGTTTGATTGTCTTTAACAAAATCGGGCAAAGCCACTACAGGCTGACCCTGTTCATTTAAATATTGAAAATACGGAATAGAAAAGTGTGCCACATCTACCATGTTGACTTACCTCAAACGTTCTTCTGCAATTTTCTCAGCAATCATTTCAGTTGAACACTGTTGCGACTTCGCCTCAGAAAAAATAGCCATCATCGTGTCGTAAATTTCATCGATTTTTTCATCTGCTTTTTCTATCGGTTTATGCTCATAATCCATGGTTGCAAAAATCAATCCTCCTGCGTTTGCCACAAAATCAGGCGCATACAAAATACCTCGTTGCATCAATAAATCAGCATCTGCTTTGGGTTCATCCAACTGATTATTAGCCGCCCCCACCACCACAGAAGTCTTCAATAAAGGAATCGTTTTTTTATTGAGGATACCTCCCAGCGCACAGGGTGCAAACACATCACACACCACTTCATTAATCGCCTCAGGCGCTACCACACGTGCATTCAAATCTTCCGCATAACGCATCGCCAGCGCTTGATTTTTATCAGCAATCGTTAACGTAGCACCTTGCTGATGAAGACGTTGCGCTAAATCATGCCCCACATGCCCCATACCTTGAATAGCAATATGCATCCCTTTGAAACTGGTTTTATTGAATTGAAATTTAATAGCCGCTTCCATCGAGCGATACACGCCTCGCACCGTATGCGGAGAAGGATCAGACTGATCCGCCGACGTACCTGATACATAAGCTGTTTGTTGCGCCACCACATCAAGATCCGTTAATTCTGATCCGCTATCCAATGCTGTGATATAACGCCCACCCAACTCATTCACAAATTTTCCAAATTCAGCAAACAAAGCCACACGATCAAAGGGTTGGGCGGGACGCATTAATACCGCCTTTCCGCCTCCGTAATTTAAATTCGCCATCGCAGCTTTTAAACTCATCCCTCGTCCCAAACGCAACGCATCGGTCAATGCATCTGCACAAGAAGCGTATTCAATAAATCGACATCCGCCTAAAGCAGGCCCACGTTTTGTATTATGAATCACCACAAAAGCCTGTAACCCTACACTCGGCTCCATCTTGATATAAATTTCGCCATAACCCATTGCCTTACTTTGTTCGATAATCTGATCTAATTGCATAAATTATTTTAACACTCCATCGCTGAACACATGTTCTATTAAATATCGTTTCACACCTTCATCCATCGTACCCCAATCTTCTAGGATATCATTACCTATTGCACGTTCTTGCGTAGCACGTTGATGCGCATCCCAAGGCCATTCATTCGTGGTATATTGCCCTAAAAACACCACAATGATAATCGCGATTGCACCCATACCCAACAAATTTTTTATCAAGAAGCCACGCGTTGCTTTTTGCACACGTGAAATTACTTCTTTGCTCATGTCTTCTAACAAGGTATACGCTTGCTGCGCTGTTTCTTTAAACTGCCGCAAATCAATCCCTTCTAACTCTTCAGAAAAATGCTGCACAGCAGTATGCGCTTGTTCATTAAAACTTTCCGTGCTTTGATTCATTTTTTCGATCAGTTTTTGCGACAAACTTTGTAATTGCAATTGATGTTCTTGCCCATCTTTCAATATTTTTTCTGCGTTCAAACGAAAACGAGCGGCCCCCGTCTCTGACATCATGCCCTCATAGTCTTTCAATATCTTCTGAATTTGCTCCAAATAAGAGGCGATATTTTTTCCACTCTCAAGCAACAACGTCTCCACTTCACCACTGCGCGCTTCTAATTGTTTTTCTAAGTCTTCATAACGCACCGCAAAATCGGTAAGCTGTTGCAAGAGAGAACGAAAACGTTCACCCTCTGGCGAACTTGAAAAGGTATCCATAATGAGTTCCTTCCATTAAAATCAAGAGGCGAAGTGACCCGCAAGCAACACACCTCACAGACAAACTAAGGATAGGTATGCTACACACACCGCTTTACCCTCAACATCTCGCACTCAAATGCAGGCTCATCCCGTTTGGGGAATGGGAAATGCCGTTACACTACGGTTCACAACTTGAAGAACATCATGCAGTACGAACACAAGCGGGTCTGTTCGATGTATCGCATATGATGATAACAGACCTCTTTGGAAAAGACAGTGAGGCATTCTTACGCCATCTCCTTGCCAATGATGTTGCCAAACTTAAACCAGGCCAGGCTTTATACACTTGTTTACTTAATGATAAAGCAGGCATTCTCGATGATGCGATTGTTTATTTTTTAGATGACAATAATTATCGCCTCATTTCCAACGCAGGCACGCGCAACAAAATTCAAGCTTGGCTACAATCTCAACAGCATACTTATGCAGTTTCTTTGCAAACACGTCATGACTTAGCCATTTTAGCCTTACAAGGTCCTGCTAGCTTTTCTTTACTTCAATCCATGGGGCTCAGCTCCCTCACTCCAGAAACCCTGCCTTCTTTTCATGTGGCCCCCTTTCAATCAGGTTTAATGGCACGCACCGGTTACACGGGCGAATTGGGCGTGGAATTCATGCTGCCTTTTGCACAAGCGCATGCACTCTGGGAACAGTTCATACAACGAGGTATACAACCCTGTGGTTTAGGCGCACGCGATACTCTTCGTCTTGAAATGGGATACAGCTTATATGGTCAAGACATGGATGAAACTACCACACCTTTTGAATCTAATTTAACGTGGACAGTGTCACTCACACCCGATCGTTCTTTCATAGGCAAAGAAGCCCTGGAAAAACAACGACAAGCGGGAGTTCCACGCAAACTCATTGGATTGATTTTGCAAGAGCAAGGTATCCCACGCGCACACTATCCTGTGTTTCTCGGTGAAGAAAAAGTCGGTGAAGTCACCAGCGGCACATTTTCACCTTCGCTCAACAAAGGTATTGCCCTCGCACGTGTCGACACTGCGCTGACACCTGACAATACATCGCTTCCTTATGCCATCAAAATTCGTGAGCAAGCTTTTCCCGCCACACGTTTTCGCCCCCCTTTTTATCGTTCAACAGGAGTCATAAAATGAATATCCCAAAAAATTTACGTTACACCGCCTCTCATGAATGGGTACGTGAAGAGACAGATGGCACACTCACAGTAGGCATCACAGATCATGCGCAATGCTTGCTGGGTGATGTTGTTTTTGTTGAATTACCTCCACTGAAAAAACACATCGAAGCAGGCAAAGAAGCCAGTGTCGTTGAATCTGTTAAAGCAGCAGCAGATGTGTATTCTCCTGTCAGCGGTGAGGTCATTGCCACCAACCCCGCGCTGAATGATAACCCTGCTTTGATCAACACCTCACCTTATCAGGAAGGTTGGATTTTTCAAATTCGCCCTGAAAATAACACAGTCAATGCACTCATGGATGCCGACGCTTACGCTGCCACGACTTAAAGGAAATTAACATGCCATTCATTCCGCACACCCCTCATGAAACACGCGCCATGCTCGATGCCATGGGTGTAAACACACTCGAAGAATTATTTGATGAAATTCCCCCGGCTTTGCTGGCAAAAAAATTAGGCTTTCCTGGCGCAGCTTTAACTGAAATGGAGATCACGCAATGCTTAACAGAACGCATGAAGCACAGCACCCCTTTGCTTAATTTCTTAGGTGCAGGCGCGTATGAACACTACATTCCCGCAGCTGTTTGGGACATCACGTCACGCGGCGAATTTTTAACGGCTTACACCCCCTATCAAGCTGAAGCCAGCCAAGGCACCCTGCAATTACTCTATGAATACCAATCGATGATGACTGCTCTCACTGAGATGGATGTTTCAAATGCATCGCTTTATGATGGCGCTTCCGCACTGGCTGAAGCCATCTTGATGTCGGTACGTTTACAGAAAAAAAACAGCATCCTTCTGCCTCTCACTGTCTCACCTTTTTACCGTGATACGGTGCACACACTTGTCAAACAGCAAGGTATTACACTCCTTGATCTTCCTTTTGATAAAACGGGCACTATCGACAAACATGCCTTAGCTAGTATCCACACAGACGATTGTGCTGCATTGGTGATCCCTCAACCCAATTTTTTTGGTTGCTTAGAAGATGTCAATGCTCTGACAGACTGGGCCCAATCAAAAGGCATATTAAGTATTGCGCAAGTGAACCCTTTATCGCTCGGTTTATTAAGTCCACCCGGCAACTGGGGTAAACACGGCGCTGATCTGGCTTGTGGCGAAGGACAACCTTTAGGTATTCCAGTTTCTTCCGGTGGCCCTTATTTTGGATTTTTATGCTGTAAAAAGGCCTATGTTCGTCAAATGCCTGGACGCATCGTCGGCAGAACACAAGATGCGGAAGAAAAAGAGGGGTTCGTGCTCACCCTACAAGCCCGTGAACAACATATTCGTCGCGCAAAAGCCACCTCAAATATTTGCACCAACCAAGGTTTATTGGTCACCGCCGCCACAATTTACATGAGTTTGATGGGCCCCAGCGGCTTAAAATACGTTGCGAGCACCTGCCACCATCGCACGCAACAACTCCTGACGAAGTTAACTCAAATTCCGGGTGTCGAGCATGTTTTCTCTTCACCTTATTTTCATGAAATCGTGATTCGCGTACCCAACAGCTCCGCTTTATTAAAAGCATTAAGCGAAAAAGGAATTCAAGCAGGCCTACCATTGGCCCCCTATTACCCCAATCTAGAAAACTGCCTCTTACTCTGCGCCACTGAAACTAAAACCGAAAAAGACATCGCCGATTTGCATGCCGCCTTTTTAACAGTAGAAGCGATCGCTCTTACCCAAAATCACTCAGGAAAAAACCAATGACACAATTGCTTCTCTAACCCTTCCAAGCCTTGGTGAGACAAAGCAGAAAATAATTGGACACTCACGTTTTCAATGCCTTCCAAACTTTCTTTCATGGCTTTCAATTGTCGCAAGGCTTCGTTTTTAGATAGTTTGTCTGCTTTCGTCAGCAAAATATGCACAGGTTTATTTGCACTCAATACCCATTCAATCAACACAGCATCTTGCTCTTTCAATAAATGACGCACATCACACAACAGCACCACCCCCACCAAACTTTCTCGAGACTCACAATAACGCGTTAAATTTTTCTTCCAACGTCTTTTAATTTCGTCCGTAACACGCGCATAACCATAGCCAGGTAAATCCACCAAACGATGCGTATCATCCAAACCAAAAAAATTAATCAATTGTGTACGACCTGGCAATTTACTGACCCGCGCAATAGGATGCCCCACCAAGGTATTCAACGCACTGGATTTTCCTGCATTAGAGCGCCCCACAAAGGCAACTTCTTTTCCAAGATCGGGCACACACCGCTCAAATAATGCAGCACTTTTAATAAAAACCGCTTCTTTAAAATTCATATTGATTTATTCCAAACGTAGTGAGCAGAGTGACAATAACTTGATTCCCCGCTAAGCTATACTCCTTTTTATACCCCTCGCAACAATGGCCCCACATTTATCAAAAAAGGAGAAAAACAGGATGAGCAAAAAACAGACATATCTTACCCTATTCTTACTGTTTTTACTCGCGCCCCTGCTTGCCTTCGCTGCCCCCAGTGAAACATTTACTCTAGACAAAGAGTATAAACTCGTTGCGCATCCTGCACCACGCAACCAACCAGGTAAAGTAGAAGTACTGGAGTTTTTTAGCTACGGCTGCCCTGCGTGCAGCGCCATTGAACCTGCCGTTGAAGCCTGGCTCATCACTAAACCCAAGAATGTTGACTTCGAACGTGTGCCCGTCATCTTTCACCCTGAATGGTACGTCCTTGCCAAAGCCTACTATGTAGCAAAAAATCTCCACATCGCCAATCGCATGACGCCCCTTCTCTTCACCGCTATTCACGTCAATCATCAAGATTTAACCAGTAAAAATACCTTGCAGCTTTTATTTCAAACACAAGGTGTCAGCCGTGAAACCTTCGAAGGAAATTATGATTTTTCACCCAGCATTGACGCTCAAGTATATCGAGCAGAAAGCTTACAACGTCAATTTGCCCTATTCCGCATTCCTACTTTTATCGTTGATGGCACCTATGAAACCAGCATTGGCATGGCAGGCGGTGATCCTAAACGCATGATGAAGGTCATTGACTTTCTGATTGCACAACAACAAAAGAAAATGGCTGCACCTCTTCCACCGCAACCTACTCAAAAAAAATAACACATGTCCGATACTCATGTTTTACTCAGTCCCCTTAATCAAGCGCAGCAGCGCGCTGTGAGTGCACCTCCTGGCCATCTTTTGGTATTAGCCGGCGCAGGCAGCGGTAAAACACGCGTCTTAGTACATCGCATTGCATGGCTGTTACAAACAGAACATCTGCACACCCATAATATTCTGGCCGTCACCTTCACCAACAAAGCCGCCACCGAAATGCGAGGGCGCATTGAAGCCCTGCTCGGTTTTTCTGTGCAATCCATGTGGGTAGGTACCTTTCACAGCTTGGCACATCGCTTGCTTCGTCTTCATTGGCAAGAAGCCGGTTTACCACAAGATTTTCAAATTTTAGATGCGGATGATCAGCAGCGCCTTGTAAAACGTGTCATTCAACTTTTACAATTAGATGAAGACCGCTGGCCCGCACGACAAGCCACACACTTCATTAACAACAAAAAAGAAGCGGGCCAACGTCCTGACAAATTGCAAGCATTTGATCCTCACACAAAAACCATGATTCGCATTTATGAGGCATACCAATTACTCTGCCAACAAAGCGGCTTGGTTGATTTTTCAGAATTACTCTTACGCGCCTTAGAATTGTGGCTAAAAAACCCTGACATAGTTCAGCACTATCGAACGCGCTTTCGTCATGTTCTCGTCGATGAATTTCAAGACACCAATGCCATTCAATATGCCTGGATTTGTCAACTCCTGGGCCCAGACAATCCTGTCACTATCGTCGGCGATGATGATCAATCCATTTATGGATGGCGCGGCGCGAAAGTGGAAAACATTCAACGTTTCAGCCAAGACTTTCCTCAATCCACCCTCATTCGTCTCGAACAAAACTATCGATCCACGGGCACCATTTTAGCTGCTGCCAATGCCCTCATTTCACACAATGATCAACGTCTAGGAAAAAATTTATGGACGGAGGGTGAAGCCGGTGAACGCATCACCACCTATGCCGCCTTCAATGAATTAGACGAAGCACATTTTATCGTGGCTCAAATTAAACGCTGGACGCTGACGCATCCTTGTCGAAAAGACATCGCCATACTGTATCGCTCTAACGCACAATCACGCTTACTGGAAGAAGCCCTCATCCAAGCCAAAGTTCCTTACCGTATTTACGGCGGTCTACGCTTTTTTGAACGTGCTGAAATTAAAGATGCTCTCGCTTATTTACGACTCCTCGTCAATCGCAATCACGATGCCGCCTTTGAACGCGTGATCAATGTCCCCACACGCGGCATTGGCGAACAAACTCTGTCGCAGCTACGTGATTATGCTAAAACACAGAAAATTTCCTTGTGGCAAGCCATGTGCGCCTTGCTCGAAGCAAAAAGCTTACCGAGTCGCACGTTACAGGCACTTTCTCGTTTCCATACCCTTATTGAAGAATTAACGCTACCACTTGACTCCCTGGCTTTGCATGAAATAACCGAACAAGTTTTGCAACAAACAGGTTTGAATGATCATTACCAAAAAGAAAAAGGTGAAAAAGGTCAAGCGCGTCGAGAAAACTTAGCTGAATTAATCAACGCGGCGCGTCAGTTTTCATTCTCCTCACACGAATCACAACCCAACCTTTCCACCACGCCACTTCTCAGTGAATTCTTAGCAAATGCAGCGCTGGAGGCAGGTGAATACCAAGCTGAAAAATTTGATGACTATGTACAACTCATGACACTGCATGCAGCCAAAGGGTTAGAATTCCCACTCGTGTTTATCTGTGGTGTAGAAGAAGGTTTATTTCCACACCCTATGAGCCTAGAAGAAGAAGGACGTTTAGAAGAAGAAAGACGACTCTGCTATGTGGGCATGACACGTGCCATGAGAAAATTATTTTTAACGTACGCGGAAATTCGTCGTCTGTATGGACAAGAACATTATCACAAACCTTCTCGTTTCATTCGAGAAATTCCATCCGATTTATTGGATGAAGTTCGCATCAATAAATCCACCACGTCTGCCCACTCCGCCTACCGCTCATACAGCATCATGCCCCCTAAAAAAATGCCTACTGCCAATACAGCACGGCCTTCGTTTGAAGGTTTTTCAGTAGGTCAACAAGTCACGCACCCTAAATTTGGCGAAGGCATTATTTTAAATTACGAAGGCCAAGGGGAACAGACACGCGTTCAAATTCGTTTCAAGCGAGAGGGCGTAAAATGGCTCGCTTTGGCTTATGCAAAACTCACTTAAAAACAAACAGGAGACATCATGAAAAAACGCGTTAAAATTGCGATCACAGGTGCTGCAGGTCAAATTGGTTATGCCCTGGCTTTTCGCGTTGCTTCGGGACAAATGCTCGGACCAGACACAGACGTTGAATTGCAACTTCTCGAACTCGAACCTGCCCTACCCAGCCTACACGGGGTCGCCATGGAATTAGAAGATTGCGCTTTTCCTTTGTTAAAAAACATCGTCTGCACTTCCGATGTCAACACCGCTTTTCGTGATATTAATTGGGCGTTGCTAGTCGGCGCCAGCCCACGTAAAGCGGGCATGGAACGAGCCGACTTACTCAAAATTAATGGCGGTATTTTTAGTACACAAGGCAAAGCACTCAATGCGCATGCCGCCAAAGATGTCCGCGCTTTCGTGGTGGGCAACCCCTGCAACACCAATTGCTTGATTGCGATGCATCATGCGCCCGATGTGCCTCGTGATCGTTTTTATGCCATGACTTTGCTTGATGAAAATCGTGCGCGTTCACAACTCGCTAAAAAAGCAGGTGTAGACGTCACCGCCATTACAGACATGGCTATTTGGGGAAATCATTCCAGCACACAATTCCCCGATTTTTATCATGCCAAAATTAATGGACGCTACGCACCTGAAGTCATCACAGATTTAAATTGGTTGCAAAATACCTTTATCCCCGAAGTTCAACAACGTGGCGCAGCGGTCATCAAAGCACGTGGCTCTTCTTCTGCAGGCTCAGCAGCCAATGCGGCTTTGAACAGCGTCTATCATCTCACGCATGACACCGCAGCAAACGATTGTTTTTCTGTTGGATTAGCCAGCCGCGGTGATTATGGAATAGATAAAGATTTAATTTTTTCTTTTCCTTGCAAAGTCGAACAGGGCCAACTCCGCGTGATTGAAGGCATTCAACACACTGCCTTTGCACAAGAAAAAATTCAACTCACCCTCAACGAACTCCGCCAAGAACGCGATGCGGTTAAGGATTTGGGCTTGATTTAAAGACAAGGGCGACAACAGTCGCCCTTTGTTATAAGAAACACACCTTTACCCTACCATTTATTTGGCTTATTATCCCTCGTTTTTTGCACAACTGCTTCTAATGCGGCATGCGTTTCCTTTTTTCTAAAAAAAGTGACCCCACCATACGCTTTATCTTGTCGCTTGTTTTCCTTGTAAGTGTGTCGCAATCCTTTTCTTGGATTGTGTGTAAAGAATGTTTTTATAGCAATGGCTATTTTTCTTAAGACCTCTCTTACCTTATCCCTTCTCGTCTTCGATTCAAATAAAGATTGATATTTTTTATCTTTCTTTAAATTTAAAATATCACGTTTAAATTGAATAAAATCTTTATCTTCAGCATGTTCAAGCGCACAGTATTGTTTAATTCTCGTTTCCACGGCCGCCACAAATTCATTTTCTTTTTTTACTTCTATCTGACCCAGTGCTGAGCGCAAAGGCGCGAGATCTATCTGCGGAAAGTCAGTGTCTTTTTTTTCTGACTCAACCACCCATTCAACTGCTTTTGACTCAACAACTGACTCAACCGCAGGCGAAATCAAACATAATTCACCGCCCACTCTCTTTCTTGCAAATTCAAGTAAATGACGAAGCGTAGACAGTGTTTGCTGATGTTTATGTTGATGTTTTTGCGCTTTTAAAAATCCTGCTACTATTTCATCTCGTTCTTCTTGAACTAAAGCAGGAAAATTGACCTCTAAAATTCGAATTAAACTGGCCTTCTCATAATCATAACCCTGTGCTTTGAGACAACGATTGGCTAAAGCATTTGAAAAAGCTTGCCTGCCTGCCAAGGAAATAGGATTCTGTGTGCCAATAAAAAGAAATCCGGGTTTTATAGCAGGCTTACCTTCTAAATCTTGTCCAGATAGCACGGCATTAAACAGTTTTTCCATCACAATCTGCGCATTGCATTCATCAATGAGTAGCACTGCGCCCTCATGAAAGGCTTGTAAAATAATTTTCACTTTTAATTCATAAGGGGCACTGATCGGAAGGTGATAATACAACTTCACTCCCTTTGGGTTCGCTTGATCTAAATGTGCTTTTTGGTAACCCGCTTGTTCAAGCGACCACATAATGAAATGGCTTTTGCCGATGCCGCTGGGCCCCTCGTAAACCAGCCCAGGCAAGGGGGTAGCACTCGTGGCTTGTTCATGCGCGACCAACAAGGGACGCAACAGATCCCAAGCAGCTTGGTGCTCGGGAGTAAAAACAAAAGCCGGCGACGCTAAGGCCACAGGACGAGGTCGCACCTGTCTTGCCTCAAGATGAAAAGCAGCCGATGCTTTTTCTTCATCGTAGGGCATTTCTTTTTTAAATTTTTCCCAAAATGCAGCAGGAAGGGCACTGCGCGCAACTTGCTGAGCACAGTAGTTTGCCAACGCTTCTTTATCTACCTCTGCCATCTGCGCAGAGAGCAAACGATAGCGATTCACAAATAAAATCGCCATCACTTGCAACTGACGTGCAGTGAAATACTCTCTTGCTTCTGGCTGGGTGTGGAGAAGGCGTTGATACACGGTCATGAAACAGGTAGTAATTTTTTGTTTTTCATTTTCTGTGAATGAGGCAAGCGTGGCTAAAGCAGGTCGAATGTTTTCTTGATACAAACTAGCCAAAGGTAAATCTTCAAATACCACCAGCTCTTCTTTCAAAATGGCATGCTGAAATAAAGCCGGTAATGTTCGTTCGCCTCCATAACTAAGAGGATTACAAGCAAAAATTACCTTGTGTTGCGCTGTCAAACCATGCTGCACGCCCTCAAACCACACCACAGGCGGTTTTTGGCGTAAATCATGCAAGAAAAGCCAATCCATTTGTGTCTCAAGATTCGCTTCATCCAAAAATAAAATACCGCCCTTTTTATTTTCCAACCAGAGTTTCAGCTTGTCTTTACCCCAATAAGCGTCTGGGTATTGGGCTTTGATGAAAGCCGTCTTCCCCACCCCCGTGGGCCCCACCAAGACAACCCAGGGACTCTTCTTTAATACTTCATCTACTTTTGTTTTTCGTGCGCGATTAAATGCGTCAGTTTGTTTTTTTGCATCCTGATAGCCACTCGCGGAAAATTCGGTTGGTATTGTTTCTGGCAATCGCAATAAAGCCTCTGGCGTGGTGTGGCGCAGTGTGGTAGTCCCATTTGCTGTTTGTTGTACATGAGGAAACAATTCAGAAACACAGGGACTATCTGAAATAATAATGAGTTGTCCTTTCAAGGTATCTAGCTTTATTTTTTCACCATTCAACCAAATAAAACCTGTGCTCAATGGTAATAAAGCCTGTGCAAGCGCTGACGTCATCGGTCCCTTTAAAACAACACGTTCACCCGCACGGAGTTTTTTCCAAATTTCAGTTTCAATAAAATGCGCTTGCAACTGAATTTGGGCAGAAGACGAGTCAGCCAGGTTCACCTGTAAATGCGGCAGCACCTCACTCACTAACAAGCTATTTGTTAAACTCATTACATTGGTTTTGCTTTTTGTTTTTGGTAAAGCACTCATCGCTTCTTCCACTTGCTGGGTATGAATGACGGTGAGAAAACGTGTTGCTGTCGTTTCGACTGCCCGTTTCATTTGCGCTGGTATAGCGGGCTGCAATGCCTTTTTCAGATCCACAGGTAAGGTACGGCCCGTGCCTTTTAAATTAAGCGTAAGTGGGATATGCCACTTCTGAATCTCTGTTAACAAACGAGACCACTGACCTGGACTCAGTGTTTGACTGACACATAAAGTGAGCGGTTTATTTTGATAGGTTTCAAAAATACCTGGCTGTGCCTGTAACCCTGCTTCTTGAGAGTCCGCGTGATACTGCCTGAAAAAAATGGAAAAATTGCTCTGATTAATGACTTCTAGCGATTCACTGGGGACGATGACATCTTCTTCACGCACTTCCTTGATACACGCTAACGGCACGGCCCAGTCATACCCTTCTGCCACTTGCAGTTGAACCTGATTTGACAGCGCGATCGTCCGACCATATAAATCCATTTTGCGATCGATAGAAAGCCTTTGCCAAAAAACTTCAAACTCAGGATCACCCCAAGGCGGGTTACGCAGCAGCACCGTGCTAGCTTTCTCAGCCGTCAACGCTTGATGCAAGTCTTGATTGGGTTTAAAACACAAATGCTCACCCACTTGCCATTCCCCTTCTAAATAACGTCGCCAAGATAGGGGATCATTAAACAATTCCACCACAATCTTATCCGTCGCTTCATCGTGCCTAGGTGCCCGCGCCGCTTCATAGGCTTGAAGTAAATGGGTGACCAATGTCGCATTAAATTGTCTGTGCACTTTGAAACGGGAAAGAAAATCAACACCGCGATAAGCCTGTTTTTCAGCAAGATTATCCATCCCGATAATCCGAGTACCGTCAGGCAGGCGCACGCCATCCAAGGTAGGTGGCGAGTCAAACAAGGTGTTGATGGTCACGCGTTCTTTTGCCGTGAAACCACTTAAATCAAGCACTAAAAAACGCTCTTTCTCTGATTGCGCAAAAAAGAAATCGTAGAGTGTCCCCCCTAAACCTTCTACCTTTAGACCTCTGTTTTTATTATCGAGGCACAAACGCGGATTTAAAAAAGAGAGTTGTTCGATACGATTCACATAAAAAACCGGTTTGTTTCGTTTGGCAGCCTCGGCATGTAATGTGTCACTTAACGCTTGGCAAATCTCTTTCGTATCACAATCAATGAGTTGGCTATGATAAGCATCAGAAAAAACCGTGTCTTGGAATGCGGCAAGAGAGGGTTCTTTAGAGACAGCAGGCTGTAGAAAATCACCTTTAAATTTATTTTTTATGGATACTGCATCAGGCAAAGGTTGAATGGTGGGTGTTGCACCAAATCCACCTAAATCAACGACCTGCCAAGGCCCCTGCGCCTCTCTTAGCTCAAGAAAAGTATGGACTTTATTTGTCACTGCGCGAACAGAAAACTGGCCTGATTTATAACCTGGCAAACACTGCACAGCAAGTAAAAAAGCGGCGACGCGATGACGACAGGCCCCCACATTTGTGGCATCAATGGCTTCTAGTAATGTTTGCACATCAGTAGGTGAACAAGTCAACTCACCTGAACCAAATGCCTGATATCGTTTAATCAATGCATTCAGATCGGCATGTGTGGAGAACGCTGCAGCAGCGACAGACTCCTGTGGCACACTGATTTCAAACTTCAGCCTTGTGTTAATCGATTGCCCGTTTTTAGTTCGGATATAATAAAGATTCGTTGTCTCTGAATACCCTATTTCAATGTTTGCCTGATGTTTTGCTTGTATGCTCAAGCAATTCATCTGCTCTCGCGCCGAGAGAGAAGGCAGGGGCTGCCAATCAGCTGTCACCCTCACCTCCGCCAAGTGACCTCTATAGTGTTTGCTGGCGCTTTCAGCAGAGGCTTCTTGTGCTCTATTACGTGAGGTAACAACAGGAACCTCTTTAAGTCGAATATCCGTCGGAGGAGAATACGGTTTATATAATGCCGCCGCCCCCTCAACTAGCACAGTTTGTAGGTTAAGTTCATCAACCCGATGAACACCCAAACGATAGCCATTCACCACAGGACGCGCTTGTTTTTCACTTAGTTCATAAAAAATTTCTTCTGCGGACAGGGACTTATCCGATTTAGTTGTTTGAGTATCAATTTTTTCTGAAGTTGGCGTTAAAGAAGGTTTGGGAGGTTGCTCATTTTTGGGAGCAGGCACTGTAGAAGAAGCGGCATCGACAACAGCCTCTCTTTGCCCTACGCCCCCCATTGAAGAAGCCCTTCCCGACAAAACAGAAGGCGCACCGACAACAGCATCGCCTTGCCCTACGCCCCCCATTGAAGAAGATATTCCCGGAAAAGCAGAAGACGCATCGAAAAAAGAAACCCTATTTCGATCCATTTCAGCCGACGCCACACCACCCTGCCCTGTTGCAAGAGGTCTCGCTGAAGAAGTAACAGCGTTCGACCCCCCTTTATTAATAAATTGAATAGCAGGAAATCTTTTTTGAAATCTCTCAATATATTCTCCACTCACTGTAGGATCGGTAAAACTCACCACCCTTAACCTGCTTGCACTTGCAAGCAGATCAAAGAACTCTTGCCTTATCGGGGCAATATAACCTATAAGAGCATCACAGTTTGAAACATCCAAATTCTCCAGATTGGGACTGGCATCCACAAGTACCCTCAAACTGTGGATGTTGATACGCGCGCCTGCCAAATCCATTTCTCTTAACGCTGACAAGGCCCCTGGTTCCAAAACAAGCTTGCCTCTAAGAGAAAGCTTGCTTACAGAACAAAAGCTTGACAATATCAATTTTTCTAAGGCAGGTGAGACTGCTAATAAAGCATACAAACTTTCCTCAGTAATTGTGCTACGATTTAAATTTAGTTTCCTTAATCTAGCGAAATTCGTTATTCCAAGTTTAGGTAACGAACCTTCTATTTCACACCTGCCCAGTTCTAATTCTTCTAAAGCAGGCATTGCTGTTAACAGCACAGCCAAATTTTCGCCAGTGCTCTTGTTACCACTTAAATCTAGTTTCCTCAGTCTAGCGAAATTCATTAGTCCAAATTTAGGTAACGAACCTTCTACTCCAGGCCTATCCAGCTTTAATTCTTCTAAAGCAGGCATTGCCGTTAACAGCACAGCCAAATTTTCGCCGGTGATCTTGTTATCACGTAAATCTAGTTTCCTCAGTCTAGCGAAACTCGTTACTCCAAATTTAGGTAACGAACCTTTTATTTTACAATTTCTCAGCTTTAATTCTTCTAAAACAGGCATTGCCGTTAACAGCACAGCCAAATTTTCGCCGGTGATCTTTTTATCATAAAACCTTAGCCTCCTCAGTCCGGCAAGGTTCATTAGTCCAAACTTAGGTAACGAACCCTCTATACCACAATACATCAGCTTTAATTCTTCTAAAAAAGGTGCTGCTGTTAATAAAGCATGCAAATTTTCGGCAGTGATTTTATTACCGAATAAATCTAGCATCCTAAGCTGAGTAAGACTTTTTTCCTCTAAGGAAAGCGTCTCGCTGGCCAGGCAATCATCGCTAATCCTTAACTCCTCTAAAGAAGGACTTGCCTTTAAAAGAGTAGACAGACTCTCAAAAGAAAGTGCTTCATGCCTCAAAGTTAATTTTCTCATTTTTTTTAGACTTTTTTCTTCTAACATCCAGTGTCTGTCTGTTAAATGAGACCAAGAAAGATTTAATTCCTCTAATTCAGGCAGCTTCTCCAATAAAGTCTGAAGTTTTTCAGAATCAATAGGTCTGCTTGGGGAAGTTAGACTTAATATCTTGAGCTTTATTGGCGAGTCTTGAATTAATTCTGTTAGTAAGTAATTTACATCACTACATCCATTAAACAACAATACTTCCAATGTAGGCGCAGCCTTTATCAACTTCACTATTGCATTTACATTTATATCTACACCACCAAAACCAGCAACATATAAATCTATTTTTCTAAGATGGCTTAAATTCACTGTGTCAAGTGCAAAATCCACAGGCCAAGTGATACACACTTGAAAATTTATTTCTTCTAAGCTGTTGGCAGTGTGTCGAAGTAAACTTCCCCAGTCATATGAATGATTTACTATCGCCATCTCTAGCCTTGTGACTTGTTTGATTATCTTATTATCTCTGTCGATCGCCAGTTGATGTGCAACAAATTCACCTCCCGCCGTTATTTTTGTCTCTGGGCCATACTTCACGCGTGACAATAACGCCATGGAGCGTGCTCCATCCGGATCATCAACCCGACTTAGTAACCGAATTTCATCAAAACATGTCTCCGCCAATGCAGCAAAACGCGGTTCTGCTATTTCGGGGCCACACAATAAATCTTTTAAATCTAAGAACGCCACCTCCGCTGCTTTTCCTTGATCTAAATTTGATGACGCGCTTAATAAATTCCTTAAACCCACATAATCCAACAAATAGCTTTGTTCCGCACTAATACCTTGTTCGGCCAATTGTCTGTTTATTTCACTGGGGGGGAGTGGATCAATGTCCTGGAAAGAAATATCATCTGCAGTATGCAACGTTTCTACTTTTCCTTTCCTCAATATTTTTATACTAAAACCAGCCCGCAAAAGCCTATCGATCCATTGGCTTATTACACTATTTCTTCTGTCCGCAAAAGGCATTCCATACCGCCCCCCCCAAGACCAATCCGCAAACACGAGCACTTTTTGTTGTGGTACAGGGTCGCTATCATTCGTTTTTATCCAAAATTTTTCACGCCCTTGCAACAGCGCATTGAGATCCATTGTCCCCGTCACCTCCGCCGTGGGTTGAAAACTCACCTGCGGAGGTAACCAATACAAAAATGGAGGAAATTCAGATTTTTTCGGTATCACGCAATTATTCTCGGCATGACTTGGATACTTATAAGGGTAGTTGGGGAAACTTAAGTGAAGATCAGGGAACTATGCCGACTATTTTGACATGCATTCCAAGAAAGTCTTGACTAATTTGGAATATACGCTAATATAGTCGTATGAAACGATACCTAGATTCAGACGTCAAAGAAGCACTGAAAAAAAAAATAGCCATCATCACCGGGCCACGTCAGTGCGGAAAGACAACCTTAGCCAAACAACTCTACCCGAACTTCGACTATTTTAATTATGATGCCGTTGAAGATCGGATCGCCCTGAGAGAAAAAAGTTGGGACCGCAACACCCCCCTCCTCATTTTTGATGAATTACATAAAATGAAAGAGTGGAAGCGTTGGCTAAAAGGTGTCTATGACAAAGAAGGCATTCAACCCAATCTCCTTGTCACCGGTAGCGCGAAACTAAATACTTATAAAAAAGTGGGGGACTCCCTTGCGGGCAGGTATTTCCAATACCGCTTATATCCCCTCGATCTTAAAGAAGTAGCCACTTTCAACCCAGACATGAGCGAAGAAGACATATTTAATCGCCTGTGGCAGTGCGGTGGTTTTCCTGAACCCTTTCTTGAAGGCAGTGAACGCTACTACAAACGCTGGCGCAAAAGCCATTTGGATATCATTCTTCGTCAAGATTTGATCGACATCCAGGCAGTACGTGATATCCAAGCCATTGAAACCTTAGCGCATCTCCTAAAAACACGTGTGGGTGCCGGCGTTTCCTATTCCAATTTAGCTCGTGATTTAGAACGAGACGTGAATACCATTAAACGTTGGCTTATTTTACTGGAAAATTTGTATGTGATTTTTAGAGTGACGCCCTACCACAAAAATATCGCTCGCTCCCTACTCAAAGAACCCAAATATTATTTTTATGATATCGCCCAAGTAGAAAGCGGCGAAGGTGGTAAATTAGAAAACCTGGTGGCTTTATCCTTACTAAAAGAACTCCATTTTAGAGAAGATGCGTTCGGGGCAAGCACCCAATTGAATTACTTACGCACTAAAGACGGAAAAGAAATTGATTTTATTGTTTCTATCGAAAACAAACCCACTCATTTAATTGAAGTGAAATCATCAGATGAAAACCCCACCTCAGGTTTTCAGCATTTTTTACCCCTCTTTCCTCAAATCAACGCCATCCAATTAGTTAAAAATCTAAACCGAGAAAAAACCTTCTCTCATGGCCCAGAAATTCGAAAACTCATTCCCTGGTTAAGTAAAATAGACTTCTCTTAAGCACTTGCAGTGAAGAACGGGGGTAAGCGTAAGCCATCAAAGCCCTGAGTTTGAAAGACAGGGACGATCGGCGCACCCTTTTCAACACTATTACAATATTTTTTCAAACTCAGCGGAATATAGCCTCAAATAAACATGATGAATTCTTTTAATCGGCTTACCGTTAACGGCAATGAAAGTTTTTCCAACATATCAAGGTATGAGTTCGTATCAACAGGCGGGTATTTTAACCCCTTTCTTAAATTTTGAACGACACCACAAAATATCCCTGGAGATAATTCAAGTATCTGGCTCAAGAAGTCATCAGGGTGTTGAGCCTCAATACCATACTCTTTAGTAACCTCCATTGGAAAATCTTTAATATTATATGTCACTATTTTTGAAGCAGCTGAACGAATAGCAGCAGCCAATACATGACAATCATTTTCATCCGGAAGCATAAGTGCAGGAATTAATTTTTCATATCCTTCCACCAAGGCATCTCTGACAAAGCTATCCATCAACATCTTAGTTCTTTCTAATTGCTCTCTTTTGAGATCTGGTCTATTTTTTAAGACATTTTCCATCCATTCTCTATGAATATCTTTCGACCATTTAGCTCTAAACAAATCGGCCAATGCCAAGCGCATTAGCAAATCCCGTATGGGAGCGGGGTATAAAACACAGGCATCAAATATCACAATTACATTTGCCAAGTTAGTACCCCATTTTTAATTTTTGAGCTTGCTCACTAAGCTTATCTAGAACTTTTAGCCTCTCTTTATCGATTTCTGACTTATAATTTAATACGTCAACGGCAAGAATTTTTCTACGTGTCCCTACTTTACGAAAAGGGATCTCACCTCTTTCTAGCAAGCTCACAAAATAAGGACGTGAAACATTTAATAAATCAGCCGCTTCTTGTGAGGTAAGTTCTGCATGAATAGGAATAAGCGTCACCGCATTCCCTGCGGCCATTTGCGATAGAATATCCACTAATAAACGCAGAGCGGATGCGGGGATCCTCACCTGCCCGGATGATTTACCTTGCTTGACTAGTTGAATCACACTTGGGTCAGAGGATGAAACATAAGAAGCTAAAATTTTGCTTGACTGCCGAGCAAGGTCAACTTCGTTTTCAGAAGGAATAATAAACTCTTGATTTTTATGCCTAGTTAGCTTCATAACACACCCTCCTCCCATTAGTAAGTCGTTTCTGCATCTTCAAGTACGAGGAGTATGAATTATAGCTCACATTCAAAATAAACGAAACAAACGAATTTAACGAAATACTCAAGAAATAGTGTTTTTTTCCTGCACTAAAACTTATTAAAAGCACACACCTGCACGCGCTCCGCTGTTTGACAGGTGTAAGCGACCTGATAATCCTTGTCTAATACAAATTGGGACAGAAAACAGGGCGAGGATAAGACAGATGATGCTTGAATACGCAGATCTTTATCTTCAATATCAACAGAGAAATAACGAAACGCACCCACGCCCTCCCCCGTGCTTTTGACATAGGCTTCTTTCAACGTCCAAATCTTAAAAAAAGCGCCTGGCAACGCCGCGGATGACAAGGCAGATAAATAAGCGGCTTCTTTCTGAGAAAAAAAACGTTTTGCAATAGCCAAATAAGCCGCTTTTCTTTTTACGTATTCCACGTCCACACCCACTGCATGATCTTTCGAAAAAATCATCACAATTTTTTCATGCGAATGGCTCACATTAAACTGTAATCCACCGCCTTTCAGTCGCGGCTTACCATGGATACCGTATTCAAAACAAAGTGTGTGCGGATCCGTTTTTAAGTAATGCGCTAATAATCGGCGCAGCAAGCCCCGAGCCAAAATACGAACCGCTGCAGATGAAGTCGGCTGAACCCAAGACCACTCCTCTGGACTCAAAAATGATTGATAATAACCAAGCTGGTCCATAAAATGGGAAACATCCGCCTGAATAATATGTAGCTCATCGTCTAATCTGACACGATCGAAACAAAAGGGTTTCCAGCTTATCTTCATTTAAAGGGACTTTACCATGCAAATAAAACAAACCATTTTATCCAGCCTTTACCTTGTACGCCAGGCTATTTTTGCCGGCCTCTGCTTGGTCATCATACTGGCCTTTTACAATCAATTTTCCGACCATCTTATTTTCAATGTCATTGGCTTGAGCTCCATTGCCTCAACCATTTTCCTCATTTTTACAGCCCCTCACACCCTCTCAGGGCAAAACAAATCTATCATTGGGGGTTATGCCATTGCTATTGTGATTGGTGTCAGCTGTCATTATTTACTCCATAACCCCTACATTGCGACGAAATTTTCACCTCATCTTCAATCTTATTTTCTTTTGTTTTGCGGCGGATTAACCGTTTTTTTAGCCATTTTATTTATGACCCTACTGAAAATGCCCCACCCACCAGCCATGGGGTTTGCGTTGGGTCTGGTCATTGATAGTTGGGAGCCTCACCAAGCGCTCGTCCTGGTTTTTTGTATTATTGTGGTTTTAACGGTGATCAAACACTTACTTCACTTTAAGCCATTAATTGATTAACGTGAGCAAAAGTCTCACACAAAAACTCACCATCGCCCCCACTTTCAATGCGTCTTTCTCCTGCTTCCCTAAACCTGTGTGAATCCTTATAATCGAAGGTGACGCAGGCTTATCGGGTTCTTCTTCGTTCTTGAACCGATACGCAATACTTTTGGAGTGTACTCTCTGTCATTTGTGTGCATACTCTTCACTGAGGAGCCTAATGGTGACATATCGCACTCCACCTTGAACGCAGGGTTCAAGGGAACAAGATACGAATCACTAAGTGACTGCGTCTCTATTTATGGCCATGATCTCTAAACAAACACTTCGACAAAAACTTCTCGCTCAACGCAAACAAGTTTCTGCTGCCCAGCAGCGTTATGCGTCGACAGCTATCCTTCAACAACTCCTCACACTCGATGTATTCAAAACAAGCCAACGTCTCGCGGCTTATCTTGTTCACGGTCAAGAAGTGGATCCCTTAAACATCATGGACTACGCTTGGAGCGTAAACAAACACTGCTATGTACCACGACTACAAGATACGTGTCTGTCTTTTGTGCACTATCAACGCAGTGCACCGCTTCGCCTCAATACCTATCGCATTGCAGAACCCCTGCCTCCCTATGACACCCTCCCTGTCGACAAATTAGATCTTATTTTCTTGCCACTCGTTGGTTTTGATGAACAAGGTCATCGCTTAGGCAGAGGAAAAGGGTATTACGATCGCACGCTTGCGCACGTAAAACAAAAACCGCTCCTCATTGGCTTAGCCTATGAGTTTCAGCACATCCCTTCTCTCTCCCCCGATGACTGGGATGTACCTTTGGATTTCATCATCACAGAAAAAAAAACATACTCCTTGGACTGAAGATCTGGAATTTTTTCACTTGATGTTGGGTTAGATGGAAAGGTTCTGCTGGTTTTTGAGGAAGTATTCTTTAGGCTTGAAGATCTGGGGTTTTTCATCTGGAATAACTTTAAGCAGTACGCGCGCAACACCACACATCCACACGCCCCACCCCTGATTTCAACAAAGCTTGCGCCAGCGCAGACACCGTGGCCGTCGTTGTCACCACATCATCGACAATAGCTACCTGTGCCACACCCAAGGCAGACACTTCAAACGCCCCCTTCACATTATTTATTCGCTCTTCAACCGTGGTGGTTTGCGTCTGGGGCAATGTCTGTTTGATTCGACGACACGATGTTTTATCCAGCCCTATCCCGCTCTGTTTTGCCACAGGCAAGGCCAATTCTAAGGCTTGATTAAACCCTCGCTCCTTCAAACGCGTTTCGTGCAAAGGCATAGGGATAATACATTGAGGCAAAGTATCGTGTTCATACTGTTGCTGTATCACTTTCGCTAATACGCGTCCAAACACCCTACCCATCACCAAGTGTTTATGAAACTTCAGCAGAGTCAAACAACGCGCTATCACATCCTGATAAGCAAACAGAGCAACCGTACGAAAATAAGGTGGGGGCACAGATAAACACGTACCACAACGCGCTACAGCAAAGAGCACTGGTCTGGCACAGGTAAAACACGTATGCCCCAACCAAGGCAAATCCGTTAAACAAGGGGCACACACACCCAGGTTGTCATCCCCCCTGCCGCCACATAGAATACAAGGGCTAGGCCACGCCGCACTGAGGTATTTTTTTATTTTTATCATGAGGGTTTACGCCATGTCTGAATTGCCTCAATCCATCAAATCACTCTATTTTTCAGCCATTAAATTCACGCCGAAAATTTATTTTAGATTAAGGTACGTTATTTTAAGCAGTGTACTCTTTGCACTCACGCTTTACACTCTCAGTGATCACACTTCGCTTGATCTGGCTCGTCTTTTTCCCGGCACCACCCTGCTCTTATCGATTTTATTTTCTTGTCTTGTCTATGGTTTTTTAGCCAGCACCACGTATAACATCTACTCGCAACAATACACTCACGCTTATCAAGCCTTTCTTCAATTTTTAAAGTTACAGGGAAAATGGTGGGGAGGTATGGGTTTGCTGGTTGCACCTGCTTTCCTTGCCTTGGGACTGATTCAACTGGCACAGTATTTTCACACCACGCTACCCTACGCATCTGTTGCGCTTTATTTTGTTGCAATCATCTTGCTCGTCTGGAGTTTTCTCTATCTTCCGATGTTTATCATTTATATTTTTTCTTTATTTTCTGAACCCACCTTATCGTTCATCACTTCGTTAAAATATGTTTTTCGACTCTGTTGTTATAATTGGTTACGCATTGTTTTTTCTACTTTATTTTTTTATGGTGTTTTTTTTATTATTTGTGATCTGCTCTCTAGCTATTATCTACAACACCTCAGTAAAGGCCCTTATTTTTTCACTAACTTAATTTGCATCAACCTTATTTTTTATTTACTCCTGCCTTTTTTAACCAGTTACAGCCTCGCCCTCGTGAATGATTTACGTATTAGGAATCTGCCGTGTGCCTCGTAAAAAGTGTATTAAAATACCCTCCGTAGATATTTTCAAGTAAAGACAGTTGAGATGAGCTCTGGATTGGGATGCTAAAAAACCGAAAACTCAGGTGCGTGAAGTATATCTTAATTTGTTTTAGGAACAGCCGATGGCGCAGAGGCTGGCTTATCGATTACCTTCAAGGCGTCTCGATAAATTTTCCCTAAACGGCCTTGGTTCAATACCTTTTCATGCTCGACTAACGTAGACACGTCCGCCCCAGCTATAAGCACATTTTCCAAGGCTGCTGCAGCCGCCAATTTTTGTATTCTTGAAAACCCACGAAAATATCTGGCACCACAATGAAAATAATCTCTTGGATCAGCCTCTCGCTCTTCTTTATAATCGTTAAGTCTTACATTTATCGCAAGTTTAGCTTGAAGAGCCGGTGTGGGTATCACAACTGTTGCCATTGCACAATCATCCCCTGCTTTTGCGGATAATTTATTTTCCTTTGCTTTAGCTTGGTAATACGCTGCGTCGGTTTGATTTTTTTTCACAACATAATCAAGCAATGAGCCCTCAGCAGACTTAAAGTCAGGCACCTGTAAAGTGCGCCGAGTTATATCATCTCCAGTTTCACTTCGGACAAGCGAAGCAGGTTTATCTATCTCACTGTTAAGCGCTGCAATTCTGGTTAAATCGAATAAAAACGTATAGCCCAACAAAGTGTCGCCCGCTTCAATTTCTCTATCACAAAAAACACTATTATGCGCCCAAACAGTTTCTGCAGACCCAGACACGTCGCAATCAAACCCCTCTTTTGTGTCATTTACCGCTGTATCCACAGCCAATTGGCTTACTTGATCACCGTGTTGCAACACGATACCCGTATCCCCTATTCCAAACCCTGCACAATAATTTTTCCCATTTTTTTGATACGTGATAGCCAAAGAAAGCGTAAAATCCGGTCTCCCTTGATGCTCAGGATATGCCTCTCTCAGCTTTATTATTTCTTCAAAGAGTCCTTTCATGGTCGTCACGGTGGGCAGATACCCACTCTGCAATGCATCGGCATAGCTTGGTATCAGTGAACAAAGTTGATCATTCAAATCCTTTAACTTTTCTTGCCCCTTTTCGTCCATACCATAATAACCGTCAGCGACAATTAAAAAAGGCAAGCCTAAATGCGTGTACCCCGTTGTCACTTGATCATCACTTGATTTTACTTGGGTTATCTCTCTCCCCTCATGAAAATGATGAAAGGTTGAAAACCCCACCCTACAACTACCGGGCAAATCAGAAGCGGAAGAGGGAGAAACAACCCGTTCTTCTGAAGGGGAAAACCCCTCCAAAGATGATTTAACATAACGTCGTGCCATTTTCTTCTCCTGTATTTTTAAAACAACGATTCATGACATGCAGTGTAGATGAGACACCTTAAGAACAAATTAAACAACAAATTAAACAACAAATTAAACAAATTAAACCGCATACACCGTATAATAAGCCCCGCCTAAAAAGACAAGATTTTTATCGTGCATCAGGATAAGCGGAAAAGAGGCGCGCTCTTCTAAATAGGCAGGGCTGGCCAAGATGCCCCGCTTCAACTGAGGGTGTCTCACCACATTGGCATGCTTTAACAAGACCCCCCCGGTCATCCATACCCCCCCAGCGGGCATAAACACTAACTCCAGGGTGCCTATCAATAACCCTAAATACCAAGCAAACAGCGACAAGGTTTCTTGGGCTTCACCTGCACGTAATAAATCCCCCACCTCATGCGGCAATAAATGTTGTTTAGCCGCGGTCACAAATTGATGCAAACGCGACAAGCCTGGGCCGGATAAGATTTTTTCAAAGGTAATGGGCAAGGCATGGCGCCCTACCTCCGCTTGCGTGCGCAAAAAACTCATGAATTCTTCATGGATTTGTTTTTCTTTTTGGGACGCGGCCGGGGGCAAAGGCACCCCCATATGCCCTATTTCATTGCCACCTAACCAAAATCGTTTTTTATCTAACAACACCCCATCTTTAAACCCTAAACCCGTCCCCAAACCAAACACCACGCGCCGAGCATATTGATTCCACGTTCCTGCTTTCACGACATGCAATTGAGATTCATCTTTCAAGTTTGCCATAAACGTCGCGCAAATAATGGGAACATAATCATGCACGACGTTCATAGAAGACCAAGCACGAGAGGCCGCCAAGCGTGCAAACGTCATGGGATAAGGAAATCCGTTGGTTAAATTAAGGGTTTGACCATCGTAAATACCGGCGCCTGCAATTAAAATTTTATCTATTTCTGAAAAAGAAACATTAAGATTTTTTTCTAATCCTTCGGTTAAATCTTCCAACGAAAAAAATTCATTTAAGTGCAGCGTTGTATCACGTATAAATTTAAATTGTTCTGTAGCAGGATCATATTCAACCAAGCCCACTGCACATTTGGTTGCACCTAAATCCCAGATAGCGATACTTATTTTAGATAACATACTCATTCTCTTTCAAAAAAAAGTGCGCCATACCCTAATACGCAATCTTTTTCTGTTTCAAATCCATGACCGAACAAAGGCACAGCATAGGCTTTTACTTCAGCAGGCAAAGCCTGCGCGTATTCACCTAAATTAAACACCGCCAAGATTGTTTGATTTTGCCAAACGCGCTCAAAGCACAGTAAATTTTCAGTTACAGACAATAAACGAATGTCACCATAACATAGCGCAGACTGTTGTTTTCGCCAACGCAAAAAAGTTTGGCACAAACTCAATACAGAATGTTGATTTTCTTGCTGCACACTGACCGCACAAGGCAAATGCGCCTCACTCATGGGCAACCAAGGCTCTGCTTGAGAAAAACCGCCTTCGCTTGTCCAAGGCATCGGCGTACGGCATCCATCCCGACCTTTAAATTCAGGGTAAAAACGAATGCCGTAAGGATCACGCATTTTTTCAAAAGGCACCTCGGCCTCGGCTAACCCCAACTCTTCCCCCTGATACAAACACACCGTACCACGCAATGAAAACAATAAAGCGAGCAACACTTTGCTCAAGGCATCATGAGATTCCCCTCGACCAAAGCGTGTAGCGGTACGCGCCACATCATGATTACTGAAAGACCAACAAGGCCAACCATCTGCAATATGACACTCTAATTCTTTGATCACATCACACATTAAACGAGGTGAAAAATCAGAAGAAATATCTAACAAACGAAAATTATAAACCATGTGTAAATGTTCATGACCCTGCACATAACTCGCCGCGGTTGCAATATTATCCCCCACTTCACCCAGGGTGGTTGCATGCGGATAACGATTGATCAAGGCACGTATTTTTTTTAAAAAAATAAAATTTTCAGGACGAGATTTATCATAAACATGATGCTGTCTGGCATACGGATTTTGAGGCGGCACGCCTTCTGCAGGAGGTTCATGATCCGCACGCAAAGGATTATCACGTAACGCCACATCATGCGTATAAAAATTTGCGGTGTCTAAGCGAAATCCATCCACACCTCGTTGCAACCAAAATTCTGTGGCCGCCAGCAAGGCCTCCACCACTTGAGGCTCATGAAAATTTAAATCAGGTTGCGAGGCAAGAAAGTTATGTAAATAATATTGTTTTCGCGATTCATCCCATTCCCAAGCCTTCCCACCAAACACAGATAACCAATTATTAGGTGGGCTGCCATCCGCTTTAGGATCCGCCCACACATACCAATTCGCTTTTGGATTATGCGCATTTTGTCGACTTTCTTGAAACCAAGGATGTTGATCAGACGTATGATTTAATACCATGTCCATCAACACACGCAATCCCAACTGATGCGCTTTTTGAATTAAGGTATCAAACGCAGCGATATCACCAAATAAAGGATCAATTTGATAATAATCCGACACATCATAACCAAAATCTGCTTGAGGTGATTTTAAAAAAGGTGAAATCCAAATGGCATCCACACCCAGCTCCGCCACATAGGATAATTTCTCCGTGATACCGTTTAAATCACCCACTCCATCATCATTACTATCAAAAAAACTGCGCGGATAAATTTGATAAATCACCGCCCCTTGCCACCACAAGGGTTCACTTATTTTACTCATTATACCCCTCGTACCTGAAGATGCTGGTTTTTGAGTTTGTCTTTTCCGCAAGGTAAAACTTTTTCTCGCTCGCAATAGAGTAGACTATTACTCGTTCGAGAAAGCATTTTACCTTGCAAAAAATACTTCCTCAAAACCCAGTCTCTTCAGGCACAAGGGGTATACCCCTACGACGGTTGTTGTTGTATTTGCATGCGCGTGTGTGTGACAGAAGAAGTGCGCACACGCAAGGTTAATCCTGCCGCCAATATCATGCACACACCACCAAACATCACCGCCAAATAACGTTCACCCCCTAGCAAGTGATCCATCACCCAACCAAATCCTAAGGAAACGACAATTTCAGGAATCACAATAAATAAATTAAAAATACCCATGTAACTACCTAGCTGTGCTTTGGGCAAACCTTGCGACACCATAGTATATGGCACGCTAAACATACTGCCCAAGGCCGTTCCCACGCCCAACATCAAACATAACACCTGCCACTTTGTTTGAATGAAGACAATCGAACTTAAGGCCAAACCGCCACACAACAAACAAAAAGCATGCGTGACTTTAGGCGAGTAACGCATCAAAGCCCAAGGCAACACTAACGATGTCAATAAAACAAATAAACTGTAGGCACCAAAACAGACATTCACCCACACCAGACCTTGCTCATAAGCCAGTGTCCCTATTTGCGCGTGAAACACACGATGAATCACCGCCACGGGCAAATATAAAAACATACAAAACATCCCCATCCATGAAAACATCATCACCCAAGATAAATCTTGCATGGCCACAGGCATGCTGGCAACGTCATGTTTAAACTGCCTTAAAAATTTTCGGAAACTAAAGTCATGCTGAATCGGTTCGGCAGGAGGCGTTTCTTTTACAGTGAAAAAAGACCATAACATCGTGACCATCAATACACAGGCGCCCACCCAAAATGATAATTTGATCAGCAAGGGCACTTCATTTGCCACTGTTGCATGCGCCACATGAAAAACATGCTCCAACAACCATGGAAAAAAGGAGGCACAAGCAGACCCCAATGCAATACAAATGCCTTGGATAGTAAACCCCTGCTTCTGTTGTTGTGCGGGCAATAAATCAGGGATCAAGGCACGAAAGGGCCCCATCGCCACATTCACCATCGCATCTAACAACCATAACAAAGCCGCCGCCATAAACAGACTGTGACTCAAAGGCATTAACACCAGCGCAAATGCACAAAAAATTGTGCCCAATAAGAAATAAGGTCGACGACGTCCAAAGCGACACCAGGTGTGATCACTTAACCAACCCATCACAGGTTGCACCAATAAGCCCGTCAGGGGGGCAGCTAACCATAAAATGGGGATTTGTTCAGCCGTGGCACCCAGTGATTCATAAATGGCACTCATGTTTGCCATTTGTAAACCCCAAGCGAAATTAATGCCCAATAACCCTAAGTTGATGTGCCACAATTGTGCTTTTTTTAGATGAGGTTTATCCATTTTCTTTCCCCGTTCATCCTTGAGTGCCTACACTATTGTGAAGTTTTGAAAAAATGTCAACCGCGACACCTGCTCCAAAAAATGATACGCTTGTGCAGGTTTTTTTTTATTTAACGATCATGACGCTCCACAAACAGATACAACGTGCCACACAACGTGCAGCTCCTCATTACCACAAACGGGCGCAACTTCCGTACACGCTCGCACAACGTTTACTCGAAAAATGGGAACAAATCTGTCAGCTCAACACACGCCCGCTGCCTTTACTCACACAACCCCACACTTTGCTCGACATCGGTTGTGGCACAGGCGGTTTACTTGATCAACTTCAAACATGTTTTCCTCACACTCAGTGCTTTGGTGTAGACCTCAGCCTCGCCATGCTTGAACAACACCCCGCTCACACTCTGTGCGCGGATGCACACCACCTTCCTTTTCCTGATCACAGTATCGATGTCATTTTTTCAGTTTTAATGCTGGAATGGAGCCCACATTTACCCACGCTGTTACAAGAATTCAAGCGCGTGCTCTCTCCAAACGGCCATTTTTTCTTTGCCACATTGGGTCCGGGTACGCTCATGGAATTGCGCCAAACCTGGCAAAAGATAGACGCACACCCTCACATCAATTATTTTACAGATATGCATGACTTGGGCGACATGCTCTTAAAATTAAAATTTGAAACACCGATTGTCACACGCGAAGACATCACCTGCTTATATCGTCATGTTTCTTCTCTGCTGAAAGAATTAAAACAACTGGGTTCGGTAAAAATGTCTGATAACATCCAACGCACCTTCACTCAAAAATCCTTACTGCAGGCCCTTGAAACCCACTACCCTCAAAATAACGAGCATTTTTACCCTGCCACTTTTGAAGCAATCTATGGCTACGCCGCAGGCTCCACCCATCACCCAGAAGATGAAGCACGCGGCATCACCCGCGTTCCCATTCAAAAAGTATTCAAAAAAAAGCATAGCTAGGGTATTCTGTCCTTCGCCTTCCAGCAACAGGAAAATCCGTGTTCAAACCACTTCCACTCTACATTGGCCTACGTTACACACGAGCAAAACGTCGTAACCATTTTATTTCCTTCATTGCCCTCACCTCCATTCTAGGCATTGCGCTGAGCGTCACAGTCCTTATTACCGTTTTATCTGTCATGAATGGCTTTGATGAACAAATCAAAGAACGCGTTCTCGTGATGGCCAGACAAATCAGCTTAACAGGTGAAAATACACAATTGCGTGATTGGCGCCCACTCGAACAACAACTCTCACATCAATCGTTTGTACAAGGTGTCGCACCTTATGTGGACGGTCAAGGCATGCTAACAGAAGGTGGCGTCACACAACCTGTCATCGTCACAGGCATTGATCCCCAACAAGAAAAAACCGTGTCTGACATGAGCGACAAATTTGTAGACGGTTCACTGGATGCCCTCACCCCAGGCAGCTTTAACGTATTGCTCGGTGAAAAGTTAGCACTCTATTTAGGTGTTTCAACGGGCGACAAAATTAATTTATTTATTCCCCAAGCCAGCATCACCCCTGCGGGTATTTCGCCACGCTTTAAACGCTTTACTGTCGCGGGTATTTTTAAAGTCGGCAATGGATTTGGCTTTGACAGCCAAGTTGCACTCATTAATTTACAAGATGCACAACGTCTATTTCAGCTAGGCCAACGCGTTTCGGGTTTACGCCTCAAAATACACGATCTTTATCAAGCTTCTCAGCTCACCGCTGAACTTTCAAAAACATTTCCTGATTTATATGTCACGGATTGGACCTCGCAATACGGCAGCCTTTTTTCAGCGATTTCACTCGAAAAAACCATGATGGCCGTGATTTTATTATTGTTAGTCGCCATCGCTTCGTTTAACTTAGTTTCAACACTCGTGATGGTGGTCACCGAAAAACGAGCTGATATTGCTATCCTGCGCACACTGGGCGCCACCCCCCAGACCATCTTACATATTTTTATGATCCAAGGTTTTACCATTGGTCTGCTCGGCACCTTGTTAGGATTAATTTTCGGACTACTCTTAGCAAGTAATGTCACCTATCTAGTCAAAACAATCGAACATCTTTTTCATGTGCAACTTCTTTCAGCCAACGTCTATTACGTGGATTTTTTACCTTCTCGCATTGACCCCACTGACGTCATCAGCATCTGCAGCATCGCACTGCTCATGAGTTTTTTGGCCGCACTGTACCCGGCACGTCAAGCCATGAAAACCCAACCTGCGGAAGCCTTGCGTTATGAATAATATGATTGAATGCCAACACATCAAGAAAACATTTCTCGATGGAAAAATAGAACAACACGTTCTCACTGACATTAACTTTAACGTGCAACCCGGTGAAACCGTCGCCATCATGGGTGCCTCCGGCTCAGGAAAAAGTACGCTTCTGCATCTCATTGGGGGCTTAGATAAACCCAGCGCAGGCACCATTAACATTGCAGGCAAGGCTATCCACACCCTCAGTGAGAAAGAACGATGCCAATGGCGCAACACTACATTAGGTTTTGTCTATCAATTTCATCATCTCTTACCTGAATTCTCACTGCTAGAGAATGTAGCCATCCCACTTCTCTTACAACATCAAACCATCACACAGGCGGAAGAAAGAGCAAAAGATTTGCTTGCCAAAGTAGGGTTGGGCGATAAACTTCATCGTCGAATAGGCGAAGTATCGGGAGGTGAACGCCAACGCGCTGCCATTGCCAGAGCCCTGATCACACAACCCGGCTGCGTCCTGGCCGATGAACCCACCGGCAACCTAGATCATGACAATGCACAGAAAATTTTAGATATCATGCTAAAACTCAACCAGGATTTTAATACCAGCTTGATTATCGTCACGCACGATCCCCACATCGCCCACAAAATGCAGCGCCTCCTCCTGCTCGAAAATGGCATGTTTGCTGAATAGTGATAACGAGAAAACGAGAGAGAATTTGTATTACGTGTTTTTTCACCTATACTGGAAATCACTAGCGAATTTTTTTAACTATGAGTGAAAAAAATAGCAAAATTGACTTTTGGATATCTCGAGCGGACTAGGGCCTGTCGTCAATTAAGGATTTAAGGTATCCTTTGTGCTCATGGAAAAGGAGCGAAAAGGATGCAACGGAGACACGAATTAACTGATGAACAGTTTAATAAAATAGAAAATTTTCTTCCTGGTCGAAAAGAGCATG
>JACREE010000018.1 GCA_016218405.1 Gammaproteobacteria bacterium
CATGCTCTTTTCGACCAGGAAGAAAATTTTCTATTTTATTAAACTGTTCATCAGTTAATTCGTGTCTCCGTTGCATCCTTTTCGCTCCTTTTCCATGAGCACAAAGGATACCTTAAATCCTTAATTGACGACAGGCCCTAGATAATTTGGAAAAAATTAATGAACTCAGTCTCTTCAAAATGGAGCAACATCACACTCAGCTTAGCTGCTATTTTTCAAGCAGCAAAGTTGGTGAAAGACGTTGCACGCACGGGCCAGGTGGATCCTTTAGCCTTGGAAATCAGCATGAACAGTATTCTAAAAATTGATGCGCAATCTGTTTTAGATATTTATGGCGGCGCACAAAATTTACAAATCGGCTTACAAGAAATCCCTCGCTTATTAACCAAGAAAGCCAAAAAAGAAGATACCGAAATTATTCGTTATGTTATTTCACTGATGTATTTAGAAAAGAAATTTTCAAAAATGCCTGCCTTGAAAAAAACACTCACGCGACGCATTGCACAAGCTCAATCTCAAGCTGCTCATTTTTCGGCGCAAGATCCCCATGTCATTGAAACACTGGCCTCCGCTTTTTTACAAACCTTAGGACAATTTCGTTATCGCATTCAAATCGTCGGCAATGTTAACTATTTAAAACAAACCGAGGTCGTTGCTAAAATCCGCGCACTTTTATTAGCCGGCATCCGTGCTACTGTATTGTGGCGACAAATGGGTGGAAATAAATGGCAACTCTTCTTGTGGCGAAAAAAAATTATTGCCACGGCCAAGCAGCTTCAAACACAAACTTAGGGGCTGTTTACAACAATAACCGCGCCACCACTTCCCCACCCAATATATGTTTCTTAACAATTTCATCCATATCCGTAAATGAGTGATAGGTATACCAAACACCTTCTGGGTAGATCACCAAACAAGGGCCCACGCTACAACGCCCCAAACAACCCGATCGACTGACCCGTATTTTCTTTATGGCCTCGCCTCGCTCATTCAAGTGCGAAGCGAGGCACTGCTTGATATAATCAAAAAAAAGGCTGGCACCCGCGTCCTGACAGCATTTTTTCCCTCCTTCCTTTTGATTGGTGCAGATAAATACATGTTTTTCGTAAAAAGACATAAGGTGACCGCATGGAATTAAAGGATTCTATTAAAAAACTTGCCAGCCAATGCGTCAAGTGCGGTGTTTGTGCGCCTCATTGCCCCACCTATGTCAAAACACAACAAGAAGGTGAATCAGCACGCGGACGAATCGCACTGATGGAAGCACTTGCCAACGAGCAACTCAGCTCGACCCCCACCCTACTGGCTCACTTGGATAGCTGTCTGTATTGCCGTTCCTGCGAAGCAGTCTGTCCTTCTGAGGTTTCTTATGCTGAATTACTCAATGCCACACACCGTTTAATTGCCCCTGTCCACCCTTTGCCTAAGTTTGTTGATTTCATATTTAGATCGCCCCAACGGCTTCGTTTCATCGCTTCTTTACTTTGGTGTTATCAGCACCTTTTTAAAACATCAAGCATCCCAAAAAAACGAAGGGGGATCGCTCGTTATTTACATTACCTTCCACCCATCACCTTGAAACGCTGGCGTACGCATTACCCCGTCCCTCACACAGCATCCAAGGGCAGGCCCGCTGTCAAACTATTCCTAGGGTGTATGACTCCGCTGACACAAGCCCCCGTTATTCAAGCGGCTATTCAACTACTCCACGCTTGTGACTATGCCGTTACTATTCCAGCCAAACAAACTTGCTGTGGTGCATTCCATTTACACCGAGGTGCTGATTATTTTGCACGCTTCGCAAAAGATAATATTCGTTATTTTTCAAATAATTTACCCATTCTTTTTTTAACACCTGGTTGCGGCATGATACTGAAAGATTACCCGCGATCTCTTCCTTATTTCTCTTCACTCACCTCTAAACAAAATCAACTTTCGTTTGCTCAGCAGGTCACAGACATCTTCAGTTTTTTAGCTCAACATCACTCAAAATTGCATTTTCGAACATGCACACTCAAAGTGGCTTTACATACCCCTTGCTCGGTTAAAAATGTACTTAAAACAGAAGAAGCATTACACAGTTTACTTCGACAAATTCCTGATCTAAACATTATTCCTTTGGAAGGCAGCACACGTTGCTGCGGTGCGGCTGGCTTGAACATGCTGACTCAACCCAAGATGGCAGATAGCCTGGCGGAAGATCTGATAGAGAAAATAGAGAAAATTCAACCTGATGTAGTTCTAACATCCAATATTGGCTGCCAACTACATTTGGAAGCGCAATTACGCCTCAAAGGAATAACGGTTCCTTTACAACACCCGCTGCAGTTATTAGCAAAACAACTCAACACAAAATAACAATCAAAAAAAAGGGGCATCTTTAAGTGCCCCTTTATTGGTTTGTATATTAGTTAAGCGCTCTTCTTTGCGCGAGCCTTTTTAGCACGCGGCTTATGAGCTGTTTTCTTAGCTCGAACCGTTTTGCGTGCCTTCACTGTACGACGTGTTTTTTTCTTAGCAACAGTCTTCTTTTTGGTGACTGCTTTTCTTTTAGCAGCTGGTTTTTTAACAACTCGTTTTTTTGCTACTGTCTTTTTCTTAACAGTGGCTTTACGAGCTTTTTTAACGGTCGCCTTTCGGCGGGGTGTTTTTTTTACAGCACGTTTTAAAGTTGACATTGAGTTTGTCTCCCTTCAAAAATAGATAAATCCATCTATATCACTCAACTCCATGATCGCAGTGAAAATACCCACTCCCCTCTCAACCACATGTTAAAAGAGTCAAGGCGCTCTACGATGATGACGATGCGTCAACAAATAGCACAAACTATGTGTGTCCGCATTATTACCATAGCATAAATAAAATGTGCGTCAAGTTTTTGAATATATCATTCATCATTCACGCGAAATAAGAATCACATCCGCAGTAATCTATTTTTTTATTCATCATTGTGCTTGTTTTTGATGTATTGATCCACAGCTTGCATGTGTTGTTTAAGCGTCAGAGAAAACTGATGCGTACCATCTCCTCGGGCCACCCAAAATAAGATATTCGACTTCACAGGATGCATCGCTGCATGCAAAGAATCATCACCTGGCAAACAAATCGGCGTGGGGGGAAGTCCTTTATGTAAATACGTGTTATAAGGCGTATCTATTTTTAAATCTTCTTTCGTCAGTTTCCCATGCAATCGGCCTTTTAAACCATAAATCACACTTGCATCCACTTGTAGGAGCATTTTCTTATGCAATCGGTTTAAAATAGCCCCTGCGATAATAGGTCGTTCCTCGTGCCTGGCCGCCTCTTTTTCGACAAGCGAAGCCACTATCAAGGCTTCGTCTTTATCTTTATAGGGCACATTTGGATCACGATTCGCCCACTCTCTTTCCAGTTTTTGACGCATGGTTTCATGCGCCACTTTCAAAATAATAATATCCGGTGTTCCTCTGGCAAAAAGATAGGTGCTAGGGAAAAAATAACCTTCAGGATCACCCACCCCCTCCTTGCCTAACTTTTGCATGATCATGGCAGGTGAATACGCTTCCAAAGTGTGTTCTACATAAGGATGCTGGCCCAATAAATCTGTCATTTGTGAGAAGGTCCACCCTTCTGGCACAGTGATAGAATACAGATGTATTTTTCCTTGAACGATTTGTTGCAGCAACTCCCAAGGCTTCTCTCCTGGGACGATTTGATAATCACCTGCTTTCAAATCCCGTGAATACCCACCCAAAAATACCATGGCGCTCCAATAAGCAGGCCGTGATAATAGCTGTTGATCATGTAAGGCATAAGCCACGCGCCAGAAGGAAGTCCCTGGCTCTAACCTAAAAATAACGGGCTGGCTGCCCTTGGGAAGCAAAGGGGCACGAAAGAAATGAGACACATCTAAAAGAAGAAAGGCAAGCAGAAATACAATCGCCCAATGCAATACTTTTTTCTTAAATAACATTACGCACTCAGGCGTTTGAATAACAACGCCCCGTTAGTTCCACCAAATCCGAAGGAATTCGAAAGAGCAAACTCAATTTTCATGGATTTAGCATGATTTGGAACAAAGTCTAAACCACAATCGATGCTAGGATTATCAAGGTTAATCGTGGGAGGAGCCACTTGATCACGTAAAGCTAAAATACAAAATACGGCTTCTACCGCACCCGCTGCACCTAATAAGTGGCCCGTCATGGATTTGGTGGAACTCACCGCCAAACCCTTCGCATGCGAACCAAAGGTGCTCACAATAGCAGCCGCCTCTAACTCATCGCCTGCGGGTGTAGACGTGGCATGCGCATTGATATAGTCCACGACATCAGGTCCCACTTTTGCATCTCTTAGCGCTGCTTGCATGGCTAAATGCCCACCCAAACCTTCGGGATGAGGCATCGTCATGTGATAAGCATCACCGCTCATCCCCACGCCCACCAATTCCGCATAAATCTTAGCGCCGCGCTTCACCGCATGTTCGTAGGATTCCAACACCACCATCCCAGCACCATCACCTAGCACAAATCCATCACGATCTTTGTCCCAGGGTCGACTCGCTTTTTCAGGTTCATCATTGCGCGTTGACAAAGCCCTCATGGCAGCAAACCCCCCTAACCCTAAGGGACAAGTCGCCATCTCAGCACCCCCTGCTAACATCACATCCACATCACCACAGGCAATGAGGCGAGCTGCCACACCCATGTTGTGCGCACCTGTCGTGCAAGCCGTCACTAAGGCCAAATTAGGCCCTTGCCAACCATAAATGATCGACAACTCACCCGCTAACATATTGATGATGGAGCCAGGAATAAAAAAAGGAGAAATACGACGGGGACCTTGATTCATCAAGGCTGTATGATTCTCTTCAATCTTAGGCAAGCCACCGATACCTGAACCCACAGCGACACCATAACGCTCTGGGTGCAATGGATTCGGCTGCGCCAAACCTGCGTCGCGCATAGCTTCATTCGCTGCAGCCACACCGTATTGGATGAAAGTATCTAATTTTCGCGCCTCTTTCACAGACAGGAAAGGCGTGACATCAAAATTCACCACAGGCGCGCTGATACGAGTGGTATATTGGCTTACATCAAACAGGGTAACAGGCTTCACCCCGCTTCTTCCCGCCAATAAATTTTTCCAGGTTTCTTCACGGGTCAGGCCCAAAGGTGTTACTAAGCCTAATCCGGTTACCACCACTCGTTTTTTATCAGCTGTCATGATTTACTCTTTTTCTTTCACTCTGGCTCTCACATAATCAATCGCTTGTTGAATCGTCGCGATTTTTTCTGCATCTTCATCAGGAATTTCAGTTTCAAATTCTTCTTCTAACGCCATCACTAATTCAACCGTATCAAGCGAGTCAGCACCCAAATCATCCACAAAAGAAGCTTCATTAATGGCTTCTTCTTCCTTCACACCCAACTGCTCTATCACAATTTTCTTAACTCGCTCTTCAATAGTGCTCATGAAACTTCTTCCTCATTAAGATAAAAACAAACAAAAAAGACCAAGGGCAACCCCCCCAGCTTTGACTAAATATTATACAACAAAAACAGCCATTCTCAGAAGTATATTAAAAAAATGAGTCTCAAGCCATATACAAGCCACCGTTTACATGAAGAGTTTGGCCCGTGATATAGGTCGCTTGCGGCATAACTAAACAACCTGCTGCAAAAGCAACCTCCTCAGGAGAGCCACATCGCCCCATGGGTATTTTATCAATAATGCCATGCCGAACAGCTTCAGGTAATTGGTTCGTCATGTCTGTTTCAATATACCCTGGCGCGATGACATTAACGGTGATATTTCGTGAAGCCACTTCCTGAGCCAAAGCCTTTGAAAATCCAATTAGCCCCGCTTTGGCAGCCGCATAGTTCGCCTGACCTGCCGCCCCAGCCACACCCACGATAGAACTCAGCGACACGATTCGCCCCCACTGTGCACGCACCATCTCTCTGATGCAGGCGCGAGTAAGATGATAGACTCCATTCAAATTAGTGTTGATCACCGCATCCCATTCTTCGCTTTTCATGCGTAAAAAAAGATTATCACGGGTAATGCCTGCGTTATTAATTAAAATCAGGGGGATACCCACTGCTTTTTTCACTGTTTCATAAAATACAGGAATAGCCTCCGGATCACTCAAATTTAAAACATAAGCGCTGCCCTTTATTTTTTTCTCTTTAAAATTTTCCTCTATTGCTTGCACCCCCGCCGAGGAAGTAGCTGTACCTATGATTGTTGCGCCCATTTCAGCCAAATGTTCAGCGATGGCCTTACCAATACCACGCGTTGCACCTGTTACGATAGCAATTTTATCTTTCAAAACCGGGTTCATTTTACCTCCGCTAAGATTTTTTGAAGTTCCTCAGGTGCACTCATCGAAAAAGTATGTTGAGGGCTGTCTGCAATACGCTTACCTAAGCCTGTTAATACTTTTCCAGGACCACACTCGATAAGGGTATCTACCCCATTTTGAGTGAATTGCTTCATGGTTTGTGTCCAACAAACAGGTCGATATAATTGTTCAACTAAAGCGGTTCGAATAGCACCAGGCGTCGTGTGTACCGCCACATCCACATTGTGAATCACAGGAAGAGTCGGTTGTTGAATGCTTATATTTTCTAAATATTTTTTAAGTTGTTCTGCCGCTGGCTTCATCAGTAAACAATGGGAGGGCACGCTCATTAATAATTTTTTTGCTAATTTAGCTCCTTGCGTCAAGGCATTCGTCATGGCCTTCTCTACAGCCAGCGTATCCCCTGCGATCACGACTTGAAAATCAGCGTTGTAATTGGCAGGCGCGACAAAAGCTTGAGGGGTAGAAATCTCAGCACACACCGATTCAACTTGCTGTGCACTCAACCCAACAATAGCGGCCATCGCCCCTTTTCCAACGGGCACTGCCCTTTGCATAAAACGACCGCGCATTTCAACTAACTTTATTGCCTCGTCAAAGGCAATCGCATTGGCACACACCAGGGCCGTATACTCACCTAAACTATGTCCCGCCAAATAAGAAGGAGGCGTTTTCAAATGACGCACTAATACACGGTATAAGGCAACTCCCGCCGCTAACAAAGCCGGTTGGGTGAATTCTGTTTGGTTGAGTTTTTCTTCAGGACCTATTTGGGTTAATGCCCATAAATCATAACCCAATTTTTCTGAGGCTTGTGAAAAAGTCGCTTGTATGAGGGGTTCTTCCTGCGCCCAAGCTTGTAACATCCCCATAAATTGGGAACCTTGACCAGGAAAAACAATAGCAATCACCCTCACCTCTCTTTAATATTGAATGAGCGCGGAACCCCAAGCAAACCCGGCCCCGAAGCTTTCTAGTAGCAAGCGATCACCACGTTTAATTTTTCCTGAACGTACACCCACATCTAAGGCAATCGGAACAGAAGCTGCCGACGTATTACCGTGTTGTTCAATCGTGAGAATCACCCGCTCCATGGGCATATCCAATTTCTTCGCCATCGCTGCGATAATGCGCATATTGGCTTGATGAGGGATCAACCAATCAATATCACCTGGTTTCAGGTGATTGGCATTTAAGGTTTCGGTTAATACCTCTCCTAATGCATTCACCGCCACTTTAAACACTTCATTGCCTCGCATCTTAACAAGAGGAGGCCCACCTGAGCGCAAAGGAGAAACATAAAGCAATTCATGGTGATGCCCATCCGCATGTAAATGCGTTGACAAGATACCGGGGGTTTGATCTGCCTTTAAAACCACCGCTCCTGCCCCATCACCAAACAAAATACACGTTGATCTGTCTGTCCAATCCAACAAACTCGACATCACTTCTGAACCCACTACCAGTGCATGCCGAATCATTTTATTTCGTATGAATTGGTCGGCAATCGCCAAACCATAATTAAATCCTGC
>JACREE010000016.1 GCA_016218405.1 Gammaproteobacteria bacterium
CAAACATTTTTTAACAGTTGAGATGAGCCCTGATTGGGATGCCAAAAAATCGAAAACTCAGGCGCGTGAAGTATATATTGCATGAATGGTATGATGTTTATTTTGGGGTGGGAGAAACAAATGAAGACACATTCTATTTTAGTGCTGAGCCTATGTATGGTGCTCGTAGGCTGCAGTACTTTATTAGGTAAAGGAAAATCAACGTCAGGTAGTTCTTCGGATTCAGCGACATCTGTGGCATTGGTTTTACCCTTAAATAATGCCAGCTTGAAGCAAAAAGCTTCAGCGGTTCGTGATGGGTTTTTTGCGGCCTATTATCAAGCGCCAGGTCAAACAACAGTGGCCATGGCAGAGCGATATGATGATGTGAATGTCAAAAAAACCCGTTTTATTGTGGGGCCTTTAGAAAAGAGTGAAGTAAGAAAGGCGGCGGAGCAAGCTAAATCGGTTCCCACGCTTGCCTTGAATTACACGGATGTTGCTAAGTTACCTAGCCATTTTTATGAATTTGGCCTGTCACCAATGGATGAGGTGCAGCAGGTGGTCACGCGTGCTTGGCATGAAGGGCACCGTAAAGCCTTGGTGATTGTGTCAGGGGATGCCTGGGGTCGAGGTATTGCGCAAGCATTTTCAAGTGATTGGAAGCAGTTGGGAGGGGCTGTTGTGCACACGATGTTGTTGGGCAAGCAGCAAAACGTGGTCGATCAATTGCAGGCGTTGGTGCCAAGTCGAGGCGATAAAAATAAATTAACGATGCCTGATTTTGATGTGGTTTTGTTGGCGGCGCTGCCTGATCAAGCCAGGAGTGTGACATCCATGTTTCGGTTTTATGGCTTGGTGAATATTCCTATTTATGCAACCTCATCCGTGTACAGTGGTATGCCTTCTCCTGCGGATAAAGATTTAGATGGTGTGCGTTTGTGTGATATTCCGTGGGTTGTTCACCCTACAACAGAGATGATAAATGCGACACGGCAATTGCAAGCTTCTCATTCTGAAGCAGGTTTTGATATTCGTCTTTATGCTTTGGGATTGGATGCATACCGTTTAATCCCTGAGTTGCCGCGCTTGAGTCGTTCACCAAGAGAAAATTATCGTGGGGTAACGGGTGTCTTAACTTTAGAAAACCACCGTATTCGACGGGTGTTGGCGTGGGGACAATTTATTAATGGTCAGATTGTACCGCTTTATTAAGCGTTGGTTCGTATTTCCCGCTGTGTGGGGTGATGTGCTGGGCGTGGATGAAAAGGGCTGGCTTGCTGAAAAACAGGCAGCCCAGTTTTTGCAAAAACAAGGTCTGTCATTGCTTACGCATCGATTTCGCGTGAAGCAAGGTGAGGTGGATTTGATTATGCAAGAAGGAGCCGTGTTAGTGTTTGTTGAGGTACGCTTTCGCGCGGCAGGAGGTGTGGGTGCTTCAAAGGAATCGATTGGTTATGCGAAGCAAAGAAAAATTATTTATGCAGCGCATCGTTATTTACAGAAAAATAAATTGAAGCAAAGTGCGGTTTGTCGTTTTGATGTGGTGGCTATGTCAGGTTGCTTAACCCATCCGGAAATTGAATGGGTTAAGAATGCTTTTGTTTGCAGACAAGCTATTTGATTTTAGCTTCTTCGAAATCTTCATGTTTGCGGGTGATAGGATCGTACTTGCGGACTTTCATTTTACCCGGTTTGGTTTTTTTGTTTTTGGTGATCGTGTAATAGTAGCTGCTAGCTGTAGAAACTAATTTGATGGTATCGCGCATGAGAATAACCCTTATGATGCAGACTGAACGTCAGCGTGTGCTTTGTTAGCATGAACGAAGTTTTTTAACACGTATTCAATACCGTGTTTGTCAATGGTGCGTAAACCGCGTGCAGAGATTTTTAATTTAACAAAACGTCCTAAGCTAGGAACGTAAAAGCGTTGTACATGCAAATTAGGTAAATAACGTCGTTTTGTTTTGTTGTTGGCATGGGAAACATTGTTTCCGACCAGGGGCTTTTTCCCTGTAATTTGGCAAATTCTAGACATAAAAATTCATTCCTTCAAAAAAGAACGCTCTTTATATCAAAAAAGGGGCACAGATACAAGATAACGGTCCTTTTTGCTTGGGGATTTCTCTTCCTGCGAGAGTAAATCGTCGAATTTCATGGCCCGAGTAAGGTTGGAGAGAGAGAGGGTGCCGCCAAAGCGTGGAAAAAAGGGGAGGTTTAAGTAGGTGTTGAGGGCGGCAATGACCTTTTTCTTACCGAAGGTATCAAATAAAGTTTGGGCAGCGTGTCCGCCGTGTAAGTCATAGAAACGCTGGCGCATCTGAACAGATGCGCAGCTATATTCGGCTATATCAAGGGTTTTCATGCCATGAAGTAAGAGGCGTGTTTTATGATAAGTTTCAGCATTAAAGGCTTTGATGGTCCACTCAGGGTGTGTTCGATGGGGAAAATAGCCCAGACTGATGGTGTTACCCAGTTTTTTCTGCAAGACGTGTTCATGGCCTTCACTCAGCAGCGAGGTGTTATAGAGCGAGCATAAGCTTTCATAGCTGACATGATAGGGGTTGGAAAAACCCAAAAAAGAGAGAAGATCCGCCATAAATTGTTTGGCCTCTTTGAATGTGCCAGGAGAGGCGAAGCTTAAAAGAGGCGGTTGGTCATCATGTGCGGGTGTGATACAAAATATCCCCGTCAATTTTGGATTTTTAAGGAGCGTTGTGTCGAGTTTATTTTTTTCAAGCAGTGAATGGGGGGTGGGTGTGATCAGTAAAGAAGGTTCGGTGGGGGTGGGTATGTCAGTAAAACCGAGAATGTCTTGAAAAAAATAGTGAAGCTCGTGGATTATTTCATTGCAGTTATTTGTTGTCATCACCGTATTCCTCCAGAGTAAGGGATAAGGTAAATCTTGCAACCTAAGTATAGTCGATTTTTTATATTTTTATAAAATGTGTTGAGTGGATGATTTGACACAAGGCTTATAATTGATCAAGCTAAAATATAGCTATATTTTGAAGGAAGTGAATATGGGTCGGCAGTATATTACGAGGCGTGAATTTAGCCAGCATACAAGTAAGTATTTAAAGCTGGTTGGAAACACAGGACAAGATCTTATTATTACGCATCAAATTGGAGCTGATTTGAGGATTACAAAAATCAAAGCAAATACCTTGGCTGATTTGCGTGGAATTATTGTAAAGGTCCATGAAGTAGACATCAATACACCTGTTTTGCCAGGGTATGATGTAGGGTAGAGCTTGATTGGCCAGAAAACAAAGATCCTGCTGACCGTGTTATTGTTGCCTTCGCAATCAAGGAAAAACTGCAGATCATCAGCAGTAATTTGAAGATGAAAAAATTTTATAAAAAAACGATTTGATAAGCTGGAATTTTCATTTGATGAGAGCAAGGGCGGCGCGGGCAATGCGTTGTGTGGCGCCCTGAGGACCTAGGCGAGTACTGATTTGTCCTAGTTTTTGTTTCATCTGTAAACGATAGGGTTCATTGTCCAAGATTTTTCTTATTTCACTCACAATGCGTGTGCTGTTTGCTTCTGCTTGAATGAGTTCTGGCACGATACGCTCACCTGCAATGAGATTGCATAGGCCAATGTGATCCACTTTGATCAAAAGTTTGCCCAAGTAAAAGCTTAATTTTTTGACGCGATAAATGATGACCATGGGCAGCGCCAGTAGGGCGACTTCAAGTGTGGCGGTGCCTGAGGCAACAATGGCGGCATCGCAGTTGGCCAGTGCCTGAGGTAGGGGGGCAGACACGATGCGTAAGGGTAGGGTGGTGTGTTGTAAATAAGCCTCAATGTCTTCACGTTTAAGTGTCGGTGCGAGGGGTAAAATAAACTGTGCGAAGGGATAAGAAATTTTAAGCTTTTCTGCACACTCGACGAGCAGAGGCATCAAACGTTGTATTTCGCTGTGTCGACTGCCAGGTAACAAACCAATGCAGGGATGCGTGTGAGGAAGGGGTTGATGCGTGACGCGATGCGTGTTGACTTCGTCCACGAGGGGATGACCTTCAAAACAAACAGGGACGCCTGCTTTTTGATACAGTTCAAGTTCAAAAGGTAAAATGACGGCCATGAGATCCACGGTTTTTTTTAAAGTTTGGATTCGACTTTTGCGCCAAGCCCATACTTGAGGGCTGATGTAATAAAAAATTTTGATCTGATGTTTTTTGGCAAATTTGGCGATTTGAAAATTAAAATCAGGGAAATCGATGAGGATCAATAGACGAGGTTTTTCATCGAGGAGCGCTTGTTTGAGCGTGCGCAAAGCTTTCATGATGATAGAAAGTTGGCTTAACACTTCTGTGATACCCACAACCGCTACGCTGGCAGCATCGACGCGAATGTCAACGTCCGCAGCCCGCATCTGTGTGCCCCCCATGCCTAGAAAATGCAGAGCGGGTTCTTGTGCACGCATGGCTTCAACGAGACGTGCGCCATACATGTCCCCCGAAGCTTCGCCAGCGAGAATCATGATTTTTAGGGGGATGTTGTTCATGGATTTAGGACAGTGCTTGCCTGATGACATGGGTGACCTGATCAACCTGCTCTTTCGTCATTTCAGGAAAAATAGGGAGGGAAAAGCACTGTTGGGCAATGCGTTCGCTATGTGGCAGAGAAAGGTGTTGATAACGATTTCCAAATAAATGCTGACGATGCAAGGGGATAGGGTAGTACACGGCATTGGCAATGGAAGCTTGCGTGAGTTGTTGCATAATAAAATCACGTTGCTCACTCAACAGTGTGTATTGGTGATATACCGGAAGTGCATGAGGGTGAAGAGAGGGCAGTGTCACAGGAAGATCACGCAGTGCCTCGTTATACCATTCAGCCACTTGGCGACGTTGTGCATTGTAAATATCTATGTGGGGAAGTTTGGTGCGTAAAATAACAGCTTGAAGTTCATCAAGGCGACTGTTGTAACCCAGCATATCGTGATAATAACGCACATGGCTGCCATGATTGCGAAGGGCAGATAAGGTTTGGGCCAAATCGTCACGGTTTGTGCTGACTAAGCCGCCGTCACCAAAGCAACCTAAGTTTTTGCTGGGAAAAAAACTGTAGCAGGCGATGTCGCCAAAACTACCTGTCATCTTGCCCTCCCAAGTGGCGCCAATGGATTGGGCGCAATCTTCAATAACGCGGAGAGAATGCTTATTGGCAAGGGCCATGATGGCTGTCATATCTGCTGCCTGGCCAAATAAATGGACAGGAATAATGGCACGCGTGGCGGAGGTGATCGCAGCTTCAATGTGATTGGGATCAATGTTGTAGGTGTGAGGATCAATGTCGACAAATACGGGTGTGGCGCCGACTAAACAAATGGCGCCTGCAGTGGCCATAAACGTGAAGGGTGTGGTGATGACTTCATCCCCTGGTTGAACCCCGATTGCGCGCAAAGCCAAAATGAGGGCATCTGTGCCAGAAGCCAGTCCTAGTGCATGTTTGCAGTTAAGATAGTGTGAAATTTCGTGTTCGAAGGCTTTTCCTTCTGGGCCTAAAACAAAGTGACCAGAGGCCAGGCAGGCTGCAATGCGTTCATCAAGTTGAGGTTTAAGTGCGGCATATTGTTGTTTTAAATCGACCATCGGGATCATTGTCATGCTTCCTTTATTAGGCAAGAGCAGGTATGGGCTTCTGTACTAAAGAAGAAATATAAATGGCGGTCTCGAGTGCGCGCTTGCCTTCTTGTCCTGATACGAGAGGTGGCGTGTTGTGTGCGATAGCCAGTAAAAATGCGTTAATTTCAGCAAGAAGAGCATCTTTGTGTTCAAACACAAACTCTTCTCTTAGGATTTCAGAAATACCTGAAGTGGGGTTGAAAGCGCCTTTTTTGCAGATACTGAGGGAAGCTTGTTGAAAGTCGAGAGAGAGTGCGCTTTCTTCTTGGAAGATATTCATGAGGCGCTTGGTTTGTGTGCTGACTCGACTGGCGGTGACGCTGGCCACACAACCATTGGTGAATTCAATGCGCGCGTTAGCCACGTCAATTTCGCCTGATAAAATGGAGGCACCTGTGGCGTCGATATGGTGAATGGGGGCGGGGATTAAGGATTGAATGATGTCAATATCATGGATCATTAAATCCAAGACCACGTTGACATCTGTGCCACGCAGCTTAAAAGGGGTGAGTCGGTGTGATTCAATAAAGCGTGGCTGGTGTAGCCAGGGCTGTAAACCGGCTAAAGCGGGGTTAAAACGCTCAATATGCCCTACTTGCAGCAAGCAGCCTCGTTGTTGGGCGAGTTGAATGAGTATTTCTGCTTCTGCGGGTGTTTGTGTGATGGGTTTTTCAATGAGGACGTGAACGCCATGCTCTAGAAAAAACTGAGCAATGGGGAAGTGCAGGGGGGTGGGGGTCACGATGCTTACCGCGTCTACCTTACCGAGCAAATCCTGGTAGTGTGTCAGGGCCGTGGTTTGATGTTTTTTGGCTATTTCTTCCCTCGCTAGGGCGTGAGTGTCTACCACGGCCACCAAGCTGGCTTGGGGAAGTGAGGCATATTTTTCGGCATGGAATTTGCCAAGATAACCGACGCCAATGACGGCGGTGCGAATAGTATGAGTCAAGGCTAATAATCATCTTACGTTGGAAAGTGGCAATATTCGCATTTTTTATCCAAAATTTCAATTGGACAGAGGGCAAACAGTTTGAGAAACTGCCTTTTTAGTTGCTATTTTGGAGAGAAAGATGAGTGTAAAAGTAAAACCAAAATATAAGGTATCGGAGGCTTATCATGATTTGGAGCTGGCCGCTACTACGTATTCAAGCTATTTATCAAAAAGATATTCACAGATAGCTGCGGTGACTATCCAGGATTTTTCAGGAGAGCTGCTGGCTCGTTTGCAAGCGGGGGCAAGCTCTTATGCTTTGGAAAAGAAGAAGGTGGTTGATTTCAAGGATGAAAAGAGTCCAGCCATTCGCGCATATCGAATGTGGGTGTCTTGGGAGGAGATGTTAGATCACTCCAAACAAGGGAATGAGGGTAATGAAAAATGGAAAATGGACAAACAGTTTGTGGATGAAAATAAAAAAAAATCCTTGACCCGAATCAAGTATTACCTGATTCAGGAAGTGTTGGAAACGCTGAAGTTAAAAGAGTGTGGAGACGATGATGATAGACGTGAAAAACTCAAGGCAAATGCGCTTCAACAAGTGCGCCACCGTTTTAAAGAAGATGCATTGGTGAGTGAGATTTTTTCAATGGATCGTGATCCGGATGGGATTCTGTTTTTAAAAGCCTTGGGTACAATTTTGGCGTCATTGACCATTCTGGGCGGTGTTGTTTTAGCCGTGGCCACGAAGGTAAAAACAGGCAGTTTTTTAGGGATATTTAAACCGAGAGGTGAAGTGTTTTCTGATACTGTTCATGCGGTGCTAGATAAAGCGCATGAGGAAGTAAAATTTAAATTTAATAAATAAAAGGCAGATCATGGAAGCAGGCGTGGATGAAGCGGGCAGGGGGCCTTGGGCAGGTTCAGTGATGGCGGCAGCGGTGATTTTGGATCCGGCGCGACCGATTGCAGGTTTGAAGGATTCAAAATTGTTAACACCTTCTCGTCGCGAAGATTTATTTGAAATTATTCAATCGCGTGCCTTGGCTTGGGCCATTGCATCGGCCTCGGTAGAGGAAATTGATCAATTAAATATTTTGCAAGCCAGTTTGTTAGCCATGGAACGTGCGGTAAAACAATTGGCAACGTTGCCTAATAAAGTGTGGGTGGATGGAAATCAATTGCCGAAATTGCCCTGCGAAGCCAAGGCCATTGTAAGAGGGGATGTGACAGAACCTGCCATCAGTGCAGCCTCCATATTGGCAAAGGTGGCGCGTGATCGAGAAATGAAAATATGGGATCAGCATTATCCAGGGTATGGCTTCGCACAACATAAAGGATACGGAACAAAACAGCATTATTTGGCTTTGCAGCGTTTAGGCCCTTGTGCAATACACCGTCGTAGCTTTAAACCGGTGAGGGATTTGAAGGGATTTGATGAAAAATCTGAGGATAAAAGATGAAGGATTTGAATACGGAACATTTTTTGCGGTGCATTAAAACGCTGGAATTTTCTATAGAAAAATTGAATGCAGCTAAGCCTGATAGTGTTGATTATGAAGTATTTCGTAATGCGACAATCAAGGGATTCGAATTAACCCTGGAAACAGCAGGTAAATTATTAAGAAAAACATTGAAGGCGTATCTTGGCTCGCCTCGTGTGGTGGATGAATTGACCTATAAAGAGTTATTCCGACATGCAGCCAAGCATGGTTTGTTAGACGTTAAGGCAGCAGAGCGTTGGTTTGCTTATCGAGATAATCGTGATGACACGGCTCATGATTATGGGATTAATTTTGCCAAGACAACACTTAAGCTGCTTCCTGCATTTTTAAAAGATGCAAAATCATTGCAACAAATATTGAAAGAGAAGTAAGGTGCGTTTCATATGATGGGGTTTGATGATGTTAGATCTTGAGTCACGTTATGTTTTGATTGTTAAGAAAATATTGTCAGAACATGTTCCAGGTAAAATTGTTTGGGCTTATGGTAGTCGCACAAAAGGGTGCGCTCATGCGGGAAGCGATTTAGATTTGGTGGTGATCGATCCTCAGGGGGATCTCTTGGCAGGTGTGTAAAGTATACTCCCTGGTGAATCAATTCAGGTTGAATGGCTCAGCTGTGCTGAAGGTGGGCTCGCTGCGTCGTTATCGAGGGTTGAGTGTGTTGCCTTTACTGGCGGCGTTTTGAGTGCTGTGAGTGTGCGATGAACCTCAGGAAACAAAACCTCATCAATATACTGAGCCATGACTTTTTTTGCGATACTTAAGTAATGGTCAGGAAAATAATGCTTTAGGGCGGCATATTTTGCTGTGATGTCTTCGGTGAGAGGGGTGAGAGGGGGTGTTACGATCGTCGCGGGTTTGGGAGGAGAGGGTGTGACTGTGCTGCTACTTGCTGCAGGGGGAGAAGAAGAATCGGTCATTGTGCTACTGACAGCAACTTCAGCAGGAGGGGGTTTTTTGCTAAAGAGATCAGCGGGGTAAGCATTGGGTCGATTGCTGTAAAAGTTAATGAAGGTTTGTTCGGAAATATTAAAGTAGGTGCGTAGTGTGGTGATGAGCATGGCTGCGAGATCATGGCTGTTGCTGTCTACAATGGATGAACAAGCAAAAACAAGTGCGTGAACGTCTTTTGCCTGGGAAATATTTTCTTCAAATCGTCGGATGCGTTGTGTGCCTTCCGTTTCAATTGCAGTGACTTGTCTTACATTGTTTGTGAAACGGGTAAGGTAGCTGGTTGAAGGAAACTTTTTATAAATTTCAGCGATGTCCAAGAGTGTTTTGCGTAAAGCTTGGGTAAATTCTTCTAGCTTCTTGGGGTCTTTGGGAGGCCAATCCGCGGTAGAGTGTTGGGTGATGTTTAAGGGTGTTTGTGGTGTGTTACTCGCGGTATTTGAAGAGGGTGGTGATGTGTTACTCGTGGCATCAATCTGAGGTCGTATCATAAAGCCAATAATTTTCTCAGTGGCATTTTTCATCAGTTTATCCCAGAGTGCAAGATGGTAGCGCTCGAGAGCAGCAAAGCGTGCGACAGAATCCGTTGTAAGGGAGCGAGAAGAGCTTTGTTCGGCAAAAAGGGTGTGAAGGTGAATATCGTTTTCTTCATTAACGCATCTAACAAACGTAGCTAAAGGCACATCGAAATAAGCGCTCAGTGTGGTGACGATCATGGCGGCAAAATCACAGCTGTTGCTGCCAATGATGCTGGTGCACTGAGAAACCAGGGTGGACATATTATGTGCTTCGATATTTTTTTTAAAAGATTCAGCGCGTGTTTCACCTACCGTGGGCGAATTAAAAAGACGTGCGAATGCAGCAAGCACCCGCGTAGAAAGGATGGTGGCAGGAAAAGCACGGTATATTGTTTCAATACCTCTGAGTGTAGCCTGCAGTGAGCCTGCATCGGGTTGCGTCATAAATACTCCTTTGAGGTGAGAATTATTCGCTTGAGCCAATCATCTTTTCGGGTTTAACGTAGGAATCAAATTGTTCGTCGGTGAGGTAATTTAAATCCCGACAAGCTTGTTTTAGGGTGGTGTGTTCGTGTAGCGCTTTGTGTGCAATGGCGGCTGCTTTATCATAGCCAATGTGAGGAGCCAGTGCGGTGACGAGCATCAGCGAGTTATCTAATAATTCCTTGATTCGTTCAACATTGGCTTCTAAGCCTCTGACACAAAAAACATCGAAGCTATGGGAGGCGTCAGCGATCAAGTGGCATGAATTTAAAAAATTAAAAATCATGAGGGGTTTGAATACATTTAATTCAAATGCACCTTGGGAGTCAGCAAAACTAATGGCGGTGTCATTCGCCATGACTTGCACACAGACCATGGTCATGGCTTCGCATTGTGTGGGATTAATTTTACCTGGCATGATGGAGGAGCCGGGTTCATTTTCAGGCAAGGTTAATTCGCCTAGACCTGAGCGAGGGCCTGAGCCCAACCAGCGAATATCGTTAGCAATTTTCATGAGCGCACAGGCCAGTGCTTTGAGTGCCGCGCTGTTGATAGTGAGCGCATGATGCGAAGCCAGTGCAGCAAATTTGTTTTTGGCGGACACGAAGGGGGCTTGGGTGGCTTGAGCGATATATTTGCAGGTGCGATCAGCAAATTCAGGGTGTGTGTTGAGCCCTGTTCCCACGGCGGTGCCCCCCAGCGCAAGTTGATAAAGGGCGGGTAGCGTGCTGTGAATGTAAGCCATGGTTTCATCTAATTGTGCTACATAACCTGAAAACTCTTGGCCCAACGTGAGAGGGACGGCGTCCTGTAGGTGTGTGCGACCGATTTTGATAATGGATTTGAAAGCCTCCGCTTTTTTCGCCAAGGCATCACGCAATGTCTTGACGCGTGGCAGTACGTTTTCTGATAAAGCTTGTGCTGCGGCCATGTACATAGCAGTAGGAAAGGTGTCATTGGATGATTGAGACATGTTTACGTCATCATTAGGATGAATCGGCTGTTTGCTTCCTTTGGGCGAGCCAGCCAATTCATTGGCACGATTGGCGATCACTTCATTGACGTTCATGTTGGATTGCGTGCCACTGCCTGTCTGCCAAACATGCAGAGGAAATTGTTCATTCCATTTGCCTTCGATAATTTCTTGAGCAGCCTCTTTGATGAGGTGCATTTTTTGTTTGGGCAGTTTGCCCAAGTCATAGTTAGCTTGCGCCGCTGATTTTTTCAATAAAGCCAGTGATTTGATGACTTCCAAGGGCATAATGTCATGGCCAATGGCAAAATGGTGTAGGGAGCGTTCGGTTTGTGCGCCCCAGTAATTTTCTTGGTTAACTTCAATGGGGCCCATGCTGTCGGTTTCAATGCGAGTGGAGAGGGACATGGTTTTGTTCTTTAATTGGGAGAAAGTTGAACCATCTTAAAAAGATGTGGGGAAGAGATCAACTTGTTTATGCGGTTGGGATTGCTTCCCATCTTAAGGTAAACTCATCCGGTTTCGGGATTAAAAGGGAAAATAATGGCTACAGCAAAGACACTACTGCAAAATTTTGAACACAGACCGTTACGAGATTTCACGGAAAGTGCTTATTTGAATTACTCCATGTACGTCATTTTAGATCGGGCACTACCTCACTTAGGGGATGGCTTAAAACCTGTGCAGCGACGTATTGTGTATGCGATGTCTGAGCTGGGTTTGAATGCAGGGGCAAAATACAAAAAATCAGCCCGTACGGTGGGGGATGTGTTGGGTAAATTTCATCCGCACGGTGATTCGGCTTGCTATGAAGCCATGGTGATCATGGCACAAGCTTTTTCTTATCGGTATCCCTTGGTTGATGGGCAGGGCAACTGGGGGTCGGCGGATGATCCTAAATCATTTGCTGCCATGCGGTATACGGAATCGCGGTTATCACCTTATGCCGAACTGTTATTGAAGGAGGTGGAGCAGGGTACGGTCGATTGGATGCCTAATTTTGACGGTACTTTATATGAGCCTGCGCTATTACCTGCACGGTTACCCAACGTGTTATTGAATGGCACAACGGGTATTGCAGTGGGGATGGCAACGGATATCCCGCCTCATAATTTACGTGAAGTGGCGGAAGCCTGTGTTTTTCTGTTAGACAATCCTAAAGCGACATTAGATGAATTGTGTGCCATTTTACCTGGGCCTGATTTTCCGACGGGTGCTGAAATTATTACGTCAAAACAAGATTTAAAGGAAATATACCGCACGGGGGGAGGGACGTTTCGTGCGCGCGCGACCTATGTGCGTGAAGAAGGTGATGTCATTGTCACAACCTTGCCTTATCAAGCCTCGGGTTCAAAAATATTAGAGCAAATCGCTGAGCAAATGCGTGCGAAAAAATTGCCGATGATTGAAGATTTGCGTGATGAATCTGATCATGAAAATCCCACGCGTTTAGTGATTGTGCCACGCTCTAATCGTGTGGATATCGTGGCCATGATGGATCATTTGTTTGCTACGACAGATTTAGAAAAAAGCTATCGTGTCAATATTAATGTAATTGGTTTGAATGGCCGCCCTCAAGTCAAAAATCTATTGTTATTATTGTCTGAATGGCTCACCTATCGACTAGATACCGTTAAAAAACGCTTAACGCATCGTCTTGAAAAAATATTAGCGCGTTTGCATGTGTTGGATGGATTTTTGATTGCTTATTTAAATATTGATGAGGTGATACGCATTATCCGCCATGAAGATTCTCCGCGTGATGTATTAATGAAAAAATTTAAATTAACAGAAATACAAGTGGATGCAATTTTAGATTTGCGTTTGAGGCAGTTGGCAAAATTAGAAGAAGTAAAAATCAAAGAAGAGCAAAAAATATTAGCGGAAGAGCGAGATGAAATTCAGGGTATTTTAAGTTCTGAACGTCGTTTGAAAACACTGGTTAGAAGTGAGTTAACGAAAGATGCAAAAGAATTTGGTGATGCACGACGTTCTCCTTTGGTGGCACGCTCAGAAGCAAAAGCAATTCGAGAAGAAGAAATGGTGGTGGTAGAGCCTGTGACGATCATCTTGTCAGAACATGCTTGGGTGCGTGTGGCGAAAGGACATGAAGTGGATGCGGAAGGCTTGAATTATAAGTCGGGTGACGGTTTGTTGACGACGGCTTTGGGGCGCAGCAATCAATTGGTTCATTTTCTGGATTCAACAGGGCGTACCTATTCTGTGATGGCGCATACTTTGCCTTCTGCAAGAGGATATGGTGAGCCATTAACAGGACGAGTGAATCCGCCGCCGGGTGCTGTGTTTGTGGGTATGGTGATGGGAGAAGAAACGCAATTAGTGTTATTAGCATCGAGGCGTGGTTATGGATTTATAACCAGCTTGGAAGAATTAAACAGTCGTAATCGAAATGGTAAAGCTGTACTGAAAGTGCCAGAAGGCGCCAGCGCTTTGGCTTTTCAATCGATCACCCAATTGAAAAATGAATTTGTGGCAGCCTTCAGTAATCAAGGACACTTATTGGTTTTTCCTTTGCAAGAATTGCCGCAATTGCCAAAAGGGAAGGGTAATAAAATGATTGCTTTACCTGCAGATGAAGAAATGCCTTTTGTTCGTGTGTTAAATGAAAAAGATTCATTAAGAATCATTACGGGTAAGCGCTCTTTTGTGTTGAAACCTTCTGATTGGAAACATTATCGAGGTGAGCGTGGCAGACGAGGAAATAAATTACCTCGTGGTTGTCAGCAAGTGAATGATGTGGAAGTGGTGAGGTAGCGATGCAACGTCAATATAGTCCGTTTGATCAATTGATAGTGTGGGGTGAAAAAGCGATAAATTTATTTGCGGGCGTGCCGGATGCGTCGCGTCCTTCACCTGCAGAAGGGTATTTAGAAAATACCTTGAGTGATCAAGAACGAAAATTATCAGCCAATTTATTGCGTGTTGATCATGCGGGTGAGGTGTGTGCGCAGGCTTTGTATATAGGTCATGCTTTTACAGCCAAAAATCCTGATATAAAAGCCCATATGTTAAATGCGGCCCAAGAGGAAGTGGATCATTTAGCTTGGTGCGCGCAACGTTTGATTGAATTGGGGGACCATGTCAGTTATTTGAATGCGGTTTGGTATGCGGGATCATTTGCAATAGGCGCCTTGTCTGGCTTGTGTGGTGATAAATGGAATTTGGGATTTGTAGCAGAAACAGAAAATCAGGTAGAAGCGCATCTTAAGTCTCATTTATCCTTGCTTCCTCGTGAAGATGAAAAAAGTCGACACATTTTATTGAAAATGAAAGAAGATGAAATCAAACATGCACGCGAA
>JACREE010000022.1 GCA_016218405.1 Gammaproteobacteria bacterium
CATTGAACATGTTTTACTCGAGTGCTGAGGCGTAATTTGTAGGCCGGGGGCCAGTTGAGAGTCGTATTCATGTTGAAGTAGATCTTGTCTTTCACTTCTATCTAAAACCCAGTATCATCGAAAATATTTATCAAATAAATAGGGCCTGCTTATATTTCTACTAGGTTGGTCATAAAACCTCGATTTTTTGTGGTCCGTTGCTCACATACAAACAACGTATGCTCTGCTACGGTCCTCAAAAATCAAGTTTTTCTGACTCAGTCTAGCGAAATATAAACAGCCCCTATCTTTCTTAAAGAGGGATATCAACTTGGCTAAGATCATTGTTGTTACGTCAGGGAAAGGGGGCGTGGGTAAAACCACCAGTAGTGCGGCGATTGCCACCGGACTTGCATTGCGCGGCCTTAAAACCGTTGTGATCGATTTTGATGTGGGTTTGCGCAATCTTGATTTAATCATGGGCTGCGAACGCCGCGTTGTGTACGACTTGATTAACGTTGTCAATGGTGAGTCAAATTTAAAACAAACATTGATTAAAGATAAGCGTACAGAAAATCTTTATATTTTACCTGCGTCGCAAACGCGTGATAAAGATGCGCTTACCAAAGAAGGCGTGGAGCGTGTCATCAATGAATTGCATCCCGACTTTGATTATATTGTGTGCGACTCACCTGCGGGTATTGAAAAAGGCGCGATGATGGCCTTGTATTTTGCAGATGCAGCCATTGTGGTGACTAACCCCGAAGTTTCTTCTGTGCGAGACTCTGATCGTATCTTGGGTATCTTGGCCAGTAAGTCTCGTCGTGCAGAACAAGGTCTTGAACCTGTCACGGAACATCTTTTGCTGACGCGTTATTCGCCCGAGCGGGTTGTGCGTGGCGATATGTTGAGTGTGGAAGATGTACAAGAAATTCTTTCTGTGCCGCTGCTGGGTGTGATTCCAGAGTCACAAGCGGTGCTGCGTGCTTCTAATTCAGGTGAGCCCGTTATTTTGGATAGTGTGAGTGATGCGGGTCAAGCGTATTCGGATGCAGTGGGGCGATTTTTAGGTGAAAACATCCCTTTCCGATTTGTGAAGCCGCCAAAAAAGGGATTGTTGGGCCGGTTGTTTGGCAAACGTGAGGAGGCGACCCTATGAGTCTGGTGAGTTTTTTAGAAAGATTATTGAATGCAAATTCAAAACAAAACACGGCGAGAATTGCCAAAGAGCGTTTGCAAATCATTGTGTCGCATGAACGAAAAAAGAATAGCCCCGATTTTTTACCTATGTTACAGCAAGAGTTAATCGATGTGATCGCCAAATATGTCAAAATTGACAAAGATCAAGTGAAAGTTGAATTAGAGCGTACGGGCGATTGTTCTGTTTTGGAATTAAACGTAACCCTGCCATCACAGACCCCCACTCCTGTGATGGAGGATTTGTGATTACTGCGGCTCTTCGACTTTAAGTGCGACTGCTTGTTCAATTAATTCTTTAAACGCGCTGGCGGGCATGGCGCCTGCCTCAGCGAACACCACTGTTTTTTGTTTGATGATCATCACAAGTGGAATAGAGCGCACTTGAAACTCTTGGCTGAGTGCTTGTTCCTTTTCTGTATTGAGTTTACCAAATAAAATGTCCGGGTATTCAGTTGCCATTTGTTCAAAGACGGGTGCAAAGGCTTTGCAGGGGGCGCACCAGTTGGCCCAAAAATCAATGATCAACAAATCATGTTTTTCGAGTAAGTCATCAAAATTAGCTTGTGTGATTTCAACGAGTGACATGATGTTTTCCTTGTAAGAGAGACACAATGGCTTGGTGTACGGTCTCGACGTTATCATGCCCCATGACTTTAAAGACTCGGGGTGCGTGTGGAAGACCGGCCGTCTCCCCTTGACGATAATAATCGATGAGGGGCTCTGTTTGTTGATGGTAAACCTGTAAACGATTTCGGACTGTGCCTTCAGCATCATCTGGGCGTTGAATGAGGGGTTCGCCAGTCAAATCATCTAGGTTGGCAAGGCGAGGTGGGTTGTAGTCAACATGATAAATGCGACCCGATGCGGGGTGTACGCGACGACCACTTAAACGATGCACAATTTCTTCATCATCTACATCAATCTCAAGAACATAATCAAGAAAAATGCCTTCCTTCCTCAGGGCTTCTGCTTGAGGTAGTGTGCGAGGGAATCCATCTAACAAAAAACCATGGCTGCAATCGGGCAACTGTAAACGATTTTTGATGATATCAATCATGATGCGATCAGGGACGAGCTCGCCTTTGTCCATGATTTGTTTCGCTTGTTTACCAAGTGCCGTGCCGGCTTTTACGGCTTGTCTTAAAATATCACCCGTAGAAATTTGAGGAATATGAAATTCTTCACTGATGAAAGTAGCTTGCGTTCCTTTACCCGCGCCAGGGGCGCCAATTAAAATCATTCGCATTGTTATCGTGTTCCAAAAAGTCGATCGCCCGCATCACCCAAGCCAGGCAAAATATAACCTTTTTCATTGAGTTGGCGATCAAGGTGGGCTGTGAATATTTTAACATCGGGATGTGTGGTAGTGAGTTTTGTTGCGCCTTCGGGGGAGGCGACAATACAGAGAAAAGAAATGCGTTTTACCCCACGTTCTTTCAAAAGTTCAATGGCTTTTGAAACACTGCCACCTGTTGCCAACATGGGATCGCAGATAAAGACATGACGTTCTTGGCTGTCTTTAGGGATTTTGAAATAGTACAATTCGGGTTGCAGTGTGTTTTCATTTCGAAATAACCCAATATGACCCACGCGTGCTGAAGGAATGAGCGAGAGAAAGCCATCTACCATGCCTAATCCTGCACGCAAAATGGGAAGGACAACGGGTTTTTTTCCTTCTAAAACAGGGGTATCAATCGTTTCTAAAGGGGTTTGAATACGACGTGTTGTCAGAGGTAAATCTTTTGTTGCTTCATAAACAAGAAGGCGCGTAATCTCCTCCAAAAGTTCTTTGAATTCTTTTTTAGAAGTGTTACATTCGCGAAGCTGCGAGAGTTTGTGAAGAATAAGAGGGTGAGATACCTGATATAAATTGGGGAATTTCGGATCGGTGACGAGAGTCATGCATACCCCTGTGATAGGATAAAAATCATGTTAAATATACTTGAATCAATCCATGAACATCAACAAGTAATTAAAGGGTTGGAGGTGCTTGTCCCCCAAATAGAACAAATTTCACAACGAGTGACGCAGGCGGTACAGCAGGGTGGAACGGTGTTTTGGCTTGGAAATGGGGGAAGCGCAGCGGATGCCCAGCATTTAGCGGCTGAATTAATTGGGCGTTTTACCCAGGAACGTCGTGCTATTCCTTCCTTGTCTCTTTCCACGGATACCTCTGTGTTGACCTGTCTTAGCAATGATTACGATTACTCGCTTGTTTTTGCTCGTCAGTTAGAGGGCTTATGTCATGCTCAGGATGTGGTAGTGGGTTTATCCACCTCAGGCAATAGCCCTAATGTCTTAAAAGGCATGGAAGTAGCCAAGCAAAAAGGGGCTTGTACAGTAGGTTTAACAGGTCAGCAGGGCGGTAAATTAATGGCTTGCACGGATTTTTGTTTAACTGTGCCATCAAAAATAACGGCGCGTATTCAAGAAGCCCATATTTTGATAGGCCATATGATATGTGAATGGGTAGAAAATGCAGTCGCTAAGCAATGAAAAACAAGTAAAAACAGCGGCTATTTTGGTGGGGGGCAAGGGAACGCGTTTGCAACCCCTCATTTCTCACGTGCCTAAACCACTTGCACCCGTTGGGGATGAGCCTTTTTTATTTCTCTTGATTCGGGCTTTGTTGAAAGTAGGTTATCAAAATATTGTACTGCTGACGGGCTATCGTCATGAGGCCATTGTGGAGGCTTGTCAGTCAGATAATGCGCCCAAAGCAAATTTTTATTACTCAAGGGAGTTGACCCCCCTAGGCACAGCAGGTGCACTGAAGCAGGCGCAAAAATATCTTTCTTCTTGTGCTGAATTTTTGCTTTTAAATGGCGATACCTATCTAGATGATTTTGTTACCTTGGCTCGTACTCCTTTAAAAGATAATTTTGGTTTGATGGGTGTGATCAAACCTAAAGAAAATGATCGTTATGGCAGTGTTTTGTTTGATGCGGAATCAAAACGTATCTTAAGCTTTCAAGAAAAAAATCCCTTAGTGCAATGTTATGTTAATGCAGGTATTTATAAATTTTCTCCTGCGATTTTAGCGGAGATTCCGCCACACCAATTTTGTTCTCTAGAAAACGATATTTTACCGTTATTAATTTCTCAGCATAGATCCTTGTGTGCATTGCCTTTACATGGGCAATTTTATGACATTGGGTTACCAGAAAGTTATCTTCAGTTTGTAGAAGCACATTAGGGGCTGTTGATGTTTCTGCTGGGCTCCTTGCAAGGATAGAACATGTTAATTTTGGGATGTTTAGTGGGTGTGACGGTGACCGTTGTATGTATTCGTGCATTGTATCCTTTGGCGGGTCGTTTAAATTTAGTGGATTATCCGGGTGGGCGGAAACAGCATGCCCAAGCCAAGCCTCTCATTGGTGGGCTGGCTTTGTTTATTGGTTTTACTGCCGCCATGCTTTCTTTGCCTATTTCATTAATAGGGTATCGTCCTTTTGCTTCCGCGGGTTTGTTATTGGTGTTGATGGGAGTGTTTGATGATATGCATGAGCTGTCACCGCGCGCTCGCTTAGCGGGTGAGATAGTGGCAGGATTGATCATGACCCTGCTGGGTGGCGTGAGTTTATACCATCTGGGTAATTTATTTTTTACGGGGGATTTAACCCTGGGTTGGTTTGCCGTCCCTTTTACTATTTTTGCAACAGTAGGGTTAATCAATGCGGTTAACATGTTGGATGGCAGCGATGGTTTGGCGGGAACACTGGCTTTTGTGCACTTAGGCTTGCTGGTCATATTGGCTTGGCAAGCGCATTCTTTTGTACAGGTGAGGGTGTTCTTGTTGTTAATGAGTGCTGTGCTGGGTTTCCTTCTTTATAATTTCCCTTTTTTCAAAGATAGACCTGCTCGTTTATTTATGGGTGATGCAGGTAGCATGTTTTTGGGGTATGCCTTGAGCTGGTTTTCCATCAGTTTATCCCAGCTACCTAATGGCGTTATTTGTTCCGTGAGTATTTTGTGGGTATTGGGATTGACGCTATGGGATGCTTTCCGTGTGATTATAGTGAGATTGTTGGCGGGCCGTTCTCCTTTTAAGCCCGACAGAAATCATTTGCACCATCTTCTGCAAGAGGCAGGCGTGATGCCTCGAGAAATTTGTTTGTTGATGGGGGCCACCAGTGTCATTCTAGGTGGAATAGGCATTGTTGGGCAGCGTATGGGTTTAAGTTCTGCTACTTTACTGATTACTTATTTAGGCGGTTTTTGTTTTTATTGTTTTTTGGTTCACTTTTTCTTGGGTCGCGACAGCAGTGTCGATCAAGAAATGGCGTAATCATTTTTTTGTAGGCATAACGACATGAGTAATTACACAGCGCAGTCGATTGAAGTATTGAGTGGTCTTGACCCTGTCAAAAAAAGACCAGGTATGTACACAGATACTTCTCGTCCTAACCACTTGGTGCAAGAAGTGGTAGATAACAGTGTCGATGAAGCGATGGCAGGATTTGCACAACATATCCATGTGATCTTACACACAGATGGTTCAGTTGAGGTGGAAGATGATGGTCGCGGTATGCCAGTTGACAAACACCCCGAAGAAAAAATGACGGGAGTGGAATTAATTTTAACGCGCTTGCATGCAGGGGGAAAATTTAATGATAAAAATTATAAATTTTCAGGGGGATTGCACGGTGTAGGGGTGTCAGTGGTGAATGCACTTTCTAAAAAATTAGAAATATGGGTACGTCGTGATGCACAAGTACACCATATGCGCTTTACAGAAGGGAATAAAGCCAGTGAATTAAAGGTGATCGATAGCGTACCTAAGCGTACGACGGGTACGACTCTTCGTTTTTGGCCAGACGAAAAATATTTTGATTCTCCTAAAATATCATTATCTAAGTTAAAGCATTTGTTGCGTGCGAAAGCGGTGCTCTGTCCTAGTTTGGGCATCAGTCTTAAAGATGAACATACAAATGAAGAATGGGCTTGGTGTTACGAGCAAGGGTTGCTTGATTACATAAAGGAATTTATTGGTAGCCAAGTTTGTTTACCTGAAGAACCTTTCACAGGAGATTTTGTCGCTGATCGTGAAGAAGCAGCCTGGGCTTTGTGTTGGTTGCCTGAGGAAAAAACGGGTGAAGGCTTATTAGAAAGTTATGTTAATTTGATCCCTACCCTGCAAGGGGGCACACATGTTAATGGATTGCGCACTGGCTTGTTAGAAGCGATGCGAGAATTTTGTGAAATTCGAAATTTGTTACCACGTGGATTGAAATTGGCGCCTGAGGATATTTGGGAACATTGTTGTTATGTGTTATCCATCAAAATGCAGGATCCACAATTTTCTGGTCAAACAAAAGAACGGCTTACTTCCAGACAATCGGCCGTATTTGTTCAGGGCGTGGTGAAGGATGCGTTTAGTTTATGGTTAAATCAACACGTGCAAGCTGCAACAGTGTTGGCGCAATTTATCATTAGCAATGCTGAACAACGTACTAAACAAAGTAAAAAAATCGAAAGAAAGAAAATCACACAAGGGCCTGCTTTGCCTGGAAAATTGGCAGATTGTACTTTGCAAGATCCTAAACGTACGGAATTATTTTTGGTTGAAGGAGATTCAGCAGGAGGCTCAGCCAAACAAGCGCGTGAACGTGAGTTTCAAGCTGTCATGCCGTTGCGAGGAAAAATTCTAAATACCTGGGAAGTTTCATCCAATCAAGTATTAGAGTCGCAGGAAATTCATGATATCGCTGTGGCGATAGGCGTGGATCCTGGATCAAGTAATTTAGAGGGATTGCGTTACCACAAGGTTTGTATTTTAGCGGACGCAGATTCGGATGGTTTGCATATTGCGACTTTATTGTGTGCATTGTTTATGAAACACTTCCGAGCCCTGGTGGAGCACGGTCATTTATTTGTGGCTATGCCCCCTTTGTATCGCATTGATGCAGGTAAAGAAGTATTTTATGCTTTGGATGAAGATGAGAAGCAGGGTGTGCTCGATCGTCTTGCCGCAGAAAACAAAAAAACCAAACCTATTGTGCAGCGTTTTAAAGGTTTAGGTGAAATGAATCCCCTGCAGTTACGTGAAACCACGATGGCGGTGGACACACGTCGTTTATTGCAGCTATCTGTTGATGATGAAACGACGACAAACCAAATGTTAGATATGTTGCTTGCTAAAAAACGTGCTTCAGAGCGACGCGTATGGTTAGAATCAAAGGGAAATTTGGTGGATATTTAATGATCACCATTCCCCCGGGAGCGTCATTGCTAAGCAATCCACGTCGATGACTATAGAATTGCAAACAGTCTCTATGCTTCGACCATCTCGAAATCATCTTTGGTGGCGCCGCAATCAGGGCATTGCCAGTTGGGTGGCACATCATTCCAATGTGTGCCGGGTTCAATGCCTTCGTCTGGCCAACCTAGAGATTCATCGTAAATTAACCCGCAAATCAAACAAATATAACGTTTCATCATAGTACTCCGTTTGCTAATAATCTTTTGTACTCTTCTTGAACTGCTTGTGCTGTTTCATCTATTTTTATTTGAAGCGAATTTAATTCAGTCCACTGTTTTAAATCTAATGCCGATTGTAATTTAACCAAGACCGCGCTTAACAAGGGGACGGCACAATAACAACAAGCCCCGTAAAGTTTATGAACATGCCCCGCGAGTGCTGAGTAATTTTGTTTCTGGCAGGCAAGTTGAATGTCTCGTTGTGCCTCAGGAAGATGTTTGATGAATAATGACAATAATTCTTTTGCGAGCGCTGCATCGCCGTTGGCCAAGCGAAGGGAAGCTGCCCAATCAATCGGATTCATCACCCCTGCCTCCTAAAAATGACGCTATTTTACCCAAAAATATTTAAAATAACAGCTCTTTTAGAGCGTTTTATTCAAAACAAAGTTGTTGGGTGTTTTGTGATCTCCAAAAAACTTCCGAAAAGAAGCAGTTTAAGGTATGCTCATAGGTTGTGTACCTTCTGAAAAGCAAAGGTATGTGAGCGGGAGAGGTGGCTGAGCGGTCGAAAGCGGCGGTCTTGAAAACCGTTGAGGGGTCTCCCCTCCCAGGGTTCGAATCCCTGCCTCTCCGCCAACATCAAATACAATAATTCTTTTCTTATAAATGGGGTGTTGAACGTATTTCTCAAGAACATAAGGAGCTGGCCACGTGATAAAAGTAATGTTGGTCGATGATCACGAGTTAGTACGTACGGGTATTCGAAGTTTTCTTTCCCAAGCTAAAGACATCAGCATTATTGCTGAAGCAGCCACGGGTGAAATTGCACTTCGTTTATCCAAAGAACGTCATCCTGATGTTGTTCTCATGGATCTGCAGATGCCTGGTATGGGTGGGCTTGAAGCAACGCGTAAATTGGTGCGCAGCTCCCCTGATATTAAAGTGATCGCCGTCACGGCACATGATAAAGATCCCCTGCCTTCTCGGTTACTTGAGGTGGGTGCGGCCGGTTTTTTGACAAAAGATTGTCATCTTGAAGAAATTTTACAGGCGATTCGTAAGGTATACTCTGGGCAGTATCATATGAGTCCGGCCTTGAGCGAACGTTTGGCATTGAAGCAAGTCAGGAGTCCGCACACAAAATCACCTTTGGAGCAACTTTCAGCGCGTGAGCTGGAGGTCATGACCATGATCACGAATGGTTCTAAAGTGAAGGAAATTTCAGAAACCTTGCACTTGAGTGCAAAAACCATCAATAGTTATCGTTATCGAATTTTTGAAAAACTGAGCATCGACAATGACGTTAAGCTCACTCATATCGCCATTCAGTATGGATTACTTAAAGTAGGCGGATTTGAAGGTCTTGAAAACGTCATGGAAGCGACTTCATAACTCATGCCCACGCTATCTTCTCGAGAACTGACCTTTCGTGCTGTTTTGCTTGGCATGGTACTGGCTGTGTTACTGGCTGCCTCTAATACGTATTTAGCACTTAAAATTGGTATCTTAACCTCTGCTTCTATTCCTGCCGCTGTGCTTTCAATGGGAATTTTACGTTTTTTTAAACGTGTTTCTATTTTAGAAAATAATTTAGTGCAAACAGCAGCTTCTGCAGGTGAAGCCATTGCAGGTGGAATTGTATATACGATCCCGGGCTTGATTTTAATTCACTATTGGCAAGGTTTTGATTATTGGGAAAATTTTTTTATTGCGCTGATCGGGGGTAGTCTCGGTATTTTATTTTCTATCCCAATTCGACGTACCTTGGTTCACGACGAAAGTTTACGTTTTCCAGAGGGGCGCGCGATTGCACAGGTGTTGCAAATGACGTCGCAAGAAAAGTCACAGCATTTTAAGTATATGGTTCAAGGCGGGGTATTGGGTGCGATCATTGAATTTTTGCAAAGTGGCTTACATGTGGTGTCGGCGAGTGCGCAATCATGGTTTCGCGTAAAACAAGTGGTGCTGGGTGGAGGGCTGGGGTTTTCAGCCACCCTGGTGGGCGCTGGTTTTTTGATGGGTATTCGCTTGGGATCGAGTTTACTCATAGGTGCTGTCGTGGCATGGATCATAGGTGTGCCTATTCTTTCATTTCAACAGGGTGATATTCATTCTTCGGCTGCTCAAGTGGTCGCCACGTTGAGAAATGAAAAAATTGCCTATTTAGGAATAGGCGCCATGTTAACAGGGGGTGTGTGGGCATTAGTGTGTTTTATAAAGCCATTTTATATCAGCTTGGCGGGGACGTTCGCTGAGTTTTCACGCAGAACAGTGCGTAGGAGTACACTACCCCGTACAGAACGTGATATTCCTTTTTCTTATATCGTGCTGGGTTTGTTGCTTTGTTTTGTGGGATTATATTTTTTATTTCAACATTTATGTCAGTTATCGTTGATGGTGCCGAGTGCCCTTCAGCAAAATATATTTTTGATGATCATATTGGCTTATTTATTATTGTTAGGCTTCGCGGCTTCGACTATTTGTGGTTATTTTTCTGGGATGGTGGGGGTCACGGCCAGTCCAGGTTCTGCTGTTGCGATTGCATCTGTTTTATTGAGCGCATTGCTTGTTCGAATGATGTTAGGTTTTGTTCCTGCGAGTAATTTGTTGCCTGCCTTATGGCTTAAAGAGGCCAGTGCTATCGTGATCATCATGACGTGTGTGATCATGGGGGGAGCCGCTATTGCAAATGATAATATTCAAGACCTAAAGGTGGGATACTTAATTAAAGCCACGCCTTGGAAGCAACAGCTGATGTTGTTTTTGGGTGTGCTGATGGCGTCTGCAACGGTTCCCGTGGTCATGCAGCTCTTGTTCTCAGTATATGGTATTGGCGATGTTCTTCCTCGTGCAGGTATGAACCCCGCGCAAGCGTTGGCTGCGCCGCCCGCGATGATCATGGCAACCCTCGCTCAGTCTGTTTTTAACCATCAACTTCCGTTTGTTTATTTTGGTGTAGGTGCATTGGTCGTATTTTTCTTTATTCTTTTTCAAAAGCGATTTAATTTGTCTGCATTGGGAATAGGCATTGGCATGTATTTACCTCTTAGCACGTCTACCCCGTTAATTTTAGGGAGCTTTTTTTCTTATTTGCATGATCGTGCTCGAAAAAAATCGGGAATTCAAACACAGTCCGGTACGCTTAAGGCGTGTGGTATTGTGGCGGGTGCGGCTCTTATGGATGTATTGATTGCTATCCCGCTTGCGCTGAATCCTGATGTGACTATGTTTACGCTTTTCCCTTCTTCGTGGGAGATTATGTCTGTCTTTTTAGGTTTTGTTGTTTTATTTATTTTGGGCAAGTGGTTAAATAGCCGTTAAAGCAATAAATTTTTTTATTTCTTGCAATCGCTGTTCTCGTATTTTTTCTTTAATTTGATCGCCGTTCCTATTTTTTATTGAATGTGTGTTTATGGGAATAGATTTAATTTTATTAAAAAGCGTCAGCAAATACGTTTTCTGTGGGTAAGTTTTTTCTTCTACATTGTTTCTGCCAAAAAAATCTGCTTCACACGCTAACAACAAGAGTTCAAAACGTTCAGGACGACGAAAGGCGTCTGTTTTTTCGAATAAAGTGAGTAGGGTGGCGGCTTTTAATGTTTGAGCGCGATGAATATGCGTATGATATTCGGCTACTAAAAGCGCCAAGGCTTGATAATCTTTAGGTACTTTATAACGTTGGCAGAGTGTTTTGATGAGAGGGAGGCTTCTTTTTTCATGATCATGATGTGCGGGCCACGCAGATGCGAGCGTATTTCCTTTACCCAAATCATGCAGTAAAGCTGCAAAACACACGATAGGTGAAGCATGAAGTGAGGCAGCATAGGCTACAACCATGAAAGTATGTATGCCTGTATCTATTTCGGCATGATATTGAGGTGGAGCGGGTACGCCAAATAAGGCATCTATTTCAGGAAATAAGATGTTTAAGGCACCGCATTCGCGTAAAACTTGTAGAAACACCTGCGGCGCAGAAGTGGAAAATGACAATTGCCATTCTTGCCAAACACGTTCAGGTACCAAGGCATTGATTTCGCCAGCGCGTACCATTTTTTTCATCAATGCTTTAGTTTCTTCTGCGATAGTAAAGCCTAGCGAAGCATAGCGTGCTGCAAAACGCGCAATACGTAATATGCGTACAGGATCTTCGACGAAAGCATCAGACACATGTCGTAATAGTTTATTTTCTAAATCTTGTTTTCCATGGAAGGGATCGATGATGTGACCTTGTTCATCCATCGCCATGGCATTAATGGTTAAATCACGACGCTTTAAGTCTTCTTCTAGGGTGACGCTGGGATCGGCATGAAAAACAAAACCAGTGTAACCCTTGCCTGTTTTGCGTTCTGTCCGCGCCAAGGCATATTCTTCTTTGGTGTGGGGATGTAAAAATACCGGAAAATCTTTTCCAACGGGTTTATATCCTTTTGCGCGCAAGGCATCGGGTGTGGTACCTACCACCACATAATCTTTTTCTTGAACGGGTAATCCCAACAACTGATCGCGTACGGCGCCCCCCACTAAATAAACAGTCTCCAAGGATGACTCCAGTTATTCGATAGAAGCCTTAAGTTTACAGCAAGAACAGATATGGTAGCATTATCCAACCTAAACAAAGCCCTGCCTATGACATGCCCTGCCCTGTTTCCATTTTAAGTCATCACTGCTTGCCTCAGCATGCTATATCGCGATGGGCGGGTCGATTGGCGCACGCGAAAACTCCTTTTGTTAAAAATGCACTCATTCGTTCATTTGTTCGTCGCTACCCCATCAATATGGTGGAAGCTGCAGAGCCTAATTTAGACGCTTATGCTTCATTTAATGATTTTTTTACACGTACTTTAAAGCCTGAGGCGCGGCCACTTGATTTGCGCGAAGACAGTATCCTTTCTCCTGCAGATGGTACGATCAGTGAAATAGGTGACATTGAAAATAATACCTTGATTCAAGCCAAAGGCAGGTATTTTGATTTAGATCAATTGCTCGGACAGCAAACTTATTTGAGTGCTTTGTTCCAAAATGGAAAGTTTGCAACCATTTATTTGGCGCCGAGTGATTATCATCGGGTGCACATGCCGTTGGCAGGACAATTGCGAGACATGATCTATGTCCCTGGTCGATTATTTTCTGTTAACTTTAAAAGCAGTCAGCATATCCCCCAGTTATTTGCGCGTAATGAACGTGTGATTGCTATTTTTGACACCGTGGCAGGCCCCATGGCCATGATTTTGGTCGGTGCTATGATTGTGGCGAGTATTCATACTCAATGGGCAGGCCAAGTTGCACCGAGTTCACTTCGTACCATCACTGTCAGAAAATACACGGATGTTACCTTAGAAAAAGGGCAAGAGATGGGGTATTTTAGTTTAGGTTCCACCGTTATCGTTCTTTTTGGTCCCCAAAAAACACAGTGGAATCCTGGTTTGCAGACTCTTTCTACGCTCAAAATGGGTGAATCGATAGGTAAGATGTTTTAAAAGGATTTTAAATGAAACGACTTCTACTGCTCTTATTTTTTCCCCTCATGGTGCTAGCTGAGCCTGTGACAAAATCGGCTGTTTATATGGGTATTGGTGGGGGGGTGAGCATTTTAAATGGGATGGATATCAATCAAAATTATTATAACTATACTGTGCCTAACTCACCTGTGACACGTCAATCTATCTCGCAAACTTTCAGCCTAGGCGGGCAGGCTAATATCGCCATTGGATATCGCTTCCTCTATGATTATCGAACAGAGTTTGAAGTGGCCTACCTCACGAACAGTCGTTCTTCGGATCGTGTGTTGCCTAATGGAAGTAATTTATTAAGTTCTGGTCACTCTGATTCAACCGCATTCATGATAAATGCCTACTATGACTTCACCAGTTTTAGTAAATTAACGCCTTATTTAGGAGGGGGTTTGGGTTGCTTGATTAACAACTCTCCCTATACGGATGGTCAAACTGATTATTCTCAGGTAACTAATGCCACTTACTTTGCTTATCAAGGAATTGCTGGATTTAACTATGCTTTTAATCAAACAGTGTCAGGATTCATTGATTATCGACGTTTAGGGACAGGCCCTAAAACAGTCCAATACCGTAGCGGTGATATTCAGTATGACAATGCGGGGCAACAAGTCATTGCAAATTTGGTGACTTTAGGTGTGATATTTGAATTTTAAGCGGAGTACCCCCTGGCAACCGCAAATTTTCATCAAGTTCTAGCAGGGGATAAATAACAAATGCGCGGAACAGTATCCCGGGATGGGGTAAAATCAGTGAAGCCGTATTTATAACAAGTTGATCAAATAACAATAGATCTAAATCCAAGGTCCGCGCCTGCCAACGCTTGCCATCACGTACCCGCCCCTGTTTTTCTTCCGTTTTTAACAATGCGGCTAGCAACTCAAGCGCTTCTAATGCTGTTTTAATTTTTGCAACGGCATTCACATAATCAGGTTGATCACTGCCATCTAGAGGTGGACTCGTATAAAAAGAGGAAGAGGCAAGCAGTATGGTGTTTGGTAAGTTCGCCAGTGCTTCTAATGCTTGATTTAATTGCACAACAGGTTGATTTAAATTACTACCCAAGCCAATGTATGCGGTATGCATCTATTTTCGCCGCCTACGCCTACGTCGTGACTTCGAGCGCTTTGCTGCTTCTTCTGCCGGCAGGGCCGCGATCATTACCTGTTGTTCTTCTTCTGAAGCGATTTGAAACACTTCCCACCAATGCACAATTTCTTCATATTTTTCCCCCGTCTTTGCGCGCAGGGCTAAGAAATCAAATGCAGCTCGAAAACGCTTATGTTGTAATAAATGCGAAGCATGTGGGCCACGATGAAGAAGCTGATGTTGTAAATGCCAAATTTCATGTGCGCCTAAAGAAATACGACGGATGATAGCCACTTGCCGACCTTGTTGTGCAAGTACTTTGGCGATGGCTTTTTCATAAGCGCTAACATCAGGCAGGCCTTCACCCTGGTATTGATAATAAAGCATCATCATGGGGGGCCATAATAAAGCTGCAAATAGAAAAGAAGGACTGGTAGAACGTTTTTGATGAAATCGCGCATCCATGTCTTTAAGTGCTTCATTGACTAAATGGGTGTGGATGAAATCCGGTTCATGTGATAGGCAGTGTGCTGTTTGTGCAAGTAGCCACTGAAAAAGTTGATATTTCTGTAGTAGCATCAAAGCACGTTGTGAAAAACCAAATAAAAAGAATTTTTGTATTTCATCAAATAAACGTGCAGGGGGAATATGTTGCAACAATTCACCCATCGTAAATAAAGGGGCTTCTGTTTTTTCTTCAATTGCAAAATTTAATTTTGCAGCAAAACGAACAGCACGTAATAAGCGCAGAGGATCTTCATGATAGCGTTGGTGAGGATCACCAATCAAACGGACCACTTTGTGGTGGATATCATCTAAACCGCCGCAATAATCGACTAAAGAAAAATCTGCGATGTTGTAATACAGTGCATTAATTGTAAAATCACGGCGAAAGGCATCTTCTTCTAAGGTGCCATAGACATTGTCCCGCATCACCATACCCAGCTTGCTTTTGAGATAATGTTTTTTATTGAATAAACCGGTTGAAGCGCTAGCGCGAAAGGTGGCAACTTCAATTTTATCAAAGCCAAAGTGTACGTGGGCTAAACGAAAACGCTTGCCGACCAAAAAGCAACGACGAAAAAGTGTTTTGACCTGTTCAGGTTTGGCATCCGTGGCGACATCGAAATCTTTGGGGAGTAAACCCACCAAAAGATCGCGTACGCACCCGCCTACTAAATAGGCTGCATACCCCCCTTCTTTTAAGCGATACAGCACCTTCAAAGCATGAGGATGAATGTTTTTACGAGAAATGGGGTGTTCTTCTCGAGGAATGATGCAAAGTTGCCCTTTGGGAGAGGGTTTTTTTCTAAATAACTGTTTAAGCCGCGTAATAATGGTCGTATCTCTTCTAAATTAAAAAGTAAAAACGAAGATTATACCTTGTAGGGATAAAGATCTGGAGTTTTTTAATAGACCTCTTACCTAAGCTCAAAATTGCACTATACTTAGGCAGGGCATTTTTTAATCAATGAGGCCATTGTGCGAGAAGAATATCCAGCACCTGAGTTAGCTAACCATCCGAATAGGCAAGGGATTCAGCCCAATCCTTCCCCTGCCGGGCAGGTCACGAAAGGCGATCTTCACGGTAATGTCATCAACTTACTGTACTTCTTGGTTCGAGAAGGCGTCTTACTCATACACGAAACCGCCTACAGTGAACTTTTTAGAATTTACGAAAAAATACAATTCAATATGGAAAAACAAGTCCACACGGAACTCGATGTGGATGATCTGAAAAGATTTAACGATATCATCGTTAACTATATCCTTATTAATCCCCAGGCAAAAACAAATGGGGTGCTCGTCCGTCTCATTGGAGATGTGATGGCCGATCGTGGTAATTCTGATTTTTTAACGCTCTTACTGCTGAATAAATTGTATCAAGAAGCGGGACTACCTAAACCTGAAATCCTTTTTTCTAATCATGATGCCGGGTTTATTGAAGGCCTCGTTAAAATTAAATTATTGGATCCTCAAAGCCCTTCTTACCTTCAAGACGTACTCGGAACCCTTAAGTTTTATGCAACAAACTGTGCTCCCAACGCCTCCATGATTGAAACAATCAATCTGCTTGAACAAAGAATCATTAGCCCACAAACCTTAATCCAGTATGCAAATCCCTACCTCGCCTCATTAAAATTGCTTTCCTATTCTGATCTCAGTGATCACGGCATTACACTGTATACCCATGCACCTGCGGGCTTAGAAACTGTTGAAGCCTTGGCTAAAAAATTTAATATCCCTTGCAGTGCACAGAATGAATCCACCCCTTATGAACTGGCTAGAACCATCGATGCCATCAACGTCGCCTTTCAAACATCACTTTTCAATGGCAGCTTCGAAAAACTATACCAGGATGAGAGGGATGCCATGCAGGATCACGCAGACCGGGGAACTGTTCAAATGAATGCACCCCCAACCGATTACCCCTTGATGAGGCTTGCCTGGAATCGTTCAGCAGGAACCGGAGACCCCAAAACAGCTATTCGGGGAGGAAACAATTACAAGGTATCAAATGTGCACGGCCATATTGGTCCGGAGGTACTACAGGCAGATCTTCTCAACTATGAATCTATTAATTTAGATAATAATTTAGGTAAAGATATAGGGGCCTGCAAGTTAGCAACCCCCCCGTATGACCCAACCGGCCATGCTTTCACTTACCTTGTTCATAAGGCGACAGTGGCGCCCCAAGCAGCTGCAGTACAAGCCGTACTGCCAGCACAACAACAACTACACTACGCAGCACAATCATCACAAATATTTGCACCTTTACCGCAGCAAGCACAGCAAGTATGGCAGCAGCAACCTGCGCCAGCACAGCAGTTTCAACAACCCTTAAGCAGGCTTCCCTCTCAACAACATCAAGTTTTTTTTCAAACAGCAGCATCCACTAGACCCGTTTTTGATGCACGTGATGAGCAACACTACCCGTTGGAAACCATTCAGCAAGACTTTATGAATTTTTTTCGTCAAGCTTTAGACTTAGATAAACTCCGTATTCCAGGAGAGTGGTATCAATTCATTAAGCAAGTTTCTTTCGTTATGCAACCCAACGAGACCTCACCGTCTTTTCAGATCGACTTCCACTCTCCCCTGCACCTTGGGCAAATTTTACCTGCATTCATCCATCTCGGCGTTGTAGCAAGACCCACGGCCTCTCTGCCAGACACCCTTTCCTCACTGGTATTATCACCTAGAGCCTTTCCTGTTTTGAAAGAGAGGTTAGCGCGGGTGTCAGGCAGATCTAGCGAACAGCCTCCAACACCCCCTCCAAGCAATCGGGGACCTTATTAACATTTTTTGCACACCTCCGCCTCGTTTGATCAAATTAAATTCACACAAAAAACTAAAGTTGTTTTTTCTCTTGTTTTTTCCTTAAAAAACTTGCAATCCTTCATTTGTTACGTATAAATTAAGAGAGTTGTCTAACAGGTTGTCAGCAAAAGCAGATATCATTGCTGAAGCTGTCAGCCAGCAACTTTAGATTCCAACCTTGAATAGTATTTAATCGGATAATATTCAACCAGTTGGTTTTTTTTCGTTAATCTCTAAATGAGGAAAGAGTAACTATGAAGACCGGTCTAGTTATCGCAGCTGCAGCTGCAGCGCTCTTTGTTGCAGGTTGTGCAACACAAGGAACATGTGGAACTCCCGCGGCTCAAGCCCAAGCAGCTTCTTGCTGTAAAGGCATGAGCTCTTGCAAGGGTGCAAGCTGCTGTAAAGGTACAAGCTCTTGTAAAGCGGCTTGTCCTACTAACACTTGCCCTACCACCACGTGTCCTACTAAGAAACATCACAAGAGTCACCACAAAGCTAAAGCCGCTGCTGCTGCATCTGCCGCCAGCACTGAAGCTGCTGCACAATAGTTGTTGTCGCTGTATAAACAAAAAGGGACACGATGTGTCCCTTTTTGTTTATCTTTTCCCGTGTTAATCTAGCTCACCTTTCCCCTTCTTTTCTCGGTTCAAACCATGAACGCTTCTTTTCCTTATCTTGGTTTTGGATTAGGTTTACGCACCGATCATTACGCTTATATTCTTGAGCATCGTCCGTCATCTGTGGATTGGTTTGAAGCATTAACTGAAAATTATTTGGTGCCAGGAGGGCGTCCGCTGCATTACCTCACACAAGTGCGTGAACATTATCCTGTGGTGATGCATGGTGTGTCACTTTCTATTGGTAGCACAGATCCTTTGAATCAAACTTATCTCAAACAAGTGAAAGCGTTGGCGGATCAGATTCAACCCCAGTGGATTTCTGATCACTTGTCATGGGCGGGTGTGGAAGGGATTAATTTGCATGATTTAATTCCACTGCCCTACACCGAAGAAGCCATTAAACATGTCACTGAACGTGTTAAACAAGTTCAAGATTATTTGGGACGTCAAATCTTGCTTGAAAATGTATCGAGTTATATTACGTACAAAGCTTCTTGCATGCAGGAGTGGGAGTTTTTATCTGCCATTGTAGAGGCTGCAGATTGCATGATGTTGTTGGATGTGAATAATGTGTATGTCAGTAGCTATAACCATGGTTTTGATCCTCTTGATTTTATTAAAAATGTACCCGCAAACAGGGTAAAACAAATTCACTTGGCGGGGCATCTTAATCGCGGTAATTATATTATTGATACGCATGATCATCCGATCATTGATCCCGTTTGGTCTTTATATGAAGATACCATTCGTTTGCTCGGTCCTGTTTCAACGATGATTGAGCGAGACGATAATATTCCTAGCCTGCCTGTTTTGTTGGAAGAGTTGGCGATTGCCAAAAAGACAGCGGCAGTGGCGCAAAGCACGCGTTTGGGTGAACAAGTTTCTGTGGGGGTTCTCTAAATGACGACACTTAAAACTTTACAGCACCATTTTCAACAATTCTTATTGATGACGATGCCTCATATTCGCGAAGAGGTAGCCACGCCTCAAAAGGGCAGTGCGACGGAGCGTCTGAGTGTGTACGGTGAAGGTTATTACCTCCGTTTGTTTGAAGCGCTAGGCATTGAATTCGGTGCGCTTGAAAAATTTATGGGACATGCTCGTTTTATAAAAATGGCGCGTGCTTACCTAGAAAAACATCCCTCCCAGTTTTATTGTGTGAGGTATATCGGTACTCACCTACCCTCTTTTTTAGCAGAGTATGATCCTGCGCGACCCTACCTGCGTGAATTAGCTTTATTTGAAATGGCATTAAGTAATGCAATTGATGCGCGAAACGCATCTATTAAAACGACTCAAGATTTGGCAGGTATTCCTATTGAAGCATGGGGTAATATGCGATTTGTGCTTCATCCCTCGGTGGCTTTGCTTGAGTTTGATTGGAACATTCCTGTTTTATGGGAAATGGCGACTAAAAAAACAAGACACAAACCTTTACATGTGCCTACACAAGTGACTGTGTGGCGAAAACAATTGATGCCTTATTATTTTGCTAAAGAAAAAAATGAAGCACGTATGTTATCTCAGTTGCAGCAGGGAGAGAATTTTGCCACGATTTGCCAATCGCTTACCGATTTTTTCCCAGATGAAACCGCTGCCGCGCAATATGCTGTTAATGCACTGACACGCTGGCTCAATGAAGAAATGATCAGTGATATTGTGTGAGTGCCCCAGTTTAACGAATGATGCCGCGGTCTGCATTTTTCAGGCCGGTGATCAGGGGTTCGATTTCGGGGCAACTGCCTACCATTTCATAGAGTTCTTCTAATGCTTGTTCGACGGTATTGCCTTGGCGAAAAATAATTTTATAGGCTTGTTTTAATTGTCGAACTGTTTCTGTGCTAAAGCCACGTCGTGATAAACCACGGCTATTAATTCCAAATGTGCTGGCATCTTGTCCTGAACCAGAAATCAAGACATAAGGCAGCACATCTTTCGGCACCATGGTGGCGCGTGCGATGAAGCTGTGCGCTCCGATATGACAAAATTGATGGACAGCAGAAAAAGCACCGATGATGGCGTAATCGCCCACGACGACATGGCCAGCCAGAGAGGCATTGTTGGTGAAAATGGTGTGATCGCCAATCTTACAATCATGTGCAACATGTGAATAAGCCATGAACATGTTGTCATGACCGATTTCAGTGGTGCCCCGTCCTGTTGGAGTACCGCGATGTAGGGTGCAAAATTCTCGTACAATATTATTGTCACCCAAGGTCAGGTAGGTTTGTTCATCAACATAACCTTTGTCTTGTGGATCTTCTGCAACAGAAGCAAATTGATAAATTTTATTATTTTCACCTATTTTTGCAGGACCATGGATCACCACGTGCGGTCCTATCCAAGTGTTGTCACCAATTTCAACATTGGCACCAATCACGGTCCAGGGACCAATTTCAACGTGATTCGCAATGACTGCGCTAGGATGAATAACAGCGGTAGGATGGATCACGATAATTCCTTTCTGATGCTCATTAAATCAGCTGAACAAGCGAGTTGTCCGTTGACGGATGCTTCTCCATGTAATTTCCAAAATTCACGTTTAGAGCGAATGACAGTGAGGGTTAAAATCAGTTGATCACCTGGCTCCACAATTTGTTTGAAGCGTGCATTGTCGATACCTGCGAATAGCCACAAACCCGCTGGCAAGTTGAGTGCCTCAGTGGATTTGTGCGCCAGGATGCCGCCTGCTTGAGCAAGGGCTTCTAGGATGAGTACACCTGGCATAATGGGACGTCCAGGAAAATGACCCACAAAAAATTGTTCATTGATGGTGACATTTTTTAAAGCTGTGATGGATTGCCCAATTTCTATGCTTAAGACGCGATCAATTAAAATAAAAGGATAGCGGTGGGGAAGAGACTTCAAAATGGCTTCTATGTTCATGAAAAATCCTCAGTAGACTTCTTACAAAACCTGTGTCTATTTTGCTCCTTCTTCTAGCGCTTTTACGCGCAAGGCGAGTTCATTTAGGTGTCGTAAACGAACAATATTTTTTTTCCATTCTTTATTGGTGAAAAGCCCTGTACCCGAAGAATACAGCCCAGGTTCATCAATGGATTTGGTGACCATTGCCATGCCAGTGATGGTGACATTGTCCGTGATGTGGAGGTGCCCTGCAAAGCCCACTCCCCCAGCAATGATGCAATTTTTACCAATTCGTGTGCTGCCAGAGATACCCGTGCAAGCCGCAATGGCTGTATTTTCACCTATTTGGACATTATGTGCAATTTGGATGAGGTTATCGAGTTTAACGCCGTCAGCAAGGGAGGTGGCTTCAAGGGTGCCTCGATCAATGGTGGTATTGGCCCCAATCTCAACGTGATTACCAATCACAACACTACCTAGCTGAGGGACTTTTTGCCAACCTTCTGGGCTGGGTTGGTAACCAAAGCCATCGCTGCCAATGACGGCACCGCTGTGGATGGCGGTGTGATGACCTATGCTGACAAAGGAGTAACAGGTAACGCGGGGCCAGAGAATGCAATGAGCGCCGAGTTGGCTGTGGTGGCCAATGAGGCTATGAGCATGAATGGCGGTGTGTTCTCCAAGGGTGACATGGTCTTCAATGATGACATAGGGACCAATGTAAACACTGGATGGAATCACGCAGTGTTGACCGATTTGGGCGGTGGGGTGGATGCCAGGTGTAAGCGCACAGGTGTGTGAGAAAAGCGCGGCCACCTTGGTAAAACTGAGATAAGGTTGTTTGCTGATCAGGGCATGAGTGGGGCAATGCGGCAGATCCTCTTCTGTCAAAATCACCGCCGAAGCTTGAGTATTTTTTAAGTGTTGCGTGTGTTTGCCGTTTTCGCAGAAAGTCAGGGCTCCCGCCTTGGCATTTGTCAAAGAGGCAACAGTGGAAATAACACAGCTGCCGTCACCTCTTAGCGTGGTGCCTATTTTCTGATTGATGTCTGCCAAGGTGAAAGAGGGCTGACTTGTTATATTTTTTTCGAAGTCTGCGTCATTTGCCTTGTTGTTACTCCGCGACATTTTATTTTTTATCCAAGATAGCGAGCACAGGTTCAGTGACATCTAACTTAGATGTGCTATAGGCAGCGGCTTGTTTTAAGAGAACAAGATCATAGTGTTGTTCGGTAGCCACTTTGTTAACGGCAGCTTTGAGTGTTTCCATGAATTTAGCCATGGCTTGATCTTGTGCGGAATTAATAGTTTGTTGAAAATTATCTTGTTCGCCACGTAAATTACTGCGGTCGGCCAAGATTTTGTCTTGTAGGCTGCTGCGTTCTTTTTCTGTCATGGTGGCGTTGTCACGATTGAGCTTGTCAATTTCAGCTTGGACGGCTTGTTGTTCTTTCATGATTTTGTCATGGATAGGGCGAAAACGTTTTTCAAGATCTTTATTGATCACTGCAATTTGAGGTGCAGTACGCAATATTCTTTCTGCATCCAAAATACCAATTTTCATGCTAGACGGTGCATCTGCTGCAAAAGCCGCAGCGGAAGTGAAGAATCCAAAAGCAAGTAATAATAAACAAGATAATTTTTTCATTAACATCTCCCTAGTCGAGATTGGTTCCGAGTGAAAATTGAAAAGGTTGAGTTTCATCTCCCGTGCGCGAATTTAACGGCAGGGCGGCGCTTAAGTTAAGTAAAAAATTGAGCATAGGAACTTGCCATTCAGCGGCTATACCGGATGAATAACGAAGTTGACTCAATTGGACACTGCCGTGGTAGGTATTATAAACGTTACCGCCATCAATAAATACAGAGGTTCTGAGGTTTTTGACAGGGTTGGGGAAAATAAGTGCTGCTGTGCCTGTGAGTAAGGTGTTGCCGCCTAAGGGCACGCCGAGTGAATCACGGGGACCCAGTGAGTTTGTGTCATAACCTCGCACGGAGCCGAGGATGCCTGTTCCCCCTGCGTAGTAGTTTTTAAAGAAGGGCAGCTCAGCTGAACCACCATAACCAAAACCATACCCGGCATTGCCCACGAGTGAAGCCGTGAAAATATGATTGAGTTGATGATAGTAATGGGCATGATAGGTAATTTTCATGTAATCAAGCGGCGTGCCTACCAAGGGGCCTGAAATTTCACTGTTAAGCGATTGGTATAATCCTTTGGTGGGGAAGAAGGCTTTGTCGTAACCGTTGCGTGACCAGCCTAGGGTGAATAAAGCTTGGTTAAAATAACGACCATTCTGTTGGATAAAATAAGAAACTTGTTCAGCCACTAATCCGCCAGGATTTAACTGTGTATTTTGTAAGCCAAAACCCAGGTGGATGGCATCATCGAGTGGGCTGATGGGAATGACGTAGTTGACGTTACCACCAAAAAGATCAGTGGTGTAATTAACTGTGTTGAGGCGTCCGGGAGTGTTACGTGTGTAGAAAACATTAAACCCGCGTTGTACACCGTCTAGGGTGTAATACGGATTATTGTAGGAAATACTGTAATTTTGCCCCATGAGGCTGGTGCTGGCATTGATGCCTAGGTATTTTCCCGAACCTAGGAAATCATTTTGATTGAGCTGTGCGCTGAGCGTCAGACCGTTCGTACCATACCCTGCTGAGAAAAGTGCTTGAGCAGAAGGGCCTTCTTTAACGTGATAATTTAAGTCAACTTGATCGGGTTTGTCTGGGACGGGCACCGTTTTTAAGTCAACGTCTTCTAAGTAGCCCAGGAGTTTTAAACGTCGTGTCGATTGTTCTACTTTTTTGATGGCGATGACCCCCCCTTCTGGTTGTCGCATTTCACGGCGCAATACCACCTCGGAAGTTTTTACATTGCCTGAAAAATTAATTTTTCTTACATAAATACGCTGACCTGGTTCAATGAAAAAAGTCATGGCAACGGTTTTATTTTTTTCATCAATTTTAGGGATAGGGCTGACTGATGCGAAGGCGTACCCTTTATTTCCCAGGGCTTCTGAAATGGCTTGGGCCGTTTCTTGAATGGTGATACGAGAAAAAGTGTCATTTGCTTTTACTTTAGAAAGGGACGTTAATTCTTTTTCAGAGAGGATGGGTTTGCCCGCCCAGTTGACTTGGGTGAGTCGATAGACAGGGCCTTCATTGAGTTTGAAGTTGATGTAGACATAATTATGATCAGGGGTAACGGTGACTTGAGTTGATTCCACTTTGAATTGAACATAGCCGTGATCAAGGTAAAAATTAGAAAGGTCGGTGCTAGCAGTGGCGAGTTTTTCTTGAGAGAACAGGTTTCTGTGTTTAATGAATGAAAAAAAGCCGGTATTGAGGGGGAGTTCACCTAATAATTTTTTGCTAGAAAAAGCCTGATTACCGACGAAGGTGATGTCTTTAATCACGGCTGTGCGACCCTCTGAAACAGTGATGATGATTTCAACGCGATTGCGAGAAAGTTTATTAACGGTGGGAGTGATTTTAACGTTATATTTTCCGTGATTTTCATATTCAGCTTGCAAACTTGCGATGAACTTATCGAGCGCAGCTTGGTTGAAGGTGAGGCCATCAATTAAGCCAATATTTTTCAATACATTGTCGATTTGTTCTTTTGAAATGTCGCTGTTGCCTGACACTGTGATGCTTGCGATGGTGGGGCGTTCGACAACGTGGATGATAAGCGTATTGTTGCTATGGCTGATGCTGACAGATTCAAAAAAGCCTGTTTCGTAGAGTGCATTAATAATTTGGGCTGTTTTTTGAGAGCTAAGGGTATCACCTGTTTTGATGGGCAGGTAGTCGCTGGCTGTTTCATTTGAAATACGCTGTAAACCTTCAAAGCGAATTGAGGAAATGGTAAAGCGGGTTTCTGCATGAGCCAAGGCCATACTGAATAATAAAATGCTAATAAGGATGCTTCTGAATTTCAAAATAATCTCCAGCCTATAGAAGTGTTAGCCATATTATCCCTAATGTAAAAAACGGCGTGGCAGCCAGTAGTCCATCAATGCGATCCAATAATCCTCCATGCCCGGGGAGGAGTGTACCGCTGTCTTTAACTTTATAAATGCGTTTGATCATACTTTCGTACAGATCGCCCACTACACAAATACCACCCGTCAACAAGCTGAGGAAGCTTAAGGCCAGCAGCATGGTGGGGGATAGTTTTAACAAAAAACCGCTTACTATACCAACGCTAAGGGAAGCTAACAAAGCACCTACGAGGCCTTCTATGGTTTTTTTGGGGCTGATGCCTGGGGCTAAGGGGTGTTTACCCCAGCGTCGTCCTACAAAGTAAGCACAAGAATCGGAGGCCCAGACGACGACAAGATTAATTAAAACGAAAAAAGGGCCCAGGGCGCCTAATCGTAATAAGTTCAAACCAAGCCACGCCGTGAGTAAGAAAAAGCTACCCACAGCAGCATGTAGATAGGGATGTTGCCAGTGCGCCTGAGGATGTTGTTGGAAACGAAATAATAAACCTGGAATAAATAGCCAAATAATAGCGCTAGGTGCTAAAAGAAACAGGGCATTGATAAAACCTGATAAGAAAAAGGCGATCACAGTAAGGAGTAAATAAAGCAATTGTTGTTTTTTCGAAAAGCCGAGCAGTTTTCCCCACTCAAGCGCACCATAGAGAAAGATAAGCGCAGAGATCAGTGCAAACCACGTGGGTGAGGTGTAAAAAATAGCCAGTAAAACGAGGAGAATGAGGGGAACAGCAGTGAGAATGCGAATGTACATAAGGGAACTCCTTCAACAGGCTCTGTTTGTTTAAGCTTGTTCGGCAGCCGCCACGACCTTGCCATAGCGTCGATCGCGTTGCGAATAAGTGCGTAATGCGTCATCCAGTGCGGCTTCATCAAAATCAGGCCAATGTTTCGATGTAAAATAAAGCTCTGTGTAAGCCAATTGCCAAAGTAAAAAATTACTGATGCGTTGCTCGCCACTGGTGCGGATAAAAAGATCGGGTTCGGGCAAGTTGGCGGTACTCAAGTATGATGCAAAGAGATCAGATGTGACCGCTTCAGGTGTTAAAAGCCCCGCTTGTACCTGGGCCGCAATTTTTTTAGTGGCTTCTAGAATATCCCAGCGGCCGCCGTAGTCGATAGCCAAATTAAGTTTTAAGCCTGTGTTACCTGAGGTGAGCTGAGTTGTTTTGTGGATCCAACTGAGCAAATCAGAGTGAAAATGAGTGGTATCGCCCATGAAACGAATTCGAACCTGATTTTTATGCAGTTGATTAATTTCTCGCTGTAAGACCGTGAGGAAAAGTTTCATCAGGTGAGCTACTTCATCTTCTGGGCGTGTCCAATTTTCACTGCTAAATGCAAAAAGTGTGAGGGCTTCAATGCCCCTTTCAGCGCAGGCTTGCACCACTTTGCGCACGGCCTTTACCCCCGCATGATGACCCGCAATGCGAGGCAAGCCTTTTTTTTGAGCCCAACGGCCATTGCCATCCAATATAATAGCAATGTGTCGTGGTAACCTAAGTTGTGTGTGTTCGAGATGGGGCGCCATAAATTTAAGAGAAAATCCATTTATTATTGAGTACTAGGGTGGGGAGTATACCTCTCGCTTTAAAAGTTTCAAAACATCGATCAGCGCTGGGCGGGATCCTGGCGCTGGCGGTTAACTTCGAAAAGGGAGACGGCACAGGCGTTGGAAACATTGAGGCTTTCAACTTGACCGCGCATGGGGATATGAATGAGAAAATCGCAGAGCTCTTTGGTGAGGCGGCGCATGCCACTGCCTTCTGAACCTAAAATAAGGCCAATAGGGCCTTTTAGATCGATATCATAAAGGCTTTGTGTGGCGCTTCCCTCTAGCCCAATGAGCCAAAGCCCTGCTTCTTTGAGCTGACGCAGTGTGCGAGCCAAGTTAGTTACCGTGATGAAAGGGGTGAACTGATCAGCGCCGCAAGCGACTTTGCGGACGGTGGGGGTGAGTGCGACAGCATTGTCTTTGGGGGCGATGACGGCCGTGACGCCTGCGGCGTTGGCGCTCCTTAAGCAAGCACCCAGATTATGAGGATCTTGTACGCCATCTAAGATGAGAAACAGGGGATCGGTTGTCTGCTGAAAGAGTGTTAGGATGTCGCTTTCTTGATAAGAAGGCGTGTCTTGAATATAAGCGAGTAGACCCTGGTGGACGGCGTCTTTGTCGAGTTGTGCTAAAAATTGATCCTTAGGTAAAACGTGAATAGTGATGTTATTTTTTTTGGCAAGGCCGATTACTTTTTGTAAGCGTGGGTTGGTGTTGTGTTCCAGTATAACGAGTGATTGGATTTGCTTTGCATCCCGTGTTAACAGGGCTTCGATGGGATGTAAACCATAAAGAGGAGAGGTGCTCATGGGGACCTATTTTTAAATGTGGATAAGATGATTGATATTAATGCTTTTTTGAAAAATGTCACGACTCAACCGGGTGTGTATAAAATGCTGGGTGAGGGTGGTGAGGTTTTGTACGTTGGGAAAGCAAGAAATTTAAAAAAACGCTTGAATAGTTATTTTCATAAATCACACGAGGATATCAAAACCCAGGCTTTGGTAAAAAAGATTTTCCAGGTGGAGGTGATGATTACAAAAAATGAAACGGAGGCATTGTTATTAGAAAATAATTTAATTAAACAATATAAGCCACGTTTCAACGTGCTATTGCGTGATGATAAAAGTTATCCGTATTTGTTTTTGTCTACCCAGCATCCTTTTCCACGACTCGATTTTTATCGAGGAGCTCAGAAGTTACCCGGGCGTTATTTTGGCCCCTATCCTAGTACGCAGGCTGTGCGTGAAAATTTATTATTGTTGCAGAAAATTTTTAAATTAAGAAACTGCAGTCATAGTTTTTTTGAAAACAGAAGTCGGCCGTGTTTGCAGTACCAAATTGAGCGTTGTACAGGACCCTGTGTGGGTTTGATTTCTCAGGATGAGTATGCGATAGATGTCAAACATGTTTTATTGTTTTTAGAGGGAAAAGGGCAGTCAATTTTATTAGATTTAGTGAAACGTATGGAAGATGCGTCTGAAAAATTAGATTTTGAGGCGGCGGCTCGATTTCGAAATCAATTGGCAAGTTTGCGTAAGCTGCAAGAGCAGCAGCATGTGATGAATGTGCGTGATAAAAATGTGGATGTGGTGGTGGTAGCGCAAGCGCATGCAGAAATAGCCCTTCAAGTGTTGATGGTGCGTAATAACAGAGTGTTGGGGAATAAAACGTATTTTCCAAAAACGCCCGCTGATACGGGCTCAGAGGAAGTGCTGGAGGCATTTTTGAATCAGCATTATGTGAATTTGAATGGGTATGTGCCTTCCGTCATCATTGTGAATGAAAGATTAAAAAATAAAAAAAACATAGTGGAAGTGCTATCTGATTATGCTCAGCATCGTGTCGCGATTTCTGATAAGGTAAGGGGAGGCAGAGCGAGTTTACTCGAAATTGCTTTGCGTAATGTCAAACAGGCTTTAACCTTGCAGCTGGCCGATAAAAATAATGCCTATCAGCGTTTTTTGAGTTTTCAACAAGCGTTAAATTTGCTGGATATGCCTAAAAAAATAGCTTGTTTTGATGTCAGTCATACTCGGGGCGAGGAAACCGTTGCTTCTTACGTGGTGTTCACTCAAGAGGGTGCAGCAAAATCAGAATACCGTCGATATAACATTGAGGGCGTGACGCCTGGCGATGATTATGCAGCGATGCATCAAGTGATGATGCGACGATTTGGGCAAATGTCACCTGAACTCAGGCCGGATGTGGTGTTAATCGACGGCGGTTTGGGACAATTGCATCAAGCAGAAAAAGTATGCCATACCTTGAATATCCATGATGTGTTGTTAATCGGGGTGGCAAAAGGAAGGGAACGCAAATCAGGGAAAGAAACACTGTGGCTGAGCGGTCAAGATTCACCCTTGGAATTGGCGTCCACTTCTTTGGCATTTCACCTTATGCAGCAAGTGAGGGATGAGTCACATCGTTTTGCGATCACGGGGCATCGCATGAGGCGAGAAAAAAAGCGGCTTCATTCGGAATTGGAACAAATTCCAGGGGTGGGAGCAAAACGTCGTAAGGCATTATTAAATTATTTTGGTGGATGGCAAGAGGTAAAGAAAGCAAATCGAGAGGAATTGTTGAAAGTGCCTGGAATGAGCCATGCTTTGGTTGAAAAAATTCTTGCTTATTTTGAATCATAAATTATGTTAAATTTTCGAGTTATGAACGTAATGACTCGACATGAGAAATGGGATCAATGATGAAAATTCCGAATATTATTACGATGTCACGTATCGTGTTAATTCCTGTTTTTATTGTGGTGTTTTATTTGCCATTGAGTTGGGGTAGCAACATAGGCAGTGCGCTTGTTTTTGCGCTGGCGGCGATGACGGATTGGTTGGATGGTTATTTGGCGAGACGTTTGTCGCAAACATCCGCCTTTGGAGCTTTTTTGGATCCGGTCGCAGATAAATTATTGGTGGCGGTGGCTTTGGTATTGATTGTGGGGCACCGACATATCCCTGCATTAGCGTTGCCTGCAGCCGTGATCATTGGGCGAGAAATCATGATTTCAGCGCTCAGAGAGTGGATGGCCGAAGTAGGCAAGCGTACCAGTGTGGCCGTGTCTGTCGTAGGGAAAATAAAAACAGTGTCACAGATGGCCGCCATTTTATGTTTGCTTGCTTACACACCGCACGGCAATTTAATGTTAGGCGTATTCGGCGCTGTCTTACTTTACGTCGCCGCTGTTTTAACCATATGGTCAATGTGTGTTTACATGAAAGCAGCCTGGCAAGATTTGCGGTGAGGGTGGATTTATGCTGACAGACTTTTTATTTAGGTGATGCTTTTTAAAAAAGGGAGAAGAGATTAGAATGAGGCAGGTTAGTTGAGAGTGGTATTTTACAAGGATATGTTCAATGAAAATATTGGTTACAGGTGGTTGCGGTTACAAAGGCAGTGTGTTGGTGCCTAAATTATTAGAAAAAGGTTACTCTGTTCGTGTTGTTGACATTATGTGGTTTGGTAACTTCCTGAGGCCACACGCCAGTCTAGAAATTGTTCATGCAGATATTCGTTTTCCTCAACAAATATGGGTTCAAGATGTAGACGCGATTATTCATTTGGCTTCTGTGGCAAATGATCCTTGTAGTGATCTTGCGCCAAAATTAACATGGGAAATCAGTGCCTTAGCCACCATGCAATTGGCAGATTTGGCAGCGAAATGCGGTGTGAAGCAAGTTATTTATGCTTCGTCTGGGAGTGTGTATGGCGTCAGTGATGAATTACATGTCACGGAAGAGACGGCGCTTAATCCCATTTCTGAATATAATAAAACCAAAATGGTTGCGGAACGTGTGTTGTTAAGTTATGAAAAGGAATTTGCTTTACAAATTGTGAGGCCTGCCACGGTGTGTGGTTATTCTCCCCGCATGCGCTTGGATGTATCGGTGAATATGATGGTTATGCAAGCCCTGACTAAGCATGTGATGACGGTGTTTGGAGGAGCACAAACGCGTCCTAATATCCATATTGATGATATTACTGATTTATATTTATTTTTATTAGCACACCCAGAGATACGTGGAATATATAATGCGGGTTTCGAAAATTTATCTATTTTAAATATTGCGGAACGTGTTGCAGATCATGTGTCAGCAGAAATAAAAATAACAGAGTCCAATGATCCTCGTTCTTATCGTTTAGACTCTAAAAAACTTCTTCAAACAGGGTTTCAACCGAAGAAAAAAGTGGAAAATGCGATTTATGAAATCATACAAAGATTTCGTGCGGGCGAGTTGAGGGAAGAAGATCGTTGGTACAATATTCGCACGATGAAATCCGCAAAGGTTTGCGTGTGATGAAAAAATAAAGGAGAAAGTAAAAAATGACGGAGCTACTTGAGGAAAGAATCAGTGAGACAACAGAAATTACGCATTATTTGTCTAAAATAGTCAGTTTTGAAGAATTTTTAAATAAGATATCGGCGAATAGAGCATATAAACAAATTTCCCATTGCCATGGTGTGTTTGATTTGTTGCACATAGGGCATATTAAGCATTTAAATGAAGCGAAATTGTTTGCGGATATGTTGGTGGTGAGTATCACGCCTGATCGATTTGTCAATAAAGGGGCAGGGCGTCCTTGTTTTACTGAGAAATTGCGTGCGGAAGCATTGGCTTCCTTGTCTTGTGTGGATTATGTCATTGTAAATGATGAGCCGACGGCAGTGAATGCAATAAAAACAATAAAACCAGATTTTTATGTGAAAGGAATAGAATATCAAACTGTCAGTAATGATATCACAGGCAAAATCACGGAAGAAGAAGAAGCAGTAAGAGGGGTTGGCGGGAAATTACGTTTTACAGACGATATCGTGTTTAGTTCATCTGCTTTGATTAATAAATTTTTTTCGCCTTATTCAAAAGAAGTTAATCTTTATTTGGATAATTTTAAAAAGAAGTTCAAGGGATATGAAGTATTACAATATCTTGAAAATGCAAAAAACCTAAAGGTTTTGTTAATAGGAGAAGCCATTATTGATATTTATCATTATGGCGAGGCTATTGGGAAAGCGGGTAAAGAACCTATTCTAGTAACTAAATATCACCGAGAAGAAATGTATGCAGGTGGTGCCTTAGCGGTGGCTAATCACTTAAGCAGTTTCTGTGGAAAGATAACGTGTGTGACGATGCTGGGCGAAAAAGGAGAGTATGAGTCTTTTGTTAATGAAAAAACAAACCATAATGTTGAGATGAAGTTATTTTATAAACAGGGCGCGCCTACTATCGTTAAAAGACGTTATTTAGAAGAATACACATCTCAGAAGTTATTTGAAATTTATGAAATAGAAGATGGCTACCTTGAGGAAGAGCAAAAGAAATTGTTTTTAAATGAAGTGAAAAAATTAATGGATGAACATGATGTAATTTTAGTGGCTGATTATGGTCATGGATTATTAGACGGTGAATTTGCGCAAATGGTGAGTGAGAGCGGAAAATTTTTAGCAGTTAATACGCAGTCAAATGCGAGCAATCACGGGTTTAATTGTATTTCAAAATATAAAAGAGCAGATTATGTGTGCATTGCTATGCGTGAGCTCCAACTCAATTACAGGCAGCGTCACATTTCAGTGATGGATCAAATTAATCATTTAGCATCAGATTTTGATTATAAAAATATTACCATTACTAGTGGGCGCACGGGCTCCTATGTTTATTCGAGGGGAGAAGAGGTTTGTGAAACTCCCGCATTTGCAAGAGAAATTAAAGATCGTGTAGGTGCAGGAGATGCAGTGCTTGCTATTACCAGTCTGTGTGTGGCCCAAGGTTCACCCCCTGAAATTGTGGGTTTAGTGGGGAACGTAGTAGGCGCGGAGGCAGTGAATGTTATGGGTAATGAGCGTTATATTGATAAAACGAGCTTGATGAAACATATTTCTCACTTGTTAAAATAAATTCAGGTGATTATAGGAGCATCTATTTTTTTCTTTAACAAAGAAATCATGTGTTCTGGGTGGGGTGTGTCTGCATCAAGTTGATTGGCTACCCAGCCTTCGAGCGGTAACCCGCGTTGTTTGATATTTTCGTATGTTAATAAAGCATGATTTAGGCAACCTAAGCGTAAGCCTATGACCAGTATAAGAGGGCATTGAAATAAGGTGGCCACATCTGCCATGGTTTCAGTGCCATTGATGGGGGTTAACCAGCCGCCCGCGCCTTCGATTAGACAAAAATCAAATTCTGTTGATAACGCGGCTTGACAGGCTGAGACAACATCGCATGCTTGAAAAGAACGCTGCTCTAATTCAGCAGCAAGATGGGGTGAAACGGGTGCTTGAAATAAAAAAGGATTGATTTGATCATAAGGGAGTTTTATAGAAGAAGCTTGAGAAAGATGTAGCGCGTCTTCGTTATAATAATTTAGCTTATGTTGAATCGTGCCACTGGCAACAGGTTTGATGCCCAGTGTGCGCAGCTGAAGTTGATTCATTCTCATTAAAAGATTGCAACTTACGTATGTTTTGCCTACGTGAGTGTCGGTGCCTGTGATAAAAAAACATTTCTTCATTTTTTTACGATACCAAAAAAAACATGATAGTGTAGAGGAACACCTTTGTCTTCTATTCTAAATTGCTCATAGTGTTCGATGACTCGTTTTAGTGCTTGTTTTCCTAATAATTTTGTTCCTTGATCCAATTTACGATACGTGACGCCCAGTTTTTTTAGATGAAGCATCGCTTGCATTGCATCAGGATAATAGAGTGTATAGGTTTTTTCTAGAAATAAAATAAGTTGAAATTTTTTTTCTAAAAATGAAATAAGCGTTTCTTTGTCTATAAAATCATGAACATGAGGGCGTTGATCAATCAAAAACCAGCTTTGCCGAAGCTGCGATAGAGAGTGTGGGCCTAATGTTGAAAAGACAAATAGACCAGATTGCGCTAAAATACGATTAATTTCATCTAGCGTTTCTTCTAACTTCGTGCTCCACTGTAACATTAAGCTTGAAAAAATAAGTTTAAATTGACCTTCTTTGAAAGGCAGCTTGTCTGCATCTGCGCAAATGCAAGAAGCTTGAGTGAATTGATTTTGAAGATGCTTGAGCATGCCAAATGAAATATCTAAATTAATCAATGTAAAACCTATCTGTTTTTTAAGTTGTTTTAATATAAAACCTGTGCCTGAGCCGAGATCTAAGCTAGGATAAAAATCATCTCTGAAAGAATCAGTTACAGTTGTTTTAAAAAACAAATCAACCAAGTCGGTGGCGACTTGTCGCTGAAGTTCCGCTTCTTGATCGTAATCTGACGCAGCGGAAGAAAAAGTTCGAATCAGTTTGTTTTTATAATTCATCATTTTTATTTATTAAAAAATAAGATAAACAGCTGAGTAAATAATCAAGGTGTGAAATTTGATGATGAGCATTCAGTGTGATGCGTAGTAATGAACGACCGGGTGGCACCGTGGGTGGTCTGATGGCCGCCACCCATACCCCTCTTTTTTTTAATTGTTCAAAGCATATCATCGTTTTTTTATCTTCTCCAAGCAAGATAGCTTGAATGGGTGTGCTTGATTTTAAAATAGTTAAGCCAAGTGAGTTGGCCTGCGTTTGGAAGTAAGCAATTAAATTATTTAAATGCGTTCTTCGCCAAGTTTCTGATTCTAATAGTTTCAAACTGGCTCGTGTTGCTTCACATAAGGCGGGTGCTTGAGCTGTGGTATAAATGTAAGAGCGTGCGTACTGAATGAGCGCTTCAATAGACACATCGCTGCCTGCAACGAATGCGCCTGACGTACCCAGGGCTTTGCCAAAAGTGCCAACCAGCATGGAAACAGCGTGTTGCTTTCCTTCGGTGCTGCCCTGTCCTTTGTTTCCTATGACGCCTATGCCATGCGCATCATCCACAATTAATACACCTTTTGTTTCATTTTTAATGGAAATTAATTTTTCTAAACAAGCCAAATCACCTTCCATGCTAAATACCCCTTCTGTAATAAGAAAGGGTATTGCATGAATCGATTTTTTTAATTTATGTTTTAAATCGATTGTATTGTTATGTTTATAACGAAATAAAGCAGCAGGACTTGAGAGTGAAGCATCAATTAAAGAGGCATGTGCGAGTTTGTCGATAAAAATAGAATCTTTTTTTTGTGTTAAGGCGTGAATGACCCCTGAATTGGCCATAAAACCGGATGAAAATAAAAGACATCGGGGGTAATTAAAAAAATGAGCCAGTTCTTCTTCAAGTGCATGGTGAGCATGCGTGTAACCACCCAAAAGAGCAGAAGCACCACTGCCCACCCCATATTGATCCACGCCTTTTTTAAAGGCATGGATCACGTGGGGGTGATTGGCAAGACCTAAATAATCATTGCTTGAAAAATTTAAATATTTTTTTCCATCCACAATGACGTCAGCCTCAATAGGCGTGCTGCGCTTGAATCGTTGGCGAAACAAATTTTTTTCAGTGCGTTCTTTTAGTTTATGCTGAAGTGAATTTTCTAAAATCATGAGATGTTTGTCTCGCAAATAGCTAATCCCAGTCGATTTAAGAGATCGCGGTCTTTGCAAGCTTGAGGGTTGGATGTCACCAACAATTTTTCACCATAAAAAATGGAATTAGCGCCTGCGAAAAAACACAGGGCTTGTGTTTCATCCGACATGGTTTCACGACCTGCTGACAGCCTGACTTTTGACGCAGGCATCATTATTCTGGCCACTGCAATGGTCCTGACGAAATCAAGCGCTCCCAGTTCGGGTGTGTCTGCTAAAGGTGTACCTTTAACCGCAACCAAACGATTAATAGGCACGCTTTCGGGGTGTTGGGGTAAATTGGCCAATTGTTGTAAAAACGAAACACGATCATCTTGAGTTTCGCCCATGCCCACAATGCCTCCGCAACAGACCTTCATACCTGCTTCGCGTACATGCTGCAACGTGTGTAGACGATCATCATAGCTGCGTGTAGAAATAATCTGTGTGTAATACTCAGGAGAAGTATCTAAATTATGATTGTAATAATCTAAACCGGCTTCTTGAAGTGCTTGTGCTTGTTCTTTAGAAAGCATACCCAAAGTCATGCAAGTTTCTAAGCCCAGAGTTTTTATTTCTTTGATAATATTGATAATTTTATGAAATTCTTTTTCAGGTGGGTTGCGCCATGCCGCGCCCATGCAAAAACGAGTGGCGCCACTCTCTTTCGCGGCGATCGCTTTTTCTTTAATATTGGCTAAAGACATCAATGCTTCTTTTTTATAAGCTGTTTCATGATGTCCGCTTTGTGGACAGTAGGCGCAATCTTCAGGGCAAGCACCGGTTTTGATACTCAAAAGTGTGCTGAGTTGAATTTTATTATCAGGAAAATACTGTCGGTGTGTGGAGTGTGCCAAAAACAATAAATCAAAAAAAGGCATTGAAAACAAATGATCAATTTCTACTTTCTGCCAGTTATGTCGAATTTTTTCTGTTATCATTTTATTTTCCTCAGTGGTTGGGCGTGTAAATGAGTGATGCATTACTCGAAACAGATTTAAAACATGTTTGGCATCCTTGTTCGCAAATGAAAGATTACGAACACTGTCCCCCTTTGCTTATTCAGGGTGCGCAAGGCCCTTATCTTGAGTTAAAAGGGGGAAAAAAAATAATAGATGCCATTTCAAGTTGGTGGTGTAAACCGCTTGGGCATGGTCACCCCCGCTTAAAGCAAGCATTATTAGCGCAGTTGGACTGCTATGAGCATGTAATTGCAGCGCATACCTGTCAAGCACCCTCCGCCTTATTGGCAGCGCAACTTGCTCAGTTATGCGCACCCTTAGATAAGGTTTTTTTTGCGAGTGAAGGTTCAAGTGCGGTCGAAATAGCCTTGAAGATGAGTCTTCATGCACACCTTATTGAGGGTAATACGCAGCGCACACAGTTTATGGCACTCGAAAATGCTTACCATGGTGAAACAGCTTTAGCGTTAAGTGTAAGCGATTTAGGTTTATATCGAAAACCTTATGAAAAAATATTGACCCCTGTTCATTTTTTAAAAAATCTACCCTATGTTAAACGCGAAGGAGAGCCGCTTTGGCAAGACTGTGGTGCTTATTGGCCGGATATTGAAAGGCAGCTGGACGCTGTGTCTGACACGCTTTCTGCCATTATTGTGGAACCTATTGTGCAAGGTGCAGGGGGGATGTTGATTTACAGTCAAGATTTTTTGAAGCGTCTGCGTGCCTGGACAAAGAGGAAAAGCATACATTTGATTGCAGATGAAATCATGACGGGGTTAGGTCGTACAGGCCGCTTACTGGCTTGTGAGTACGCCAATATCGTGCCAGATTTTATGTGTTTGGGTAAAAATATAACGGGCGGTTTTTTGCCGCTGAGTGCCGTTGTGACGCGAAATGAGATATATCAGCTGTTTTATGATGATTATCATCGTGATCGTAATTTTTTGCATTCTCATACCTTTTCAGGCAATGCATTGGCGTGCAGTGTTGCTTTGGAAGCAGTGTCTATTTTGTCTGAGGAGGGGATGCGGCAACAGTGTCATCAGCGCGCTCAGCAGATGGCCATATTAATGGAAGAAGTGGCGGAAGAAACAAATCAATTAATGAATGTGCGTCATATCGGTATGATTGCAGCGGCAGATTTAATCTTAACACCACCACAACAGCAAACCCGTGCGGGCTATGCTGTTTATCAACAGGCTTTAAAATTAGGCGCGTTGCTACGTCCTTTAGGTAATACGCTGTATTGGCTCCCCCCCTTTATTTGCGAGGAGGCTACGTTAGCTGAATTAAAAGAAATCACCGTAAAAGCGATTAAGATGTTTGCGTTGTCTGGGTAAGTGGTATATCTCCCCTATTTTCTAAAAACCAGCGATAGGTATCGCGTACACCTTCTTCAAGCCCTAGGCTGGCGTGCCAACCCAATTGAGTAAGGCGTGAGGTATCGAGTAATTTGCGTGGCGCACCATCAGGTTTGCTCGAGTCGAAAACGATGTCACCAGAAAAACCAACGACCCCTTGCACAAGTGTAATTAAATCACGAATGGTAATTTCCTGCCCTGTCCCGATGTTAATGAGAAATTCGGCATGCTCTGTGTTTGTTAAAAATAAACAGGCTGAGGCCAAATCATCTGCATGAAGAAATTCTCGGTAGGCAGCGCCTGTGCCCCAAAAGCTGACATGAGTATCACGCTTGATTTTTGCCTGATGCAATTTGCAGATGAGCGCGGGCAGCACGTGTGAAGTGGCTAAATCAAAATTGTCATTCGGACCATAAAGACTGGTCGGTATGAGTGAAATAAATTGTGTACCATACTGTGCATTATAGGCTTCGCACAACTTCAGACCTGCTATTTTTGCAATAGCATAAGGTTCATTGGTGGGCTCGAGGGGACCTGTGAGCAAATACGCTTCTTTCATAGGTTGAGGACACAAACGAGGGTAAGAACAAGAACTTCCGAAAAAAACTAATTTTTTTGCGCCAAAGCACCGCGCGGCTTCAATCACATTAAGTTCAATGGCCAAATTATTAAAAATAAACTCCCCACGATATGTGTTATTGGCATGAATTCCCCCCACTTTCGCGGCCGCCAAAAAAACGTAATCCGGTTTTTCTTGAGCGAAAAAATCATAAACCTGCTGCTGTTGTGTCAAGTCCAATTCAGCATGTGTGCGCAAAACCAAATGGGTGTAGCCCTGTTTACGCAAGGCGCGTACTATAGCGGAACCGACCAAACCGCGATGCCCAGCAACATAAATCTTATCAGAGAGATTCATCATAATAGCGATATCCAAGAGGGAGGGTTAAAAACCAGGGTTTTTGGGTGTGGGGAGTATAGGGTATAACAGATGAAAATCCCAGTTTGGGTTTTTTAAATGGCGTGATTCAGCGTAAATTTTTTAGTGGGATGCCCGGTTTATAACGAAGAGAACGAACTTTCAGAGTTTGCCAAAATGTTTGCCAGTACACTTGTAAACGTTTTTGAGACCAACTCGATTTACCTTCACGTCGATCGTGAAAAGTGACTGGTACTTCTTCAATAATCCAACCATGAGTTCGAGCAATAGCAAGTATTTGTATATCAAACACAAAAGTTTTTGCTCGCTCGGCAGGAATTAAATCCATTAAGTTACGATGAAACATCTTAGGCAAACCATTGACATCTTTGATGTGAAGATGAAGCAGCTGATTAGCTAAAAAAGTATAACATTTACTAATTAATTTAGTTTGCATGGGGTCATGACGAATGGTTCGATAGCCCTTAACAAGTAATTTATTTTTTGATGTAAGGTTAGATAAAAAGGCATGATAGACCTTAAGAACATCTTCAGGCATAACCTGCAGATCGCCAGGGATATAGCAAAAAATATCACATCGTGCATATTTAAATCCCTCATAAACACCACCACCATAATTTTGATTTTGTTCTAAGTGTATTGGCACGATCCATGGATGTGATTTTGCTGCTTCATCGATAAGTGTGCCAGTATTATCACCCGAGGCATTATTAACCAGTATTAACTCCTTCATTCCAATCTGTGGTAATTTACTTTCTTCAATAGCTCGAATTAATTTAGGCACGCTCGCACTTTCATTCCAAAGAGGAATAATCAAACTAAATTTCATAAAAAATTCCTTTATTAATTTTCATGAAACAGGGTGCTCATATCTTCAACTTGAGTCACTTTTATGGCACGGACCTGTCGATTTTGACTTATAAGCCCATTAACTGACGGACATATGAAAAATGATGCGCCAATTTTACATATATCAAGGTGTTGAAAGCAGTAAATCATTGCCTGTAAATAGGCAGTGACATTTCTAAAAAAATAAACTCCAGTTGAAGCATGTGTGGAAATAAGTTGTTTTTCACGTGCTTTAGTTACAACATCGCCATCTAAGCTGATATAGCTAAATTTAGGATTGCTGGAGTCAAAATACGGTACTACTGCATCAACATACGGATTACTATAAAAATAAGCGCATACATCCTGCGGCATTGTAAAGACGATATCCGCCAAATCGATAATTACGGGGGTATCGTATTGTTTGGCAAGTGCAAGCCCAGCAAGCGCTGATAAAGGTGCGCCTGCGCTGAGATCACTTAAAATGACTGTATGGGCCGAGGGAAAGCGCTTCATGATTAATGTTTGCACTTGTTTGGTATGAATGCCTTCATCACGCAAAATAAAAACCAACTGGTTACTGTCGTGATCATTTATCCATGGCCGATGGGCTAGTACATGCTCTATTAATGTTGTGTGTCCAACAGGATAAAGGGGACGGATTCCGAATTGTTCTGTGTAAAAATCTGGGCCTGCTAACGGAATTAGGATAAGACACATGAGCGATCCTTGATAAAACGAGTAAGATCCTCTGGTGTACCTAGCCCGTGCATACATGTAGCATCAATATTATAAATGCCGATACGAAGACCGGCAGATATGCAATAGTTATAGACCGGACAGGTATAAAACTCACCATTAACACGATCATTGGCTATTAGCATATCGATGGCTGCGTCAACAAAATGTTTACCTTGAGAAAAATAATATAATCCAACCGTTGCATAAGCTGAAATGGGTTGTTTTTCTTTAACTTCGAGCACTAAATTTGTTTCATTAAGTCTTGCAAAGGACCATTTGGGATCGCGCATAGGATCGATGAAAGTTAGGATGGAGCCATCCAACTGACGATCTTGGCAATCTTGAATGAAATCAATAATGTTTGCATCGATATATTGATCTGAATTTGCCAGTAGTAATGGGACGCTATTGTTAATGAATCGATGCGCATGTAAAACGGTGCAAGTGGCACCTTCCGTAAGTCTATCAACAGCAATGATATGGGCATTGAAATTGTTTTGAATTCTATTGAAAATTGAAGCATGAGATTCAATATGTTCGGTGCGTGCTAACAACAAATAGTGCGCATCTTTGATATAAAGATTTTTTAAAACGAGTTCAATGAGCGTAGTTCCATTTACCATAATAAACGGCTTGGGTGTTGAATATCCTGCTTTAACAAAACGTGAACCTTGGCCCGCCATGGGGATGACAATATTGATCATATTTGTATTCCTTCCCTAAATCTTTGTTCGAATTCTTGTATTTTTTCAGGGGAATAAAATGAGTGATATTCGCTTGTTTCAATCCTATATGTTTTAAGTTTTTTATTATCCAAAATCATTTCATTTAAGACTGAGGAGGTATAATACATTCCTTCATGACTTCGATCTTTAATAACGACACACATGGCACTTTGGATAAAATGGGTTCCTCGCTTAAAATAATATAATCCTGCTATGGCATCACGGCTGATTGGTTTTTTTTCGGTTGTTTCAATTAGAATTTGATCTTCTGTCACCCTTGCATAAGACCATTGTGGATGAATCGAATCAAAGCAAATTACACCGCCATCAATATTTGGTTTACTAAAAAAATTGATAATAGGTTCGAATGAGTGGTTAATGACTTGATCGGCATTGGCAATTAAGAGAGGATTGTTATGGTTAAGAAATTTAATGGCCAACAATAAACTGCACACAGCTCCTTTGGTTGGCGATTTTTGGACGACGATATCACAATTATCAAAAGTCAGCATTTTTAAAATATTATCTAATTGGTATTTTTTTAAATCTGTATCATTGATAATGAATAGAAAGCGCTTGTTTACTGGGATCTGCATTAAGTTTTCAATAACAACTTGAATCATTGGTCGACCGAGAATTTCTTGAAATACTTTAGGATAGTGATGTAATTTTTCTGGATAAAAGAGAGAACTTCCTGCCATAGGCACGGCAATAGTTAGCATTAATTGGCCCCCATGTTAAGTGAATCAATGCGTGCTTTAATATTAAAATAGGTAACATCATTAACCGTTTGAATAGGCAGCAGATGTGCTCCGCTCGCAATAGCCGCTTTTATCCCATATTCATTATCTTCAAGAATAAGTGTTTCGTGTGGCTTTACTCCCAATTTATCCATGCATTTAATATATATTTCCGGATCGGGTTTTCCCTTTGTAACGTCTTGATTAGAAAATACGGCATCAAAATATTGGATAAGCATTGCTTTCTCAAGCATAATTCTGACTGTATTTCGGATGGAATTAGAACAAGCAGCCAGAAGTTTTCCCTCATTTTTTAATCGAGAAAGTGCATATTCATGAATAAACATGGGTTTGCATTTTTGATAAACTTCTTCCAGTGTTCGTTGTTGTTTTACCTCATTGAGGAAGGCATGAAGTTCAACGGGTAACCCCCGCTCTACTGTCAGCATTTCAAGTTTCTTCCTTGTGGGTAAACCATCGTATGTTCCAAGGTGATCGTATAAACTTATTTCCATGCCAAACAAACTTAAGGCCTTATTCAATGCTTCATAATGCCAATCTTTTGCATCAATCAACACCCCATCGATATCAAATAGAACAGCTTTAATTAGATTCATGTAAAATGCCTTTTTGCATAAGAAGGGAAGTCTGTACAAATCAGTAATTTGTTTGATAAATTTTCGACACTTAAGGCATTCGTGATATATTCCCATTGCTTGTTGTATGAACGTCCGTGTAGTTCGGCTGAAACGATACAAACTGAACCGACAATACTTGTTTGAGAAATGATAACTTCTGTATTTATCCACGGTGTAAGCAATTCATCTAACCAAATTCCTTGAGCACTTAACATGAGCTTAGGATAATACTCCACATCGCTACGTCTGATAAAAGTAGGCATACCCCATTTAAAATAACCAAGGGTATCTGGTACTGACATATCAAAAATAAAATAGTTTTTTATTGCATATTTTTGTAGTTGATCATGCAGCAGCTTCTGCAAACCATCGGATTTAATATTTAACGCCAATGTGGAGGTAAAATTACCGTCAGTGTAATAATGCAACAATTGCTCGAGTGGAATTGCAGAACCATGTGTGGACACGTCATGAGAAATAATTAAGCGGCCATTCAAATCACGAATATCAGTTTCTAGGCCATAACCTTCATCCAGACCTTTAAATAACGCCGTTAACGTATTTTTTTCGTCTGGTTGGCACCACAGGCCTCGATGGGCTAGAATTTCCATGACGCTCCTCTACAAGCTAGGCATTATTTCTTTGACGGCAGGTACGTACTTTTTTGTTAGTTCTTGATTGACTGAATAATTGATCGGATATTTTTCAATAAATCGAAATTCTTTTTCATGGATATTTTTTATAAAAATTTCATAAATCCGTGCACTCACAAATACACTAAAAATGCGATCAGGGAAGGAAATAGTAACATGTTGGTACCCCATCTTTTCTAAAGCCTTGAATGAGCCCACTCGATAATAAGCAATGTTCACCTTGGAGTTATCGAATAGATAGTTTTGGACAGAGTATTTTACTGAATTTTTTGGAGAAGCTTGGCTGCTAAAATTACCCAGTATTACCGGTTCAAGAAGGGCAATGATGTCTGGCCGAACATGATAGACCGATGCGTAACCTCGTTTACGATGAAGAACGTCACCTGGGAGAAGCGGTTGAAATGGCATCGCAGTTATAGCGGGGTTACTTACGCCAAGTAGTCCTAGCATTTCACGATTTGAAAAATACATGATGGTCGCTTCCTCGGGACTTGAAACAACAGCATCCTTTGGTAAGGTTTCATCTAAAAACTGACCCAAAGAAGCAAGGTTATCAATCCTTTGCCAGGTGTTTTCTGTAGATTTGAAGCTTACTTGATTTACAAAAGATTGTAGTTTTTTACTGCTTAACAAACTTGCTATCGTTAAGCAAATGATCACCGCGCAAATTATTATGAAATACTTGTGATTAAGCCATTTCTTTAAACCATTGAAAACTGCGCCATAAAGCAAGACCATAAATGTTAAACGAAGGATCAAACCGAAGGGTAAACCATACCTATTCCAGGTAAGTGGAAACCAGTCACCACCCCCAGCAAAGTAGGGCAATATAAAGATAAAAATAATCACATTTAAAGCAAGCAATGTGTTGATATGAATTTTCCATGCAATTAACCGGCTATCTCTTTTCCAAGCAATCCAATTTATAAGATATAAAAATAATATTAATAACACGAAATAATGGAGTTTATTGCTTATTAATAAAGTATCGAGAAAATTTGTAAAGCCTGCTGAAAAATAGCCCGCATCAAGCGCAGTATTTTTAAATAAAATAGGATTTGGAATAGCATGTCCATAGATGGCATATCTTAGGATAAGCAATACGATAAATGGAAAAAAAACAATGCTACCATGCACAGCCATACGTTTGATCGACGATAACCCTATTTTTGTATGTGTTATGTAAGACAAGGGCTCAAAAATATAAACATACGTCATAAGAAGGGCTGCAAACAAAATTCCTTCTGTGCGCACTAACGTCAATGTCGATAAAAAAATAAGCCCGAGTATTCGTTTTTCAGTAAACAAGATTAGGTAGCTACTTGCCAAAATCCACCCGCTGAACAGGACGGCTGAAAAGCCTGTGGCTCCAACGCTAATAACGTTAGGAGATATGCCAATAGTTAAAGCTGTTAATATCGCCCATGCTTTACTTTTAGTTAAATTGAAAACAAGAGAGTACGAAAAGACGATGACGATGATGTTTCCTAGAAGAGATGCCATGATTGAGGCATCCATGAGGTTTATTCCAAATTTTCCAAGAAGTGTAGTTATCATCAGAGGAATAAAATCAACAGTTGCTTCGATCATCGAATGAGCGTTGATACTATAAACTCCATAGTGGAGGAGCATGTAAGCATGACGTAAATTAATAAAAAACTCATCCCATCCAGTAGAAGCGCGCATGCTGAGTAATATTGAAAGAATAGATATCAGGCTGAGTGAGGTGGGGGTGGGCCATCGTGATAGTGGATATCTGTTTGATAATAACAGAATGCTCCCGATGGCAACAAAGAAGGCAATCATGATGCAATAAAGTTGTCGAAAAGGTATATGTTGAATAAAGTACATTTTTCCGCCAAGCAAACTTGTGGATACTGTTGTAAAAACAAGTTGATGGTCTATGCGGTAGAGGGTTGATTCAAATGTACCTGAGCAGGTTTGTAACCGATCTGGAACTAAGTCGTTTATTTGCCTATTAGGTAATACCTTACCTGGCAAATCATTTTTTATTAGTGAACAAAAAGTTTCAATTTTCTCAAAAACAATGTGGCTAAAACCAGAAGAAGGGTTGGAAAAACCATTAGAATTGTTTAGCCAGTGGACACTTACAAAAGCCATGCCCAGCAAAAAAAACCATTTTAGCTTTTTTTTGCTAAACATAGTTGAAGATAGGTTTTTAATGTATTTGTAAACTAACATATCTTATTAACCTTGAAGCACTAATAAAAGCTGACGCATAACGTCAAGTTTAAACTAGCTACTTTCATCCCTTTCCTTTCAATTGTATTTATTGCCAACGCAAAAATACCGCATGAAAAATTCTAAACATCCGTATAAATTTCTATGTTGTTTCAAACGAGTTGACTCTATACTAATCGATTCCAACTTTCAACCATCTTTTCCACCAGCTTCCTCATACGCTTCAGGCTAACTCAGGACCGCTTTTTTAGTGATTTGCAAGAAGTTCAGCGCTGTTTTTTTAATGATGGGTCTATTTCTGCGCCCCTTGACAGTTTCAGTAATCCATTTAAGATTCCGTATACTCGCGGGAGCATTTCAAAGCAATATGATCACCGTTTGGATGATTAAATTAGTCAAGATTATTGGGGATACATATACGTAAATTAATCCTCTATGGCTAGCACAATTAGAAATGTTAACAGCCACCAGGTTTGATTCAAGGATGAATGAGATGCAAAGCGGGCTTGCAGAATCGAAGTTACCATTGGTGGTGGACCTGGACGGCACGTTAATCAAGACCAAATTACTGTTTGAGTTAGCCAATCAATATCTTATATCTAAACCATTGCATTTTTTTAAAATGGCGTATTGGTTTTTGAAAGGAAAAAAGGCGCTTAAACACCATCTTAATAAGATATCAATTGACATTTCAATGTTGCCATACAACCAGAAACTACTTGATTGGATAAAAACTCAAAAAAATGAAAAAGGGCGAAAAATTATTTTGGCTACCGCAAATCATTTTTCGTTGGCTGAGCAGGTAGCTGCTTATCATAAATTATTTGATGAAGTTTTTGGAACGGATTCTAATACAAACCTAAAAGCCGAAAAGAAACGTGATTTTCTTGTCGGTAAATATGGTGAAGGAGGGTATGATTATGTTGGTGGCAGTGTGGCTGATTTGCTTGTTTGGGAATCAGCAGCCAATGCCGTTGTAATCAGTAATAACAAAACGCTCATAAAAAAAATTCAACAATATAATAACTGTGTTTCGGTATTTAGTTCAGATAAGCCTGCTGTATTATTTGCATTACTTAAATTACTGCGACCCCATCAGTGGTTAAAAAATTTATTGGTCATGTTGCCTTTATTTGCAGCACAATTATATTGTAATGAAGCTAAGCTTATTAGTGCGATCATGGCATTTGTTATGTTTAGTCTGACAGCCTCTAGTGTTTATGTGCTTAATGATTTAATAGACCTTAATAATGACAGGCGTCATGAACGAAAAAGATGCAGGCCTTTTGCATCAGGTAATCTCAGTATAGTCATTGGATGGATAATATGGCCTTTACTGCTTTTAAGTTCGTTTGGACTAACTTATTTTATGCTGCCAGTGAGTTTTCTGATAACGTTAGCCGTTTATTTCTTGCTTACATTTGCTTATTCATTAAAGTTGAAACAAATTGCGGTGTTAGATGTGTTAACACTGGCAGGTTTGTATACCATGCGAATTATCGCTGGTACAACTGCGATTGCAGTAAGTTTTTCATTTTGGTTGTTAACTTTTGCAATGTTTGTTTTTTTCAGTCTGGCGCTTATTAAGCGATTTAGTGAGCTAAAGGCTGCGCAAGTAAAAGACAAAGAAGGTCTACTGCCTGGGCGTGGTTATTATCCTGGTGATTTAGAACTGGTTGCAAGTCTGGGCGCAGCCTCGGGATATATCTCCGTTTTGGTGTTGGCGCTTTATATTCAAGACAATACGGCTCTTTATCTTTATCATGTACCCCAACTGCTTTGGTTAGCATGCCCATTATTGTTATTTTGGATTTCATTTAGTTGGCTAATTGCCCATCGTGGACAAATGCATGATGATCCTATTGTATTTGCAATGAAAAATCCCGTGAGTCTAATTGTTGCATGCTTATTTGTTGGAATATTTGTACTTGCAAAATTTATTTAAATAAAGGTGATTTGTGTATATGAAAATAATTTTATGTTGATGCAAGGTTGGGGGCGTTACCCAAAAATAGAAGCGGAGTTATTGCAACCTTTGACGATCACCGATTGCAAAAATTTTGTTAAAAATACTTCATCTCTGATAGCTCGTGGATTGGGACGAAGTTACGGTGATAGTTCTCTTGCGAATAATATATTGGGAATGAAATATTTAAATCATTTTTTAACTTTTGATAAGATTGCGGGTGTTATTTGTTGTGGCGCTGGCGTGTCGATTAATGAATTATTAAACACAAGCATACCTCATGGCTGGTTTTTACCGGTAACCCCAGGTACGCGTTATGTTACGATTGGGGGTGCTATCGCAAGTGATGTACATGGTAAAAATCATCACCATGAAGGGGCGTTCAGTGGATATGTAATAAATTTACAATTATTACTGAGCAACGGTGAGATAGTCACTGCATCGGCCACAGAGCATAGTGATTTATTCAAAGCAACTTGTGGAGGCATGGGTTTAACGGGCATCATTTTGTCTGCAAATATTAAGCTTAAACCCATTAAATCTAGTTGTATTTTGCAAACAACTATCAAGAGCTATTGTTTAGATGAAGCTTTGGAGAAATTTGAACAATGTTCTAAAAGTTCATATTCCGTTGCATGGATTGATTGCTTGGCAACCGGCAAACACTTAGGGCGTTCCGTGCTTACCTTAGGCGAACATGCTGAAAATGGGACGCTAACTAGAGAAAAAAGCAGCACCATCCCTGTTTTTTTTGACTTGCCTGGATGTTTCCTCACTAGTAAGTCGATAAAAGCATTCAACCTATTTTATCACGGAAAAATTAGTCAAAAAACCGAAACTAAACTAATTAAATTTAATTCTTTTTTTTATCCTTTAGATAACTTACGTAACTGGAATTACTTGTATGGTAAACAAGGTTTTATACAATACCAATTTGTTTTGCCAAAAGTGGCTAGCGCTGTGGGTCTTAAGCAAATATTAGGTCGCATTGCTCAATCAGGAAAAGGTTCCTTCTTGGCAGTGCTTAAACTACTAGGAAAAGAAAATAACAATTTTATTTCATTTCCAATGGAGGGTTACACTCTTGCTCTGGATTTTAAAATAACAGCAGGATTGCTGGAATTATTAGAGGAGCTTGATAGGATGGTTTTAAATTTTGGTGGCAGAATTTACCTTGCAAAGGATGCAAGAATGACTGAGAAAACATTCAAATCAAGTTATCCTTGCTGGATTGATTTTGAATCAGTTCGAGAAAAATATGGTGCAATCGGAAAATTTTCATCACAACAATCAAAACGTATTGGACTACAATGAAAAAAATACTAATCATTGGTGCTACATCGGCAATAGCGGAAGCAACAGCGCAATTATGGGCCGCTGAGGGAAACTCTTTTTATTTGATAGCTCGCAATAAGGAGCGATTATCATCCATAGAAGCTGATTTAATGGTTCGCGGTGCAAAGTCAGTACAGACTATGACGCTTGATTTAAATAATTTTAAGCAACATGATGCTGTTATTAAAGAGGCATTTATGGTTATGGAAGGGATTGACATTGCTCTGATTGCACATGGCACATTAAGTAAGCAAAAAGAGTGTGAAAAAGATTTCGATAAAACATTATTTGAAATCAATACAAATGCCATTAGCACTATCTCGTTACTGACTCATTTGGCCAATCATTTCGAATCACAAAAATATGGTACGATTGCTGTGATTAGTTCTGTCGCTGCAGATAGAGGACGAGCTTCAAATTATGTGTATGGTGCTGCAAAAGCCGCGATAAACACATATTGTTCTGGTCTTCGCGCCCGTCTTTTTAGAGATAATATACATGTTCTTGTTATCAAACCTGGGTTTGTTTCTACGCCTATGACTGCTAATTTAAATTTACCTCGATTACTTACTGTTAGTGCCAGGTATGTAGCAAGAGATATTAAACATGCAATAAGAAAACAAAAAAATGAAATTTATACACCTTGGTATTGGGCTTGGATAATGCTGATTATTCGTTGTCTGCATACTGATATTTTTAAAAAAATACGCTTGTAACTATCTTAAAGAGGAATGCTATGATGAATACTATCAGGTTAAACATCAGATTTTTTGATGTAGGAGCAGCATTTTTAATAGCATTTCTTTTAGGGTTGGCAACCATATTTTTCGCTACTGAATCTGATTCTGGGTACTTTTGGCTAGGTGCAAAGTTAGTTAGAGAAGGGTATGTTCCTTATCTTGATTTTTTCCAATTTCAATACCCGCCAGGCGAGCTTTATTTTTTCGCACCATTCGTTAATTTATTTCCATCGATCATCACTCAAAGAATTTTGTTTGTGATTATACTAGTTGGAGCTATTTTTTGGGCTGGTCTACTTTTATCTAACAACTTAAAAATCAGGATGCAATCTTTTGCTTCTACTGCACTTGTTCTTTTATTTTCAAATTTCATAATAGTGGCACAGTTGATTCAACTTGGTTCAAAAACAGCGGTAACAGCTGCCTCTTTGACATTAATGACAGTTTATGTTTATAGGTATCTATATGGATTAGGAAATCAAATCCACAACACCTTTGGATTGATTTTTTTTACATTTTTATTTTCGAGTTTCAAATTAACTCATTTGTTCATTGTGCCTATTTCTTTTTCTCTTATTTTTATTTTTAGTCAAACAAGCAAACAAGCAGTAAAAGTGAAAGCAACTCAAGCATTAATAGGTGCGTTTTTGATTTCCGGGGCATTTACGGCCCTTTTCTTCTTGGAGCCTGGTGGGTATATAAAAGAACAAGCTTATATTGCTCTAACAATGAATTTCCCGCATCCAACATCCAGGTTTTCTTTTATAAATATCGCGAATGCAATTTTAATATTGACAGAATATTTTGGTGTCATTGCTATCTACCTTTTTATTTTATTAAAAAACGATGAAGAAAAAAATTGGTCATTTCTAACGGTATTTTTAATTTTTATCTTTACATATGTTTTTGTCACTACTTTTTCATCACCTGGTTTTAATCTGTCATATATTGATGCCAGCATGCTCCCATTAACTATTTTAGTCGCTTCTGAGCGCTCAAAGCTTTTGAGTAAAAGTAAAAAAATATGTTATCGTGGGTTTTGGGGGTTGATAGCTTTAATTATTATCTTAAATTTTGTCATTGCATCAAGAAGAACTTACAGTGTTGAACTTTTTGGTCACCCAGCTCTATACAATCCATCTGAATCTATAACTAGTTACGGTGGTATAGGCCAGCAGAATGATTTTAATAAAGCAGCTAATTTTATCAAACAATTTTCTAACAAATATGACCCTTGGGATCAGTTGGTGTATGTTGCATTGAGATACCCACAACCTGTTCTGATGGCAAACAAAAAAATGTCTTTTTTCTCCGTGTCAGGTAATAATTTTTATCAAATTCCTATGAATGTGAATTTTGCTCAAAAGAATCATATTATAAGTGACGAAGTCCTTTGGGATTTGATGTGCAGCGATAAGATCCTTGCTTTTGTCGTAAGTGCTTCTATGGATATGGATAGACTTGAACAGATAAATCATATGCACCATGACCAGTTAAAATTACGACTTCTTTTTTCGAATAATACAATTAATATTGTAAAGATGGAAAAAAAGGTGCATAAAAAATGAAGATAATATTGCCAGGCGGGGCAGGTTTGGTGGGGCAAAATTTGGTTATACTCCTAAAGGCGCGTGGATTTACTGATATTGTTGTTTTAGATAAGCATCGTGTTAATTTGGCAATTTTTCAAAAATTGCATCCTGATGTTATTGCTCACTATGCCGATTTTGCTGAACAAGGTAACTGGACATCTCAGTTTAAAGACGCAGATGTTGTTGTGATGTTGCAGGCTCAAATTGGTGGCAATAACCCCCAGCAGTTTATCAGAAATAATATAGACAGTACTCGACTGATACTCGATCAAATCAAATACTATAAGATTAGTCGATTGATTCACGTTAGTTCATCTGTTACTGAGTCTAGCGCAGATGATTTCTACACTAACACAAAAAAAGAACAAGAAAGTTTGGTGGTTAAGAGTGGTATTCCGAGTGTAATTCTTCGACCAACATTGATGTTTGGTTGGTTTGATCGCAAGCATTTAGGATGGTTATCTCGTTTCATGCAAAAATCGCCTATTTTTCCGATACCAGGAAAAGGACAATACCCAAGACAACCATTATTCGTGCGTGATTTTTGTAATATTATTATCAGTTGTATTGAGAATAAAAATTATAATGGTATTTATAATATTTCCGGATACGAGTACATTAACTATATTGATGTGGTGTTTGAAATTAAAAAAGCCATTAAAGCTAAATCCAAAATTCTCAAGCTGCCGTATAAATTTTTTTATGCATTACTCAGAGTGTGGGAATTTTTTGATAATAACCCTCCTTTTACTACCCAACAATTAGCTGCTTTGGTTGCTAAAGATAATTTTGAAGTAATTGATTGGCCAAGTATTTTTAATGTTTCACCCACCCCATTTTCAATGGCAATTCATGAAACATTTAACGATTCAAGATATGGGAAAATAGTTTTGGAGTTTTAAACGTGATTGATTCATTAGAAATTTCAAATTCTAAACAACAAGTTGCGGTGCTTGGTGCGGGACCAATGGGATTAGCCGTTGCTTATCAATTGATATTAGATGGATATCAACCCATTGTTTTTGAAGCCGATGATCGTGTGGGAGGTATGACGGCTGCTTTCGATTTTAATGGTTTGACCATCGAACGTTATTATCACTTTCACTGTACTTCTGATAACGATTTTTTTCAAATGCTAGATGAGTTGGGCTTGGCAAGTCAAATGCGGTGGATCGAAACTAAAATGGGTTATTGGTACCAGAATAGGTTACAGTCTTGGGGAAACCCCTACGCTCTAATCAAGTTCAAAGGATTGAACTTGATTTCAAAATTTCGCTATGGCCTACATGCTTTTTTAGCGACAAAACGAAATGATTGGCGTTCTCTCGATCATAAAAATGCATCAGCTTGGATTAAACGTTGGGTTGGTAAAAAGGCGTATGAAGTATTATGGCAACGATTATTTGATTATAAATTTTATAATTACTCGGATAACTTGTCTGCCGCATGGATATGGAGTCGAATTCGTCGTCTAGGCCGTTCACGATATAATTTATTTCGAGAAAAATTGGGTTATCTAGAAGGAGGATCTGAAACTTTGCTTCAAGCCATGGTAGAAGCTATCGAAAATGGTGGAGGTAAAATTTGTTTGAAGACGCCTGTTACAAAAGTAGTGATTGATAAAAATCATGTGCAAGGTATAGAAATACGTGGAAAATTTCAACCATTTGACAGGGTTATTAGCACCATCCCATTACCGTATATTTCAACACTAATACCTGATTTACCTCGCGAAATTTCAAAGGCATTTCAATCGATACAGAACATCGCAGTGGTTTGTGTTATTGTCAAATTGAGTAAATCCATTACTGAAAATTTTTGGCTCAACATAAATGATCCTGAAATGGATATACCAGGTTTGGTTGAATACAGTAACCTGCGACCACTTGACTGTCACTTAGTTTACGTTCCCTTTTATATGCCTGGTGAGCATCCTAAGTATCAAGAGCCTGATCAATCATTTTTGAATAAAGTTCGATGTTATCTTAAAAAAATTAATCCCAGTTTAACTGATGATGATTTTATTGATCTACGAGCAAGCCGCTACCGATATGCCCAACCTATTTGTGAACCCGGATATTTAAATAAATTACCGCCTCTGAAGTTACCAATCAAAAATCTTTTAGTTGTTGATACATCCTATTACTATCCTGAAGATCGAGGGATATCTGAAAGTATTGGTTTTGGTAGAAAACTAGCAAAAATAATAAAATCAGAAAATTTATAGTTATTCTCAAATTTTATCAATTAGTACAGAATAACAATTTTTAGATATTTAACAAGAACTGTACCCACTGATTTTTCCAATCTATGGATACATTGGCAGCAGATTTTTTGAATGCTTCTCTAGCCTTGATAACTTGACTACTAGACCACCACCTCCATGGCTCTGACCAAATACAGTTGATATGTTCTGCGATGGATTTAGGATCATGAAAAACAATATTGGCTTGATGCAATATATCCAACAAGGGTTGAGTAGAGGGATGTCTTTCATAAAATTCTTCCGGATAAAACATGACTGTGGGTATGCCTGAGGTCATGGCTTCAGCGAATGTTGTTTCCGGGTATGTGCAGACGATGAGTTTAGCAAGTTTAAACACCTTATCTACAGTTGGCTCAGATAACACATGATCTTCTCCCAGTATATCCTTGAATCTTTGTTCAGTGTTGAGCGCTAGATATGAGCTGTATGGGGGAGGCTTTATTTTGACATGGCGCCCGATAGATTTATCCAGGTAGTTGTATAGCTGTACAGTCATATCAAATGATCGCAGACATTGAGCGGCCATTGGGTAAAAATGAATACGGTGTACCCATCTTGGATGCTCGTTTCCAATAAAACAACAATATTTACCATGATAGTGAGGTGACAAGTCTCTGTACTTTTTGATTAATCTAGATGGGGGAACTTGTTGATGTTTTTTGTGGTAGGGAGAGAACCAAGTACCTTTTAAATCGGATATATCTTCTTCAAAATCAAATAATTCTTTATGAGCGGGTAGGGAACCTCCATGCTCTAAAATAATAAGCCTTACACCTTTTTGTATTTGTTCGGCAAACCAAAATTTAGCCACGATATTTCCCCAGTGAGCATTGGCCGTCACAATGGCTTTGGTTTTTATGGGTATTTTTTTAACATATTGAGATAAATGTTCGTATCCCTCAATAATAGAAACGGGCATATCGTGAAAGATAAATTTTTTAATAAATGTTTCAAATGATGATTTTGCTGCAAAGTCAATTTGCAGATTATTCCGTATGGATTCACTAATTTTTAAATCTGAGAGTCCATTTACTCGATTTTGATCAAATTCATTTACAAATAAGCGGGGAATTTGCCCAATAGAGACGTTCAGACTGATTAATTCGAAGAGATCAAAATAGGACCAATAAAAAACTACGTTATAATTATAAACATACTTACCAATGAGTTGATCTAAGAGGTTAGCTGCCTTCCCAAAAAGATTTTTTAAATTATAGATTGATTTTTTATTACCATTCGACTTGGAGGAAACTTTAGGACTGGTACACGATGCTTTAGCTTTTCGTATGATAGATTTTTTTAGAGGGCTATTTTCAATAATTCTTTGGTATATGATCTGATTCCACTCATCAGAAAAAATTTGAGTCAAATAATCATCATAACTAAATGATGGCTTTATTGTTTCAGTTGTAAAATAAATCTTATATTCATCAAAAAATTCAAAAGCATACCGTAAACATTCCCATCGATCAAAGAGAACGCTGATATAGCTCATTAACCATGGATCTAATAAAATTTGCCAATAACGCGTAGAGTAATTAACTCCATGAAGCCTGTTCAATGTATCAGTTAAACTGGTCAAAAGTGAGTGGTGTAGCGATTCTAAATAATCATAATCCTTTTTTAATTTTTCTCTGTCGTCCCAATGAAAAGGGATAGTCTCATGATGCCGAGCACCCCAGACATGCTTTCGCTCATAAAGCTTACACCATTCGCCAGAAAACACGATATCTTCTGAATTTCCCCAGGTATTCTCAAGTGCTGTTAGAGCCAATAGTTTAACGTTCTTAGTGGGCATTTGTTGTGGTTGTCTTATCGTTATTAGTATCTAAAAAAGTATCACGACGAGGAATAATGGCTTGACTACCTTCTGGTAGAAGTCCTTTTTCTACTAAGGTTTCTATACCCTGTAGCAGCAAATAATCATTCCATTTGCGGGCGATAAATTGCACGCCAAAAGGTAAATTATTGAGGCATCTAAAAGCTGGTGCCGCAACTGTGGGTACATGGCATAATGTCCATATCAATGATGGATCGGGTAACTCTTCAATATTTCTAAGTGGAGCAGAACTTGATGTGCCCATTGTCAATACTAAGTCATAGTCTGCAATTATTTTTTCAAGAAGATGAGTCAAGTGTACTTGTTGATCTAGTGCGAGCTTGAATCGGCTGGAACTAATGGATTCCCCTTCCTGAATCATTTCACTCATGATAGGTGTAATGTGAGAACTTATTTGTTTTTCATTTTGAAAATAATAAGCCAGTGATTTGGTATAAATCACCGAATGAATTTCATGTGCCTCGCTAAAGAGGGTTGGCAGTTCAATTTCTTCTAAAGTGAACCCAGGTGTTGAATCAATTTGTTTAGCCAGTTTTTCAACGGAATGCTTCACATACGTTTCTGCACCCGACCAGGTATGCGTTTTTATAAAACCAATGCGCCATTGTTCACTTTGTTTTTTAGGAAAAGCGCCCCGCGAATCAACTTTTTTATAAACAAAAGGGTAGTTGGGTCCTCGAACGCGCACTTGATCAAGAATGACACGCAAACTTTTAGCATGTGCAGCAATAAAGCCGATAGTATCCAAGGAATCAGTTGTTTTTAATACACCCGTACGAGGAATCATACCAAAAGAAGGTTTCATGCCCCATACGCCGCAAAAACTTGCAGGGCGCACAATGGATCCTGCAGTTTGTGTAGCCAATGCAAACGGTACCATACCCGTGGCCACTGCGGCTGCTGAACCACTGGAAGAAGTACCGGGTGTGCGTGTAGGGTCATGAGGATTTAAAGTTTCATTCAGTGAATGAACCGCAAATTCTGCTGTCACTGTTTTTCCAACGATCAAACCACCCGCATTCAATAGGGAATCAACGATCCTTGCATTATTACCAGGCGTGAACCCCTTCCAAATCGGAGAGCCCATTTCGGTTGGATAATATTTGGTATTAAAAATATCCTTAATACCAAAGGGTATACCCTGAATAAGTTTTAATTTTTCTGTGTAAACCATTTGTAACGCGCTAGATTTTAAATGCGCTAAGTCATAACGCACCCAAGCTAACGTATTTTTCTCATGCATCTCTACAGCTTTAATTGTTTCATCTGCTAAATCGCTAAAAGATAACTTTTTTTGACTTAGTTTGATATGTAAGTCGGGTAATGAATAGTTTAAAAATAAGTTATTCATCGTCAAGGCCCTTATCTCTTGCTATTCTTGGATCGGGTTTATGCAGATGTTTTTGAATAATTTGCTCAACGAAGGGGACGATGCGCTCGGCATTGGGTCTTGATTTAGCATGAATGGGCAATTGAATATCTTTCAGCGCGTCAATTTTTTTATTTTTCATTGTGGCATAAAATGCTTCTTCTGATAGCCCTGTTATTTTCAGATAATAATCCAATGCTTCTGGTCGCTCTTGATCGTGTTGCTTAATTAACTCAAAGCCTTCTTCTCTGCTTAATAAACCATTGCGGACATCGACGGCCGCTTGCCAGGTGGCTCGCCCAAATCCTCGTTTTAAATAGCAGGTAAAATCATGCATACCAGACATGATACACTCTGCACTTTTATAACCTTTATAGGTTCCTTCCATTTCTGTTTCTCGCCAGCCATAGACGTTTCGTATCCACTCCGTTTGTCGTTCTTCATCCCAAAAAATAAAATCTCCTAAATGTATACCCCAAACCCCCGTATTATTTATTTCCTCGTAGCTGGGCAGTTCAAAAGGATGCAAGTCTTTTTTAGATAAGGTGTCATCCGCCATCTCTTTAGCGGTAAGTCTTGCAGATACTTTTGTAAAATAATCGCGATCAAATTTGTGGCAGGGGGTACTGTAAGAAGCCCTGCCATCGTTTTCAGCAATAGACTCACCCCATACCAACAAAGGTATGTTAAATCTTGTGGCCACTTGTAGCGGGAATGCTCCCACGCCTGAATGACAATGCCAACACGAATCGCCAATAGCCCCCAATGATTTTTTTGCTAATTTGTTCACTAATCCACGAGCAGGTGTGAATTGTAAATGGTCTAAATTAAATACTTCGAGGCAACGTTGTAAATTATAAAATCCAGTTTCTGAAAACCAATTGTGACTAAATGTGACAGCCAAAGGTTTTAATCCATATATTTTGGTTAGGACATGCGCCTGAAAGAAACTGTCTTTTCCTCCAGAAATAGGTAATACACAATCATAGTTATTTCCAGCTTTGGTTTTAGCTTCATTCAGGATTTTTTTTAGCTGTTCTTCACGTTTTGCCCAATTGATATGCATTTTATCTTCCGATGAGCGGCACGCTGTGCATATTCCCAGTTCATCAAAATTAACGCCTTCTTGTGTTTCTGGCACACAGCAACGAATACAATATTGAATACCTTCGATTGGCTTGGTTACCGAATGATTAGTATCGTTCATGTTTTTCCTTGTACTAGGCTCTGTTTACAATTCTAACTATGCTGGTCATAAACCCTTGATTTACTGTGCTCCACTACTCACATACCCACCCACGTATGCTCCGTTGCGGTGCTCGAAAATCAAGGGTTTATGTTTCAGCCTGGCGAATTGTAAACAGACCTTACACTATAGACTGTAAATGTATGATTTCCGAGTGTGGTAAATTACACTTCGCCCCTCCGGGTGGTATGGAACAGATAACGTGTTTTTTTGCTAAAAGCCCCACAACCATTGCCATGGTCTGACAGCCAACAACCATATCGCTGTTTATAATTTCTTCTAATAACGTTTGATTGCCTATTTCTATAGGTAAACCAAATTCGTTTTGTACCCACCGATATTTTTCTCTCGGTTCGGACGGATGGGGACGTATTACAATGCGACTAATACGTTTATGTACTTTATTGCAATGTGTAAGAAAATACTTCAACGCTTCTTCTTCAGTGTAACCCCAATAATGCTGATCTCCATATTGTTTAAAAGCATGGTCACGAATGGGTTCGCAAACATATAAAACAACAATTTCATCTGACAAACGCTCTTTAATGGGTATATTAGATAATATCTGTTTTATTTCTTTCAGATAAGGATTATCAATCATTTTTATAACGATATCTGGAAAAACAGTTTTGGCAAGCGTTTCTGCAACGGCATCTCCCACCCATATTTCATCAGGCAAACAAACTTCATCATTTCTAATGAAGCGTTCTTTATAATTCACCCAATGATCAAGAAAAGCAACTGATCGTTTGGATTGAGAGCGTGCATATTTTATGGCGTTGAATTCTAATTCAGATTGCCAGCTTGTTCCGCATAATATTTGTTCTGATTGTTGAATGGCTGCATATAAATTTTCTTGTTTTGTTGGTCCTAATTTTGATTCAAAAATTTTTTTTGCAGGTCCATCTAATACAAAGAGACAGTCAATGTTCTGTTGACGTATATAACTGCTGATTATTTCGGCCCCACCCGCATCATGCGAAACGACAGTATACATTTAATTAATCCATTTTGAATTCAGTATGCAGAATTCCATACTCTAACATATCGACTCTTTCACCATTAAGAAATAAATGTTGCCGTCTTGTTCCTTCATGCTTCATTCCCAATGTGTGTGCTAGTTTTATCATCCCTTTATTGGTGGCGCTGGTGCCACAATAAATTCGCGATAAATTTAATTTATAGAAACCATGTTCCAATAATTTTTTTCCAGCTAATAAACCCAGGTTTTTCCCCCAATGGTGTTTATTACCTAAAATAATGGCGAATTCAGCTGTCCTGTTGATAAAAGAAATTTCCTGAAGACTGATGTTACCTACGTGGCCATCTTTGTTATGACAGATGGCCCAAACAATTTGGTCATTTTGATTTAAAGTATGGAGATATTCTCTAAAATAGGTTTTTGTTCTAAAAAATTTCCCATGCGAATTGTATAAACAAACTTCTTGATCAGAAAACCAGTTTGGATAAGGGCCATTGAGGTCATTTTCATCTAAAGTTCGAACAAAATATTCATCACTCAGTGCATAAATCATCGTAACTCACCTGGATTATCCTATGCTTCTTGGGATATTTTTCGTCTTGAAGAAACATGTACCACTCATGTATTTCCCTTGCGCTGAATATGTTGGTTTAGAGCCACCCAGTCAGGATTTTTACGCAATAATTTCACCACATCCAAACAACTAAAATGCAAATTATCCTTCCCAAAATATTCGATGATGCGTTTGATGAGGTCGTAATCAGCCTGTTCATCTAAAGTTAAACCTAATTCAGGCCAATGAATTTCAGGAGGGGCAACGACATGAATAGGAAAAAATAATTCTGGATGGTTGCGAATATGTAAAGTCACATGCTCATGATCCAAGGAATCGTTAGTCATAGCAGCAGATCGCTTCAACGTTTCTAGTCTAAAAACCTGGGTGTCCATACCATCTGGATAACTTCTAATGTGCCCATTGCTCACATAATCTGTTTTGTTTTCCTTAAATATTCTAATTGTTTGTTCAACAATTTGAGGATCTATGATAGGGCAATCCCCTGTAATTTCAACAATGACTCCGGCATTAACTGATTCGCCTGCTCCTATGACCCGTGACATAACGTTATCTTCACTGCCACGAAAACAGTGAATATTTTGTTGGAATGCGAATTTCTCAAGCACATCATCTGTGCTGTTAGTGGTTGTTGCTAAAACAATACCATCCAATGAAGGTACAGCCTTTAAGCGAGAAACCAAATAATACAGCATGGGTTTTTCGAATACCGGCATTATCACTTTACCCGGTAAGCGTGAAGACGTCATGCGGGCTTCAATTGTTGC
>JACREE010000021.1 GCA_016218405.1 Gammaproteobacteria bacterium
CGGATGAAGTTCGAGTTTACTTCCTGCTAACAGCCCTTTATCAATCATGGCATTGTAGGTAAACCTTAAAATCGGACCAAACACGCACTCTCTTTCTAAGGGATGCAAGGATGTCGAGATCGCGATGATTTCATCAAATTTGGCAGGTGGCTCAAGGCAGAGCGTTTTATTAAATGTTTCGACAAACACGTCAACCACTTGTTTGTAGTGACACTCTATCGCTTTAAAAACGGGGGGTGGCTGCTGTGTAAGCGTATGAAAAAAGGATTGAAAAAAACAATTTGCATCTCTGCCAGAAGCAATAGCATGATTTACAATGGATTCCCCGAAATCGGGCGATACGAACAACATAGACGGGTCCCCCATCGATGTGGATTGCTTCGCGCAGCTCGCAATGACGCCCCAGAGGGTAAGAGACATGTGCCGCCACGAACCACTTAAGTGCATTGTTTAAACACTTAATGGTACCGAGAGTCGGAATCGAACCGACACGGTATTGCTACCACCGGATTTTGAGTCCGGCGCGTCTACCAGTTCCGCCATCCCGGCACATGAAGTCGCTCATTATACCTGGCTCTTTTTGAAATTCAATATTTATTGCCAGGGAGCCCTGACCCTGCCAAGTAAAAAGCTTCGCAATATTTTACTTTTTAGTTACAATGCTCCATTCCAATCTGACCTTTTTATCTTATGACTCGTTATATTTTTGTGACTGGTGGTGTGGTTTCTTCTTTAGGAAAAGGCATCGCTTCTGCTTCGCTGGGCGCCATTTTAGAATCTCGTCAACTTAATGTGACTTTTGTCAAACTTGATCCTTATTTGAATGTGGATCCAGGCACCATGAGCCCTTATCAACACGGGGAGGTGTTTGTCACAGAAGACGGGGCCGAAACCGATTTGGATTTGGGGCATTATGAACGTTTCGTCCGCACTAAAACTTCACGCTTAAACAATTTTACGGCGGGTCGCATTTACGCAAATGTATTACGCAAAGAACGTCGTGGCGACTACTTGGGCGGCACGGTTCAAGTTATTCCTCATGTCACCGATGAAATAAAAACCTGCATCAAACAAGCCTGCGCAGGCGCAGAAGTGGCACTGATTGAAATTGGCGGAACGGTAGGCGACATTGAATCCCTGCCCTTCCTTGAAGCCATTCGACAAATGCGCATCGAACTGGGTTCTCACCAAACTATCTTTATCCATTTAACGCTTATTCCTTATATTGCCACCGCTGGTGAAATTAAAACAAAACCCACACAACACTCGGTTAAAGAACTACGTTCTATCGGCATTCAACCCGATATTTTAATTTGTCGTTCAGATGTCGCGCTACCTCAAGCAGAGCGATCAAAAATTGCTTTGTTTACCAATGTAGAAGAACGCGGTGTCATTTCGCTGATGAATGTCGATTGCATTTATAAAATCCCCCTGCTGCTGCATGAACAAGGCCTAGACGAATTAGTTGCCGAAAAATTACAACTCCATACGCCTCCAGCAGATTTATCTGAGTGGAAAAAAGTCACGGATGCGTTTTACCATCCTGAAACTGAAATTACCTTAGCCATGGTAGGAAAATATATTGGGTTGGCAGATTGTTATAAATCACTTTCTGAAGCCCTCTTACATGCGGGCATTAAAACACGCACTAAAATTAATATTCGTTATATCGATTCAGAAGAACTCGAAAAACAAGGTACAGCTTTGCTCAGCGATGTTGACGCTATTCTCGTACCCGGTGGCTTTGGTTCGCGTGGCATTGAAGGAAAAATTTTGGCGGCCGAATATGCGCGCACACATCAATTACCTTATCTCGGTATTTGTTTAGGCATGCAGGTCGCTATCATTGAATTTGCTCGACATCAAGCAGGCATAAAAGAAGCCCATAGTTCTGAATTTAATCCCAACACACCCCACCCTGTGGTCGCACTGGTGACTGAATGGTTAAATAAAGAAGGTCGGGTCGAAACACGCAATGAACAATCTGATTTGGGTGGCACCATGCGCTTGGGCGCACAAGCTTGTTATTTAGCGGAAAACACTCTCGCTCGCACTATTTATGGTGCACCTGAAATCACAGAACGCCACCGTCATCGTTACGAAGTCAATGCACACTACCTCCCAGCACTCGAAAAAGCGGGGTTGAAAGTGTCCGGTCGCTCTAAGGAGGGGCTCGTTGAGATGATTGAATTACCCAACCACCCTTGGTTTGTCGCTTGCCAGTTTCACCCGGAATTTACGTCTAATCCACGCGACGGACATCCGCTGTTCATCAGTTTTGTTAAACAAGCAGCGGGAAAAAAATATTAAAATCGCTTAAAAGGGAGAGGGCGAGCGACTATTTTGAAAATCAACTTCCATCTCGTCTGAAGCATTATCTGGGGCACTAAAAAAAGCGCCACCCCCAGCATGGCGTGTTCCTAAAGGACGAACCGTGCAACCGGACGCACTTCGTCCTCTTCTCACCACGCCCTCTTCTTCCATAGAAGAGGAAGCAGCCACAGAGGTAGAAGCAAGGGAGGTTGAAGAAATAGTATCCTTTACCGCCATGTCAGAAAAACATCGCACCAACTTTTCATTTTCATCCGATACCAGTCTTTTTTCTAAACGAACTACCACAGAGGATTCTTCTCCCCAAGCATCACGCAACCAAGTCACCGCAAAGTTTAATATCGCCATCCCTTCTTTACCACGACTGCGAGCCAACTCCACCGGATTCAAATCTTTCTTGTTTTTCTCACACAACCCTTCGCTGCCATACCGCACTAAAAGCAGTTTAAGGAGTGATTCTGAGTTATGCAAAGCAGCAAGATGATAAATGGTATTGCCATCAAATGGATTACGGTAACGGGAAAATGTTTGGTGAAAAGAAGCGTCTCCTTGCTTAAGCAAAACATCCAACTCATCTACCTTACCTTCCTGTAATAAAGCAAGTGCCTGCGCTGTCTCCACAATTGGACGTGGCATAGGAGCCGTCACTCTTCTTCTGACTTTCATACCGAACATAGCAAATACCTCCTCTTAAATTAGATCCAATGATCCAGTAACAAGAAAATAAAAATCAAAAATAAATACACAATGGAATAACGAAAAACACGTCCGCCTTGTTCATGCACATTTTCTTTTGTCAAAAGCCAGTATGCTTTAATGATGAATATCGCATTGAGTGGAACAGACGCGATTAAGTACAACAGACCGCTCATCCCTACCACATAAGGCAACACACTCACCGCAGCCAAAAGCAGGGTATACAGAAATACACATCGCTGAGTAAAAGGGATGCCATGGGTCACAGGCAACATCGGAATGTCTGCACGCTGATATTCTTTATGACGTTGAATCGCCAACGCCCAAAAATGCGGCGGCGTCCACACAAAAATAATCAATACCAACAATAAAGCCTGCGGATCAATCTGTCCTGTTACCGCCGTCCAACCCAATAGAGGGGGTGCCGCCCCCGCTGCACCCCCGATCACAATGTTTTGCGGTGTGGCGCGCTTTAAATACAAACTATACACACCCGCATAGCCTACCAAGGTCAAAAACGTGAGCACTGCCGTTAAAACATTCACCCAAATAGACAACACCAGCATGCTGACCATTGCCAGCAACCCCGCAAAACACAGCGCTTGTTTATTCGTGACACGTCCGCTGGGTAAAGGCCTGTGTTGGGTTCGTCCCATTAAGGCATCAATACGTTGATCGACTAAGTGATTGACCACCGCCGCCGCACTTGCACCCAAGGCAATCCCCAGATTCCCCAAAATAAATATTTGCCAGGGGAGCCAAGCGGGCACAGCCAACAACATGCCCACCGACGAAGTAATCAACATCAAAGCAACCACACGTGGTTTGCATAAATCGTAATAAGCACGCCAGCGAATAGGTTTTTGGCGCATCCTAATTTTTATCCCGACAGAACAATGAAAAATTAAGCGTGGCCATCGCCAATAAGAGCAAAGCCGCCACCCCATTATGGGCCACTGCAATCACGAGCGGTAACTGCCAAACCACATTCAAGACACCCAAGGCAAATTGTAATAATAAAATACCCAAAACAAGGACAGCCATACTGATTAAGGTTTTATTGCGAGAAAAAAACAAACTGATTATCAATCCAAGCAAATAAAATAAAGTTAGAAAGGCCCAAGCACGATGCATAAATTGAATGGTTTCGCGCCCCATGGCCGTGAGCAAGCCCCCTTGATAATTAGGACCAAACTGCAGCGGCACTAAAAAAGCTTCTTTAAAATTCAGCAAAGGAATAAGTTTACCGTTGCAGTAAGGAAAATCGGGGCAAGCGAGCGCGGCATAGTTGGAGCTGGTCCAGCCCCCCAAAATGATTTGAACCACGACAATAATCAAACCTAACATGGCCCAAACACGGTAAGATTGGCCCACTTGAATACGCAACGCACCACTGCAATACAAGCCATACACCCAGAGCAGGGTCATGATACTGATACCTCCCACCAAATGAGACATCACCACCAGCGGGTAAAGCAGCCAGGTCACGGTCCACATGCCTAACACCGCTTGAAAAATAAGTAAGCCGAAAAGCAAACAAGGTAAAATGAACGCTTTTCCCAGCTTTTTACGATGATAAATTGCGATACCTAATAGAACTGTAATGGCTAACGATAAGGATCCCGCAAAATAGCGGTGCACCATCTCTGCCCAGGCTTTAGGCGATTCAAGAGGCTGGATTTTGGCTGCCGCATTATCCTCTAACGTTAATTGTTGCACACTGGGCACCGCCACATGCCCATAACATCCTGGCCAATCGGGACAACCCAACCCCCCGTCTTTCAAGCGGGTATACGCACCTAACATCACCACAACAAACGCAAGTAACGTAGTGATCATAGCGAGTTTGTAAGAAAAACTAAGCTTTGTCTTGTCCAAGATGAAATACCCTCATTAAACGTTGTAGATCTTTAAGTAATAAACTGGGATTCACATCCGTTGCATACGCTAATACCGCACGTTGTTGCGGATCAAGTATGAGTATTTTTCCCACCGGATCTTGCTTTAAGCGTGCACGCAAGGCTTTTTCATCCAATATAAAGGCGTGCATCCCCTTCGCATTGGCATCCGCTTGAATAGACTGCCAAAGCTTGCTTTCAGGAGGCGACAAAAACACCAGCACTCGAATAAACCGATCTTGATCTTGATTGAGTGCAATACGAACTTGATGAAGCATGTAAATAGCGTGATGACAGCTTGCATCACAGACCGGTGGAACCACATACACCATACCCCATTTTTGGGCATTATTTTGCCATGAAAAAGCAGGGCCGTCGATATTTTTCCCAACCAGGGTATTTAATTCCACCGCAGGTTGAAACAAATAACCATGGTTGACGTGTGCACCGGACCAATGCCCCTTGTTCACCCCATACCAAGCCAGCAAGACAGGCATCACAAAAATCAGTACGAGCAAAAACAAGGGTAAAAGACGAGAAGAACGAAACATAATATCACTTATAAGCGGTATAAAATCAGCGCCATGATAATCGAAAGCCCCGCCAAAGCAAACCATTGCACCGCATAAGCTTGGTGTCGCGCAGGCGGAATCACCGTCACGACCCATTCACGCTCATATCCCCCCGCTTCTTGCGCGTCCAGCAATAAGACAAAAGGCATCAGTTTGACACCCCAATGCTGGGCTAGCCAAGGTAGCTCATACTGCATGAGTATGGGGGTGGCACTTGTTTCCATTTTTTCAGCAGGAGCACGAATAAACGGGTTGCGCTTGGGCAATTTCAACAAGCCTTGCACCTGTTGTGATGAAGTAGGTAGCTGTTTATTCGCCTGTGCCAAGCTTGGGACCCAACCACGATCCACCAACAAGCAACCGCCCGTTTCTAATTTAAAAGGGGTCAACACATGAAAGCCCAAGCGATGTTTGTAAAATTGATTTTCAAGATAGAAAGTACGCTCAGGAAGATAGCGTCCCTTCAGCACGACAGGCACATAATTCAATTGCACCTCACCCGATTGCAACTGCGCAGATGAAACAGATTGCACTTGTGTGTAGTATGCTTGATCAATCAAATGTTGCTTTTCTTGCGCTCTATGCCATTGCCAACGACCTAACGAAGCAAAAAGCAAGGCAAGCAGAAAAAGTGTTAGCAGCAAAAAGAATTTTTTCATAGGAGAGAGAGCATACCATGTTAATCAAACTCATTATCCTTGCTTTTTTGGTCAGCATTTTTTCTTGCTTGGTTTCTGCTGTTGTTTTTTTAGTGAAACACACACCGGGTTCAAGCAGTTTAGTCAAAGCACTCACGGCACGCATCACCCTCTCGCTTGTTTTATTTGCTTTGCTACTATTAGCCTTTTTCATGGGCTGGATTAAACCGCATCAAATCTTATGATGCATCTTCCTCTACATACACACGCTTATTTGGTTTTCCTTTCCAATCATCCGCATCCGCAGGGGCAGGTTTTTTGTGCGTCAAATTAGGCCACTCCTTAGAGAAATTGGCATTTAAATCAATAAAGATTTTCATGTCTTCGGGCACATCATCCTCTGAACAAATCGCATCTACCGGACACTCTGATTCACATAACGCACAATCAATGCATTCATTCGGATTAATCACCAACATGGTGGGGCCTTCGTAGAAACAATCCACAGGACATACCTCAACACAGTCAGTGTATTTACATTTTATACAGTCTTCCGTCACAACAAACGTCATAAATCCTCCACTTCTGTGTAAGAAAAAGCCACCTCGTGGCCGCAAATTCATCAATTTCTGGGTGGGTGCCCTATTTTTAAGAATAGGCGCAACGATTGGATTGGGTGTGGCCATGTATGAAACAGAAATTGAGTTTTTAGAAAAAACAATGGATACACGGATTTCATGGGAAACACGCCCCGCTCTTAAACAAATTGTTTCATCACTGCTACCTGAAAAACAAGCTTACGCTCTACTGGAACGCATTTTAAATCTAGATGCATCACAGGAGCAAGCCACACCTTTTGCTTTTCTTGCACACAGTCACTGTCAAATAGGCAGTCGCGTGGTGATTTCAGTTAAAACATTGCAACGCATGATGATTAAAACTGAAATTCCCTTTATCAAAAAATGTTTTGAGAAAAAAAGGCCGAATGGTACCATGCATCGTTTAACTTTTTTCGGGCCTTATTGATGGATGATGCTATTTCTTTTTCTCCACTTCACAATCACCTTCTGATTGCAATGCCCACACTCATGGATGAAACATTTTATCGCGCAGTGATTTTTGTATGTGAACACACACGTGAAGGCGCATCAGGCATTATCATCAACCAACCTCTTGAACTTTCCTTAGGTGAATTATTTGAGCGTATGGACATTTCACCCTCCTCTGAGCTCACACCCGATTTGCCCATTTTACTCGGTGGTCCTTTGCATCCAGAACGAGGCTTTGTCTTGCATCAAGATAAAACCTTGTGGCGATCTACGTTTGTTATTGAAGATAACATTGCCATCACAACCTCTCGCGACATTCTAGAGTCTATGGCAAAAGGCGAACATTACCATCATACCTTGGTCACACTGGGGTACGCAGGCTGGTCAGCCGGTCAATTAGAAGAAGAAATTCGTAATAATTGCTGGTTAATTGCACCCGCCACACCTGATATTCTCTTTGACACCCCTTTTGGCCAACGCTGGAAGGCTGCAGCAGGCTTGCTGGGTATTGATATTAATACCATTTCAGGTTTCTCTGGTCATGGCTAACCCCACATCATTCGACACGGCACTCGGATTTGATTTTGGATTACGTTTTGTAGGTGTAGCTGTGGGGCAAACCATCACGGGTAGTGCCTCTCCCCTCACCACGTTAGTGGCTCAACAAGGTCAAGTACACTGGCCTGACATAGATAAACTCATCACAACCTGGCAACCTGATGCACTGGTGGTTGGTATTCCGCTCAACATGGATGGCACTGAACAAGCCATCACCCAAGCCGCTCGTTCTTTTCAGCAAGAACTGGAGACACGTTATCATTTACCCGTTTTTGGGATGGATGAACGCCTGTCTACCCGAGAAGCAAAAGAAAAAATTTTTGCAGCACAAGGTTATAAAGGACTCTCTCGCCATGCAATTAATGCTGTTTCTGCGCAGCTTATTTTAGAAAGTTGGTTAACCATGTTATCACGCTCATGAAAAAAGACTTAAACTGCTTTCATCCTTGATTCAAAAAAGGTCTCATCATGAACATACCTGAAAGATGTATCTACTCTATCTCCCAAATTAACAGCCTCACACGTGCTTGCTTGGAGGAAAATTTTTCTTCTATTTGGATCGAAGGCGAAATATCTAACTTAGTGACACCTAGCTCAGGCCATTCTTATTTTTCATTAAAGGATAACCAAGCACAATTACGCTGCGCACTTTTTTCTATGCAAGCACGACGCCTCAACTTCAAACCCAACAATGGCATGCAAGTATTGGCATTTGGAAAAATCAGTCTGTATGAAAACCGCGGTGATTACCAATTTATTGTTGAATCCTTAGAAGAAAGAGGGGATGGTGAATTACAACGTGCTTTTGAATTACTAAAACAAAAATTAGCAGCAGAAGGTTTATTTCAAGCCATCCATAAAAAAGCCTTACCTCTTTTACCTAAACAAATTGCTGTAATTACTTCCCCTACTGGGGCGGCCATTCGCGATATTTTAAAACTACTTAAACATCGTTTTCCTGCCATACCCGTGCTCATCTATCCTTCTTTGGTTCAAGGTGATCTTGCACCCGGCAATATTGTGAAAATGATTCAACTTGCCAATCAACGTCAAGAATGTGATGTATTAATTTTAGCGCGCGGCGGGGGTTCGCTTGAAGACTTATGGGCTTTCAATACTGAAAATGTCGCTCGCGCTATTTTTGCCAGTACCATTCCTATTATCTCCGCGGTGGGGCACGAAATTGATTTTACGATTGCAGATTTTATTGCAGACTATCGAGCCCCCACGCCTTCAGCGGCAGCGATGTGCGTCACACCCGATAAAAAAGCTTGGCTGACTCAGTTACACCAACTTCAACAAACTCTATTGCGCGCCATTTATCTTTTTTTGGAACAAAAAAAACAACAATTACAGCTTCTCGCTTCACGTTTACCTCATCCACAACATCGATTACGCGAACAAATTCAAACACTTGATGGGCTTGAACGTCGATTAATACAAGCCATGAATCATTTTTTATTTAAGTTAAAACAAAATTTTCAAATCAGCTGTCGCACCTTAGATGCCGTCAGCCCCCTGGCCACCCTTTCGAGAGGATATGCTGTTGCCCTCACCGAAGAGGGTCACGTCATTACCGATTCGGCACAGGTTCAACCCAAACAATCCATCGAAATTAAATTATATAAAGGTAGCTTGCGTTGTGTGGTGGAGAGATAATCATAACAACTCACCCCCCTCACCCTCCGGGCTAGGGTATGCACACATTGTGTCCCTCTGTGGCGCATCGTTGCTTCCCCATTCCCTCCGGGCCGTCATTGCGAGCTTCGCTAAGCAATCCAGATCGATGTGGATTGCTTCGTCCGGCAAAAAAACGCCGTCCTCGCAATGACGGCCCGGAGGGAAAGAGAAATAACAACGGCCAGGGGGCTGAGCTATTACAAATAAGTAGACTTCCCTGTTTGGCGCGCCCCCCATAAAAATGCTGATTTTTTATTTGGGAGTCTCAAGCTTAACAAACGATTAAACATTTCAGAAAAATCTCACTATTAGGGAGTCAATGTCGGAATTACCTCACCAATCCGAACTATAGGTCAATACTCGTATCTAAGGGGCGTTGCTTCCCCGCCACCCAGCTGGCCGTTATTACTTCACCGTTCCCCAACTTCACTTTCGACTTCTCGTAAAACTGCTGAGCGTTTTTTCTTGAACTCTTTTTTTATCTGAAATACCCAGCGCAACATAAGCCTCTTCTTTAAATTTGGAAAAGAAGGTGTATCTTGTCTGACCCAAATATTCTCTAGACAATTGATCAATCTCACTGTAGGTGATATTTTTACCACCCGAGAACTGCAATCGCGGATAAATTCGCTTTCTTACATCTTGATAAGCAGCGCTGTTTAGAAGCGATACACAGGCTTGACCAGATCGCGTGTGAGATGAGACGGGAGAACAAAAACGAGCACGGCGAATTAAGGCAATGGCAGTAACATTTCTAAATAAGTTTTCTTGCTCTCCAGTACTCAGCCATTCAGCTCCTTCAAGTGTTCTTTCTATTTTTTCCAGAGCTTGAAATTTTCTGGAATTTTTTGGATTCCAATAACGCATACTATTCTTCACGTGCTTAACAAACAATTTCTCCAATGGATTTTTTTCTTCATCAGATAATACTTTATCAAAAATAGGTTCAGTTAATATCTCCTTGACGGTGTCGCCATCATTGTTTTTTATCCCTAAAAGCTCTCCTTGATGCTCGGCAGCTAAACCACACAAAGCATAGAAAATCTGAAGATGAGAGGAGTAAGCTGCCATATGCAGGGCTGTCTCCCCGTAATAGTTTTTTTTCATCAAGAGTACAATCCACTCATCATGATCCAGCGCTTCATGCAACACTCTCACCACTTCCAAATGACCATGCTCCGCTGCAACATGAAGTAATGTTTTATCGTAAGTAAATTTTCCCGTCAAAAATATACTTTTCAGCTCTGCATCTATCTTGGACAAAGATGAGATAAAATTTGAATAACCGTATTTAACCGCCAAAAATAAAACAGAAAGCGCACATTCATTATCTGTTTTTATTTCCAACCAGTTCTTAAACATCAAATCAAGAAAAAAAGCAATCAAGAAAGGAGCATTACAATCCAGTTCTTCAAAAGCCGTCTTTTGATTACTGTTTCTTACTTTCAACATTTCAACCTGGTTATTAGCAGCCCTTTCAATTAAGACACCGAGTGCTGCACCCAATCCCATCTTCATTACATGATGAAAACAGGTGTTTCCATTTAAATCCCTACTTTTTATAATTCTCAATGCCTTATCATGGTCTACTGAGTTAAGCAGACACGTTATCACTTCAGCACTACCTGAATTCACTGCCTGCCAAAAATCATGTTCAATATTTTTTTTATGAATTATTCTTTCTTGAAGGAAATAACAAATCAAATCACAACGGTTAGATTGAATAACTGTTTCTACAATATTACCATCCACCTTCTTTCCACTCAGATCATTTATTTGTGTTTTTCTACACAAAGTAGAGAGATCTAAATAAATACTTGTATCCCCAGAAATCATCTTAAATAAACGATCAAAAATAGATTGGTAATGGATCCTGTCTTTACCGTCTTTTTCTTCAATAGATTGATGCAATCTCTGACACACGGTGTACCCACATTGATCACGGTAATGATATAAAATTTTATACGCAGAAAAATTCGTTAGTTTCATAAGAGAATAAAGTGCATTAAAAAAACGAATTTCTTCACCACGATAAGCCGAGGCAAATAAATGAATACATTGAAATCGAACATCCAAATTTTTTTCTTCTACAGAACCCAGCGATGAAAAATGGTGAAAATGCGTAAAGTAATGTTTTTCATCCGCCTCTTTAAGGTAGTAAGAAAGAGAATGAGACAAAGAAGCATACTCTGCTTTATGATCCTTATAATACAAGGGGAAATAATATTGAAGCGTTGCATGTATGTTGTTAGCCCTTTCCCCCCGTGTTCGAAAAAAACGAGAAGTAGAAAAAAAGAAAATAAACTCTCGAAATGAACGGGTATAACCCGCTATTTCTAATAACATTTCATCCGGCAAGGCAAATAAAGGTGCTTTAGCTAATACGGCTTTGCCGTCAGAAGCACCAGACTCATTTTTTGAAATCTCTGTCGCTTTCATTCCCACTCTATTTACCCTCCTCAATACTTTGCTGTTTTTTATTCATGACTTTGTTTATAAAATTCGATTTCCAAAAAATATACCCATCTGCTCTAATCCTTGAAAAACATCTTCCTCGGATGAGGTAGTTGCCTGGGGTTGTGATGGATCAGGAGGTAGAGCACACTGATGTTCACTTTCTTCATCTCCCAAAAGCATTGACACAACAGGCGGCGTGGATGAACGTAACACTTGAAGCATAGCGTATACCGAAGAAGATGGATTGTCAGGCGTCATGGCCCTATCCCTATCAGACAATTCAGGTATCGGGTTAGCAGAATCAGAAGAAGCATCCAAGGAAGCCTCAAAACTAATTCTGAGGTTTTTTGCAAATTGATTCACATCTTGCGTATCCAATGCCATTCTTTCAATGTGTTGCAATGAAGCAATGATCCATCCTTTCTTACTTTCATTCTTTTCACATGCTGTTAAAAAATGAAGTTTTAGAAACCCATCAGGAGTTTTCAATATGTTGAATATTTTATCCGCTCCAAAAAACTGAAACAGTATCTCCACATTCTCTGCTAATTCAGTTAAATGGTGCCAATTTTCTCTTTCAGTTTTATAAAGAGCAAAGCAGAACATCATTCTTTCATGATTAAATCCACGTGAAAATAAAATTTCATGAGCGGACTTGAATTTATCTGCTGATAATTTAGCTTCACGATTAAGCATAAGCAATCTTCGTTGTTTATCTTCGTCATATCCCAACGCTGAAGTTATCTTCACGAAAGCAATTAAATCTCGTATTTTTTCTATTCCCACCGAAGAGTCAATCAAGAAAAACAACTGCTGACGATCCATGATGACCCTCATCAAATGATCATAATAATTTATCAGATCTTCAAAAAAGTCTTTTTTAAATTTTATTAATAAAATTTTTATTTCATTATTCGTATAAGCACGAGACACTTTCTCTTTATAATGAAGGCTGATATATTGGAGCTTCTCCAACCCCGATTCTGTTTTTAATATTTCCACAACAAAACTGGGTCTTATGAAATCAGGTAAATTTGTAGCAATTCTCTCTAATTCTTGAAATAAAACTGCCCTCTCATCCATCGTTGAAAAAAGCTTAAAACAATCTAAAATATCATCAAGTGTAAAGCGATTCTCCCGTAAAACACGGTGAATCCGCTCAAAATCATCTGGGAAAAGTTTATTTTCACAATTGGCTTCAAGCATCTCTTTTTGTCGTTCATTAACGTACCCTAGTTTTAAAAGCGTTGCTCTGAATTTAATAATGTTTTGAAATTCTTCTATTGTATTATTATCCTTTATTAGTCTAGCCATTATTTCACTATGTGAAAAAAACCCTAGAAGAAAAGGAAGTAATTCAACAAATATTTTTAAGTAAAAAATATCATCATCTTTTTTTAAATAATATTCAAAACAAGCCATTCTATCTTTGAATTTAAAACCATTTATATCAAAACCTGAATCAAGTTCTTTAAATTCTTTAGAAGATAAAACATCATAATCATACCCAAGTAAAAAGAGCGGTTTAATGCATTCTTCTGGGTAAGAACATCCTTTAATCTCGGCGAGAAATTCATCAAGATGCTTCCATTTTTTTCTATTTTCAGGCAATAAAAATAAATCCAGTATTTCAATATGATTAAGCTTTAACCTAACATGAGGGTGCAAACGCAAAAGAGAATCTCTCTCCTCGGCTGACAGCTTAAACATTATGATTTCTATTTGTTTTTCTTCATACCCTAACTCACTTATGATTTTATAAAGACTGAAAAAATATCGGACTTTTTGCAATCCATCGTCTGTTTTTAAGGTATCCATGAGAATAGTGGCATTTATAAAACCGGGTAAATTTAAAAACAATGTTTCTAATTCTTGAAAATAAGCCATCCTCTCATCCATTGTTGAAAATAAAACAAAATAGCTTGTAAGCTTTTCAAGCGTAAAACCACTTTTTATTAATACGCCATGAATTCGCTTGAATTCATCTGGAAAGGGTTTATTTTCATAATTAAAAAGAAAAAATTTTTCAATCTGTTCTTCAGTGTGACCAAGCTGTGAAACTACGTCTAGAAATGAAATGGAATTTTTTATTTTTTCTATGACAGATTCAGTTTTAGTCAACTCTATCAATTGATTAATATCAAGTTTTTTTACGAGTAAATGATGCCACTTAATGATAGACATCAGTATATCTTCTTGAATTTCTTGGCTCAAAAAACGTTTTGCATTTTCATCCCTACAATCATATTTTTTAAGCACTCGATAACAATCAATAAGATTTTTAAATCCGGTTAATTCTCTATCCTCTTTTTCTAATTTTTGCACTATTTCTTGTGGAGAACGGAAATGTAATAAGATTGGTACCTGTTCAATAAATTTCTGAAATCGCTGAAGACCCTCTGGC
>JACREE010000023.1 GCA_016218405.1 Gammaproteobacteria bacterium
CCATACTGTTGGAGCGGGCTTCAGCGGAAGAACGTCAACAACTGCTTGAACAAAGAGATCGCTTGGGGAATACAGCCTTTCTTTTAGCTGCTGACCCTTGTGGAGTGCGAGAAGATGTCATTGCAAAATTTTTGGAGCTTTCTTCACCGAAAGAATGTCTGTGTTTGCTTAAACAAAGGAATAATGCTGGCAATACCGCCTTTCTTTTGATTTATGGTCACTACAATTGGGGTGGAGCCAGTAATGCTTTTGCAAAGCTTTTAGAATCCAGTTTGCCTATTCGAAAAGAGTTGATCCTGGATTATTTACTAGAGGGTAATCAATACGATTCCAGGCTGACTGGGTGCAAGTTTTGGTTCATCTATAGTTTGAAAAGGGTGTTGTCTGCTGAAAATCCGTTTCAACTTCAACGTGCTGATATATTAAATATTGTATTTCCCCTACTCAAAGAAGGTTTAATCTCTAAAACAGGTCCCTTCGCGTTTATCAGCGAGGAGCAGGGGGCGAGTCAGTTTTTTGGTTTTTTTAAGCGCGCGCTGAATGAAAATGAGAGGGAGAAATGGCATACTCGCACCTATTCTCTTGCCTTGGGTATGCTGAAAGATGCTTACGATGCGTTGGGAAACGGCGTGCTTGATAACACAGAAGAAGAAAAAGCATTTCGCTCTTATGTGCGTGGCAACAATGTCTTCTCCCTGGGTCAACGTGCCACGCGGGGTGGAATGCTTCGCTCTACTTCCTTCGCCCGGTGAGCTTGACAATAATAAAGATACAAATTAGTCTTACAAAGTAGACTACATTTTAGGAGGCTTGATATGCTTGTTATATCGATTCGCTTACCCGAAGAGTTGCTTGAAGAGGCAGATAAGTGTGCGGAATCTTTGCATTTAAAAAGAACCCTCTATATTCGCAAGGCAATTGAGCAATTCAATCAATCTTTAAAAAAAGAACATAGTAAAAAAAGGCTTATTAAGGCTAGCTTAAAAACGCGTGCTGAAAGTAGGGTAGTTAATAAAGAATTTAATGAGATTAGGAATGACTCATCATTTTAAACACGGTGAAATCTGGACAGCAAATTTAGACCCTAGGTTCGGAACGGAGCCTGGTAAAACCAGGCCTGTTCTAATCATACAAAATCAAATTTTATTAGATGTTAAACATCCCTCTACATTGATTATTCCACTTACCACCAAATTAGTAGAGGATGCAGCACCACTTCGTCTTCGGATAAAAGCAAAAAATAAATTATTTAAAGATTCTGATTTATTAATTGATCAGTTATGCGCACTAGATAATAGTCGCTTGCAAACAGGCCCCTTGCTTATATGTGACGAAATTTTTATGCAACGAGTTTATCAAGCAGTTCTTGAGGTTTTGGGCGTTATTCTTTGATCTCTCATACCCCTCGCATCTTGAAGATGCGAGGTGATCCAGAACGATGTGGATTGCTTCGTCCGGCTATGCCGTCCTCGCAAAGACGCCCCGGAGGGGGTAGGGAAGTAATGCGCCCCGAGAGTGGGGGCAAATGTGTGCATACCCTAGCCTAGGGAGGGAGGAGGGGCTGAGTTATTATGTACAGTATGTAAATACAATTGACAAATTGTACAAAAATACTATATTGTATATTAAATACATTTTGCTTGATAACTCTAATTTCAGATGCAAATTAAGGTTCCTATGCTAAAGCGTGTTCTTGCAAATAAAATTAGGCAGTTTTCGGCGCAATTTCCCATTGTAGCACTGACTGGGCCAAGGCAATCCGGTAAAACCACTTTATCAAAATGTCTATTTCCCCAGTTACCGTACGTGAGCCTAGAAGACCCTGATACACGTTATTATGCATCTCAAGATCCGCGAGGGTTTTTAAATCAATATCGAAACGGTGCTATTTTTGATGAGGCGCAACGCGTGCCCCATTTATTTTCTTACTTGCAAACGCATGTAGATGAACTAAATCAACCTGGTCGTTTCATCTTAACAGGGTCACAAAATTTTTTATTATTGGACAGTATCAATCAAAGTCTTGCAGGTCGCGTGGCTATTACCAAATTATTGCCGCTGAGTTTAAAAGAGTTGATCATCAATCAAGTATCCTTGGTTTCGCCAGAAGACTGTATTTTTAAAGGAGGCTATCCCAAACTTTATGCGCAAACAAATTTGTTGCCCACAGATTGGTACCCTCATTATATTCAAACTTATCTTGAGCGTGATGTAAGACAAATTAAAAATATTCTTGATTTAAGCCAATTCCAACTATTTTTAAAAATGTGTGCAAGCAGGATAGGGCAGTTATTGAATCTATCTGCACTAGCATCAGAGTGTGGCATCACGCATAACACCGCTAAAGCTTGGCTGAGTCTATTGGAGGCCAGCTATATTGTTTTTTTGTTAAGACCACATCATAAAAATTTTTCCAAACGCTTGGTGAAAATGCCAAAGCTTTATTTTTACGATACGGGTGTGGCGTGCAGTTTGCTGGGTATTGAAAAATCAGAACAACTTATTACGCATTTCTCCAAAGGACATTTGTTTGAAAATTTGATTATTCTTGAATTACTGAAAGAAAAATTCAATTCAGGCAGAGAAAACAATCTTTATTTTTGGCGCGACAATCATGGGCATGAGATTGATTGCATCATTGATCATGGCAGTCTTGATGCAATAGAAATCAAATCTGGCAAAACAATTAATCCTGACTTTTTTACTAATCTTATTTATTGGCAAAAACTTAGCCCTGAAAATAAGCAAGTGAGTTTAGTTTATGGCGGAGATTTAGCACGAAAACAACATGATATTGATGTAATGGGCTGGATAAATATCACCGACCCATGATTAAGAGACAGGCACAAGGAGTATAGTTTTGATAGTTATTCTCATTATTCCCTGATCCATAGAAACTTCTTTGCTAATTTTCGGCATCTTACCTGAATGGCAGGGCTTCCAAAGCTAGCGGCTGCCTCGATCTTCTGCAAAACCTTACGTCTCAATTGACGATCCCGATCCGCAAACGATACCAGACATTGCAGTGATGAAACTTGGACGATTCGACTGGAGTCTTGTTCAAGCCACCGAAACAATATTGGAACGATAATTTTCCTATCACACGTGGAGAGTTCGAGACGCTCGAAGACTTGGGCTAGATGCCATTTTACTTCCTGTTGTTCCGTGTGAGTGCTCTCTCTTATGAGGGCATCTTTAATAATCTGAATCAGTTTTGGGTGTGAATGACTAATTTTTTCGATTGCGTCGGACGCTCGCATTCTCACGATGGGATCTTTCGATTTCAGACAAAGCGTCAATTCCTGAATTCTCTCAGGCGCATGGATCACGATTTCAACGACCTCATTGGCTTTACCAATGGAACGTAGGTCGCCTCCCTTGAGGAGATCTCGAAATGGGTGCATCCGACTACCTGACCGGTTGACGCAAAATGGTTTTCATTTTTGATGGCGCCGTTTTTTTTGGATCGGAAAGATAAATTTCGTGATGAAGCCCGGCCTTCTTTAATCCCTTGGCCTCAATGACCGCTGTCATTCTATCAATAGTTTCCGGCTCATCCTTATAGGGACCAAGATGCATGACGTGCACACACTTACCGTTTTCAAGAGATTCAAACTTAACCTTCTTGGCGAGTTCAAGTCCCTTCTTTTCCAGTACCTCAGTGCAGGCGTCCTTGAAGAAAGTTTCATTCACGAAATCAGGCATTCGGATGAGAAGTTTCCAGTTCCACTCTGTCCGAGGCGTGGTCCGTGCATCTTTTCCGTTCGCCACCCACCAAAGGCCTTCAAGCTTCGCGACTGTGAAATCTAGATTCTTTGCTTTGCAGATCTTTTTGATGCCGTAGGCGACAGGGTAAAGTGTTTCAACTTTCGCGGAGAATTCCTTTCCGCTGGGTTCGCCTTTGCCTTCGATAGAAAGGTATTTTCCTGGATCAAAGTCAGCAAGTGCCGGTTCGCGAGGCGCACTGTAGTATTCCTTGAATTTTTTCGTCAGATCGGTTTTCATTTCAGCACCCCTCCATGGTTTGATGGGTAGATACCCCTTGTACCTGAAGGGGTATACAAAAATCACTTAGTGTGCGAATTTTTTTCTACAAGAAACCAGCACATCGATTCACATCGGCAACCACAAGCAACCATCAGTCTAGTTAAAAATTTGCAATTGCGCCACTGCATCTAAATCCCACTTGCGGAAAAAATCATTGCCTCATTTCGTGCCGATGTGCCTCAGAGGGTGAGGGGTAATGTGTGCATACCCCCCCTAACTTGGAGGGTGAGAGGCGGAGTTTAGGCTTTCAGGCTGATGACGGGTTATCCCAGTTGACTGTTGTTTTCTGCATTTTCAAAAATGAGTAGAGGGGCGGAGGCGCCAGAAATTACACCGGCATCAATGACAACCTTGCTTAAACCTTCAAGTGAAGGAAGATCATACATCACGTCGAGTAATATCTGTTCTAGGATAGAGCGTAAGCCGCGTGCGCCTGTTTTGCGTTGCATGGCTTTTTGAGCGATGGATTTGATGGCATCTTCTTTAAACTCAAGATCGACTTTATCCATGTTGAATAATTTAGTGAATTGCTTGATGAGTGCATTTTTAGGTTCAGTTAAAACTTTTACGAGTGAATCTAAGTCCAGTTCATCCAGGGTGGCAATCACGGGTAAACGCCCTACGAATTCGGGGATTAAACCGTATTTGATTAAGTCTTCAGGTTCAAGTTGACGAAGTGTTTCTCCTATTTGTTTATTGTTCGTTTTACTGTGCACAGCGGCGGAGAAACCAATGCCTGATTTTTCTGTGCGATCGACCACCACTTTTTCTAAGTTTGCAAATGCACCGCCACAAATAAACAGAATGTTAGAAGTGTCGACTTGTAAGAATTCTTGTTGAGGGTGTTTGCGTCCGCCATGCGGAGGAACTGAAGCCACGGTGCCTTCGATCAGTTTGAGCAAAGCTTGTTGTACACCTTCACCAGAAACGTCGCGTGTGATGGAAGGGCTGTCCGCTTTCCGAGAAATTTTGTCAATTTCATCAATATAAATAATACCTGTTTGAGCTTTTTTGACATCGTAATCGCATTTTTGTAACAATTTTTGAATGATGTTTTCAACATCTTCGCCTACGTAACCGGCTTCAGTGAGTGTGGTGGCGTCTGCGATGGTAAAAGGAACATTGAGAATGCGCGCGAGTGTTTCGGCAAGTAAAGTTTTACCGCTACCCGTGGGACCAATGAGGAGAATATTGCTTTTGCTGAGCTCGATGCCATCTTTTTTGGTGTCGTTTTGCAAACGTTTGTAATGATTGTAAACGGCAACAGATAAGATTTTCTTCGCTTGTTTTTGGCCGATGACGTATTCGTCCAGCGTTTTAGCAATTTCGCGAGGATGCGGTAGGCGAGACTGGGTTTCTGAGTGTGCGCCTTCTTCCATTTCTTCGCGAATAATATCGTTACATAGGGCAATGCATTCATCGCATACGTAGACGGAGGGGCCGGCTATCAGCTTTTTAACTTCACGCTGATTTTTTCCGCAGAAAGAACAGTGCAGCGTTTTTTCTCCATCGCCGCTTTTGTGTTTTCCGTCGTTCATGAGCAAGTACCTCTTGTGATATCTAATTTAAAAAATTACAAACTATACTTGTTCTGCGATCTTGTTTTTTTCTTGTCGAGTTTCAAGTACAGCATCGATCAAGCCGTAATCCATGGCTTCTTTAGCTCCCATGAAGTAATCCCTGTCGGTGTCCAGCATGATTTGTTGCATGCTGCGACCTGTGTGATGTGCCATGATGGTGGCGAGTTTTTCTTTGACGAGCAAAGTTTCACGTGCATGAATTTCAATGTCACTGGCCTGGCCTTGATACCCGCCTAAGGGTTGGTGAATCATCATGCGAGCGTGAGGCAAACAGTAACGTTTGTTTTTTGCGCCACTGGAGAGCAACAGCGCACCTGCGCTGGCGGCTTGTCCTATACATAGAGTGCTGACATCCGGTTTAATAAATTGCATGGTGTCATAAATGGCCAATGCGGAGGTGACAGCGCCACCTGGTGAGTTGATATAAAGATGGATGTCTTTATCAGGGTTTTCAGATTCAAGGAAAAGTAACTGAGCCACAATCAAGTTGGCCATATGATCTTCAACTTGGCCGACTAAGAAAATAATGCGTTCTTTTAAGAGGCGTGAATAAATATCAAAAGAGCGCTCACCGCGAGAAGTTTGTTCAATCACCATGGGAACAAGAAGGTTTGAGTGAGGGGATATGCGTTTTTCCATGTGAGCTCCTTTATCTATAAAAGTAAAATCCAATTTATTCATGATCATGATTGCAGTTGGGGCCGTGTTCATGATCATCGTGATCATGCTTGCAGTCAGGGCCGTGTTCATGATCGCTGTGATCATGCGCGTGCTGTTTGTTCTTTTGCATCAAATCCGAATAGCTTTCTTTTTTCTCCACCAGGGTGGCAACTTCCATCAGCTTTTCAATGATTTGTTCTTCCAGTGCTGCGTTTTCAATTTCTCTCATCTTTTGTTCATTGTTTCTGAGCCAACCTATGGCTTGTTCTGAGTCTTGGTAGAGAGAGGCAAATTCTTCCAGGATTTGTTGGACTTTATTTTGGTCAAGCGTAGGTGCAAAGAGCTCACGTGCCTTCATTAATAATAGGCCCAACTTCACGCGATAACGAGCACGTTCCTCAAAAATTTCTTTGGGGAGGGTGGGGGCTGATTTAATTTTGTACGTTTTCTTGAGTTCTTGAGAGGCTTCTTGTTGGAGACGTTCTATTTCTTCATTAACGAGTGCTTGGGGTAGGTCGAGTGTGTTGCGTGCCAATAATTTATCAAACACATTTTGTCTTAATTTGTTTTTTGCCGTTTGTCTGGCTTCACGTTCCATGTTTTTGCGAATTTCTGCACGGAAGGTGTCGACGCTGTCGTCTGCCATATTAAACATTTTTACAAATTCACTGTCTAAAGCAGGTAATTGTTGTTCGCGGACAGATTTTATCTGTACAACAAAGGTAACGGGTTTTCCTGCGATGGGTTTGTGATGATAGTCTTCAGGGAAGGAAAGATTGAGCGTGATTTCATCCCCTGCTTTGCTAGCAACGAGGCCTTCTTCAAAGCCTGAGATAAAGCGATGACTACCTAAGACCAAGGGCATGTCGGTGCCCGTGCCGCCTTCGAGGGGTTCGCCCTCGATGCTGCCTGCAAAGTCGATGACAACTTCATCACCCATTTGTGCGGCTCGTGCCACGTCTTTGAAGGTGACGTGTTGTTTTCGGATGGCTTCAATGGTGGTGTCTATGTCGCTGTCTTGAATATCAGGCATGATTTTTTCAATGGTTTCACCCTCAAGCGTTTTGAGTGAAACTTCGGGATAAATTTCAAATTCTGCCGTGAACACAAAGGGTTGGTTTGGTTGGAGCGTGACAATATCCACTGAAGGTCGACCGGCTGGAGTGAGCGATTCTTTTTTGAGGGCTTCCTTTAAACTTTGTTGGATTTGCTTTTCGACGACTTGAAGACGAAGGGCTTCACCGTAATGTTGTTTGACGATTTTGAAAGAAGCTTTGCCTGGACGAAATCCTTTGATGTTTGCTGTTGATACTTTTTTTTGAATGGATTCGTTTGTTTCTTGCTCGATGAGTTCGGAAGGAAGGGTGAATACAAGACGGCGACCCAGAGTATTAATGTTTTCTACAACGACTTGCATGGCTAAAACCTCTTTTAAGTGTTTTTGTGGGGAACAATAAAGGGTGGTGCGAGGGGAGAGACTCGAACTCTCACGGGGGTTGCCCACTGGAACCTAAATCCAGCGCGTCTACCAATTCCGCCACTCTCGCGCGAAAGGGCGCATTATACGATCAAAATTTGTATTACGGTAGGAGTAGGTTTAGGACAATGCCCGTGATGGCGGCCAGTGCCATCCCGTTTACCTCAAAGGGGAGGGCGGTGGGGAGGGTAAAATGAGCACCGCCTAGACCCAGGACCAAAATGATAGAAACGATAATGAGGTTGCGAGAGTGGGCAAAATCAATTTCTGATTCAGCGAGGGTGCGCACACCAATGGAGGCAATCATACCAAACAGCAAGATGGAGATGCCGCCTAATACCCCTGCGGGTAAAGTTTGCAATAAGGCAGCTATCTTCGGTGATAATCCAAGAAAAATGGCAAAAATGGCACTTATTCTTAATACGCTGGGATCATACACTTTAGTAATAGCCAGGACGCCCGTATTTTCAGCATAGGTGGTGAGAACGGGGCCGCCGACTAAACCACTTAAAGCGGAAGCTAGGCCATCACCTAATAAGGTGCGTTGCAAACCGGGTTTTTGGAAAAAATCTTTGCCCACAACGCGTCCATTGGTTAATACGTCTCCAATGTGTTCCATGATACTGACGATGGCCACGGGTGCGATAAGTAAGCTGACTCGCCAGTCAAATTTAGCTTCAGTAAAAGGAGGTAAACCAAGCCAGGCGGCATGGTGGATGGGGGTGGTGTCGACTTGGCCTAATCCAAGTGCGACAAGGTAGCCGACTGTCACGCCTAACAAAATGGGGAGAATTTTAAGTAAGCCCCGACAAAATACTGCGGCGAGCGTGACGGTACCCAGGGTCAGAATGGCCAACAACCAATTATGGCTTGCCATCTTGATGGCAACAGGGGCGAGGGTAAGCCCGATCACGATAATGATGGGACCTGTGACGATCGGAGGGAATAAAGATTTGATGCGATGAGGGCCTAATAAAAAGGCGAAAAAAGCAAAGGCGATGTAAACAAGTCCTGCACTGGCGATGCCACCTGTGACATAGTCCAGGGAAAAGCCCGATTGGGTGGCTGCTAAGATGGGCGCAATAAAAGCAAAAGAAGAACCTAAAAACACAGGGACGATACGACCTGTGACCAGATGAAAGAGGAGGGTGCCTACGCCTGCACAAAAAAGTGCGATGGAAGGATTGAGCCCAGTCAGAAGTGGCATCAATACCGTTGCGCCAAACATGGCAACAGTGTGTTGTGAGCCAAGCAACAGTTTGTGGCTAGTTTTCAATGACGTCTACTCCCGATGGTGGCGTGAATTGAAAGGTATTTTCAGGCAGCGATAAATTTGTTTTGATTTGAGAAAAAGTGATGAGTGTGATTTGGCCCAGTTTATCTTCTATTTTTAAACTTTGCAGTTGATCTTGGTTAAACTGCAGTAAAAGGCGAGAAAATAAGGCATCTTGGCTTTTTTTGGGTTTGAGTAAAAAGCCGGTGTTTTTGATTTCGGTGATAGTAAAACCTTGAAGTAAGCGTTGGTTCGGGCTGCTTAATAGCAGGGCGGGCGAAGTATTGTCGGGTTTTTGTTTTTGTCGAGTGGCTTGTTCTAAATCTTTATCGTAAATCCATACGATGTCG
>JACREE010000020.1 GCA_016218405.1 Gammaproteobacteria bacterium
CCCGACCTTCTCTTTCCTGCAATTAAATTAGGGAGAATATAATGCCCAATCTTTGGAATAAATTGGCTGTTTTGACACTGTCTAGTTTGCTCGCCGCCCCAACTTTTGCGGCAGACACCATGGAACCGGCTCAGTTACAAGCGATGCAACAGGCGGTGCAACAGCAAGCGAATCAGCAACAGCAAGCGAACGATGAACGAGTGAAGATGGAGCAGCAAATGAAGAAGACGGGGCCGGATTCTTTCGGTATGGGGGGCATTACTGCCCCCCCTCCGGACTAGGGTATGCAATGACGCCCCAGAGGGGTGGGGAAGCAATAACGCCCCAAAGGGGGGCATAACGACCCAAAGTGTACTACCTTTAAAAAGACTGAAGGCGGGGTGACTGGCCCATCATTGTGCACTCCCGACCTTCTCTTTCCTGCAATTAAATTAGGGAGAATATAATGCCCAATCTTTGGAATAAATTGGCTGTTTTGACACTGTCTAGTTTGCTCGCCGCCCCGGCTTTTGCAGCCCCCCCCCCCCACTGCAAGACAATCTGAATCAGTATAACAAGCAATGCAGCGCGCAGGACCAGGCACAAATTCAATCTAGTATGGAAGCTCTTTCTCCTAATGATGGTGCATATCAGGGATTTGTCAATCAGCTAAATATTTGCCGAGCACTCCAGCAGACGATAGAGCAGCAGCAGATGCAGAACTAGTCGTCCTGAATGAGACGTATTGCAAAAGTTGGATTGCTTCACTTCGTTCGCAATGACGGCCCAAGGGGGAAGTATTGCGCCTCAGCGAATGGTGAACAATGTGTGCATACTCTAGGCGGGAAGATTACTTCGCGCAGCTCGCAATAACAGCCAGAGGGCGTTACAATAGCGGTCCCCGTCGGGACCGCTACCCGTAGTCATTATTTTCATTTAGCTTCTTCTTAAGAGGAAACAAGGATGCATCTTCTGTATAGTCTTATTCTTTTGGCCGTCATTTTTACACTCGCTTACCGCAATGCTTCTCCCAAAGTTTGGCTTCCTGTTCTCTGCGGCTTATTGGTGATTTATTCAATTTATGATTTGCTTGCGTGGCCGGTGTTGCTCTTTATTGATCTCATTTTTATCAGTGTGGGCATTGTGTTTTGCGTCAAATCCATACGCCTTCAACTGATTTCTCAACCCTTGTTTTTACTGATTCGCCGCAACCTGCCTAGCATGAGCAAAACTGAAAAAGAAGCACTCGATGCGGGCGATGTGTGGTGGGAAAAAGATTTATTTTGCGGCAAACCGAATTGGTCTACTCTGCTTAATATGGGCAAACCTACGCTCACTGAGCGTGAACAATCTTTCTTAGACAATCAAGTCAATACGCTCTGTAGTCTTCTAGATGATTGGAAAATAAATCATGAACTACACGATTTGCCTGATCACGTTTGGGATTACATCAAAAAAGAAGGTTTCTTAGGTTTAGTGATCCCGCAAGAATACGGCGGTTTGGGTTTATCTACGCTGGCACACTCTGCCATCGTCACCAAAATTGCTTCGCGCAGCCTCAGTGCGGCCATCGATGTCATGGTGCCCAACTCCTTAGGGCCGGGCGAATTAATTTTGCATTACGGGACACAAGAACAAAAAAATTATTATTTACCTCGCTTAGCGCGCGGAGAAGAAATCCCCTGCTTTGCACTCACAGAACCTTCGGCAGGCAGTGATGCGGCTTCTCTCCACGCGGAAGGCCTTGTTTGCAAAGGCCTCCATCAGGGTCAAGAAGTATTGGGCTTGAAATTAAATTGGGATAAACGCTATATCACGCTTGCCCCCATTGCCACTGTTTTAGGTATCGCCGTTAAAGTGTACGATCCCTCGCACTTGCTGGGCGAAAAAGAAAATCTCGGCATCACTCTTTGTCTTATCCCGACTCAGCACCCCGGTGTTCAAATTGGTCAACGCCATTTTCCGCTCGGCATGGCCTTCATGAATGGCCCTACACTGGGACAAGATGTGTTTATTCCCTTTGATTGGATTATTGGTGGCTTTGAAAAACTGGGCCAGGGTTGGCAAATGTTGATGGAATGTTTGTCCATTGGTCGCGCCATTTCTCTTCCTGCCGTGAGCGCTGCCACCGCACATGTTTGTTTTCGCACAACGGGCGCGTATGCGCGCATTCGTCAACAATTTAAATTGCCCATTGGATCCTTTGAAGGCGTTGCCTTAAAGTTAGCCGCACTGGGCGCTCGCGCTTATTTATTGGAAGCCACCCGTTTGATGACCGTGAGTGCTGTGGATAAACACATTAAACCCACCGTCGCTTCGGCCATCACCAAATATCAGCTCACTGAAATAAGTCGACAGATCATGAATGACGCCATGGACATTCATGCCGGTCGCGGCATTCAGCTGGGGCCACGTAATTATTTAGGACATGGCTATCAGGCTATCCCCATTGCGGTCACGGTAGAAGGCGCCAATATTCTCACGCGCAACCTCATTATTTTTGGACAAGGCGCATTCCGTTGCCACCCTTATCTTCGTGAAGAAATGGAGCTGACTTCTGGTGAATCCACACCGGATACTTTAAATGCTTTTGATAAGGTGCTGTTTGCACACATGGGTTACACCCTGAGTAATGCGGCCAGAGCTTTCACGCTTAGCTTCGCTTCTTTGCTCTGTTATCGCAAAAAACCGATTCAACGTTATTTTTGCAAACTGAGTCATTTAAGCGCCGCCTTAGCCTTCACGTCTGATCTCACCATGCTTATTTTAGGGGGAAAATTAAAACGTAAAGAAGCGCTGTCTGCACGCTTGGGCGATGTATTAAGTGAATTATATTTATCAAGCGCTACCTTGCGTTACTACCACGAACATCACGCTTCACCCGAAGACTTACCTTATGTGCAATGGGTTTTACAAGATTCCCTCTTTCGTGCACAAACTGCATTTTATGAATTTTTTGAAAATTTTCCGATAAAGTGGCTCAGTTTCTTACTCAAACATTGGATTTTTCCATTAGGTCGACGCTTAAAACCACCCAAAGATGAACTAGCATTAAAAATTGCAGACCACATGATGCAACCTTCTGCATTGCGAGATCGTATTACGCATCTGTGTTATATGAATCCTGACAACAATGATCCTATTTATCGTGTTGAGCACGCTTTTTTACAAACTATCGCTGCTGAAAATGCCGCAAAAAAATTAAATTTAGCCCTAAAGAATGCACGACTTTCTAAAACTGCCCCTTATCCAGAACTTATTGAAGAAGCACTCTCCCTTGCCATCCTGTCACAGGAAGAAGCCAATCTGTTGATTGCCGCTCATGCTTCCTGCCTGGATGCCATCGAAGTAGACTCCTTCGAACCTACTTATTTTAAGGAGCCCTAATATGAGTCTTTCAAAGACCTACGCGCGTGATGTGTATATTGTAGATGGTTTACGTAGCCCTTTTTTAAAAGCAGCGGGTAAACCCGGACCATTTTCAGCAGCTGATTTGGCCGTTGCGGCCAGCAAAGCGTTATTACTTCGCCACCCTACTTTACCGATGCAAGAAGTCGTCGCCGGCTGTGTGATGCCCAGCCCAGATGAAATTAATATTGGGCGCATCATTGGACTGCGTGTTGGTTGCGGAATAGACGTACCCGGTTGGACCGTACAACGCAATTGCGCCTCAGGCATGCAAGCACTTGATACTGCCGCCCAAGACATCGCCACAGAACGCTATGATATCGTCTTAGCCGGTGGTGTGGATGCCATGTCACGCGCCCCACTTTTGTTTAGCGAAAAAATGGTGTTATGGCTCTCGCGCTGGTATGCCGCCAAAACATGGGGACAACGCCTGAGTTTGATCACTCAATTTCGTCCTGGTTTTTTAGCGCCGGTTATCGCTTTGTTGCGCGGGCTCACCGATCCCACCAACAAATTATCTATGGGTCAAACCGCTGAAATTCTTGCACATAAATTTAATATCACACGTCAAGACATGGATGAATTTGCCCTGATGAGTCAACAGCGCTTGGCCAAAGCACAGGATGAAAAACATTTTGAAGAAATCACGCCTGTCTATGATACAAAAGGCAAAGCTTATACCCTCGATGACGGTTTACGTCGTGAAACCACCTTAGAAAAACTGGCTGCACTCAAACCTTATTTCGATAAAAAATTTGGTAGCGTCACCGCAGGTAATAGCGCACAAATAACGGATGGCGCTGCTTTTCTGATTTTAGCCAGCGGAGAAGCTGTAAAGAAATATCATTTAACCGTATTGGGACGTATTGTGGATACCAGCTGGGCAGGTTTGGAACCGGCTGAAATGGGCTTAGGGCCCGCTTATGCCATTCCTCCTCTGCTTATGCGCAATCATCTACAAGTAGAAGACATCGATTATTGGGAAATCAATGAAGCGTTTGCAGCGCAAGTCATCGCCTGCCTAAAAGCCTTGGCGGATGAAACTTATTGCAAAAAACATTTTGCTCTTTCTCACGCTTTGGGCGTCATTCCCTTAGATAAACTCAATGTGGATGGCGGCGCTATCGCCATCGGCCACCCCGTGGGCGCCAGCGGTGCTCGTTTGATTCTTCACCTTCTGCACACTCTCCGTCGCAACCATGCACGCTATGGCGTAGCCTCTCTGTGCATTGGTGGCGGGCAAGGCGGCGCCATGTTGGTGGAAAACACAGCTATCTAAAAAAGAAAATAGGCAAAAATTCACCAACTCAAGTATACTTGCGCCATTATTTCCGGAGAGACTGTTTAGATGGGTCGTTTAACTGTAACTTCTTTGGCTAAACGCTATAAAACACGAAAAGTCGTCAAAGACGTCAGTCTCCACCTAGACCAAGGCGAAGTGGTAGGATTGTTGGGCCCGAATGGCGCAGGTAAAACCACCAGTTTTTACATGATTGTGGGCTTGATCAAGGCAGATCAAGGGCGCATCTTGCTCGATGAAAAAGACATCACCCATCTCCCTATCCATGAACGTGCCCATTTAGGCATTGGCTACCTGCCCCAAGAAGCGTCTATTTTCCGCAAACTCTCTGTTGCAGATAATATCCTCGCCATTTTAGAGCTACGTAAAAATCTTTCTGATGAAGAACGTGAACTTAAACTGGAACACTTGCTGAATGAATTTCACCTGGGCGCCATTCGCGATACAATGGGCATCAGCTTGTCAGGGGGGGAACGTCGGCGAGTGGAAATCGCGCGGGCGCTAGCCACTGAACCTAAATTTATTTTATTAGATGAACCTTTTGCAGGCATTGATCCCCTGGCGGTCATGGACATTAAAAACATGATCATTCACTTGCAAAAGCGAGGTATTGGCATTCTGATTACTGATCACAATGTAAGAGAAACACTGGCTATTTGTTCACGTGGCTATATTGTCAATGATGGCAAAGTCATCTGCGAAGGCACCCCTAAAACACTACTCAACAGTCAACTTGTCAGAGACGTGTATTTAGGTAATGATTTCGATTTGTAATTTACAAAATAAAGGAAAAATCTATGCAACTTAACCTCACTGGCCATCACTGCCAAATCACCCCTGCACTACGCAGCTTCACCACTGAAAAACTAGAACGCTTAAGTCGTTTTGGCGAAGAAATTACGACCGTCAATGTGGTTTTAAATGTAGATAAATTGTTACAAACAGCCGAAGCCACCCTACATATTCCGGGTGCAGACATTCATGCCAGCGCTTCCTCAAAAGACATGTACACCGCCATTGATGAATTGATTCATAAACTCGAAGCACAAATCAAAAAATATCACGATAAGCACACAAACCATCATCATCACAAACACGATGAAGAATAACCGCCCACCTGATTTTGATATGCATACACACCGAACCATGATTCAAAAAAAACTCACCATTGAAAACAACTTAGGCTTACATGCGCGCGCAGCAGCTAAATTAGTGAGCTGTGCCTCACGCTATGGTTGCAAGATTGATATCATTCACAATCAACGTCGTGTCGATGGTAAAAGTATTTTAGGGGTCATGACCTTGGGCGCCAGAAAAGGACAAGAGCTCGATATCATTATCGAAGGCGAAGAAGAGCAAGCCGCGATCGACGCCATTGAAACTTTAATAAAAAATCGCTTCGGTGAAGATAACTAACCGCGAAATTTGTGGGATTTAACTGTTACTTTGATTATTAAAATCATAACAGCCCCTATTATGAAAGTCCCCCAGGAGGGGGAGGAGGGGGAGCCACATTATTCCTCCCCGTGGCGCGGTACATTTGCGCCTTCAATAGATCGAAACTAGGCCCATCCATCCATAAGTTAGGCGTGCCGCCTGCCGGTTGATTATTGCCCAGCCGTAGAACCAAGGTGGGTTCATAATTCTTTACAGTCAGCCTTAGGCCTTCAATATACTGAACCACCTTCTGCGCTTCTTCCTTTGAGCTACAACAAATCATCACACCCGTTCCCTTTCCAATAACGCTAAGAGCTTCAATCTTTATCACATGTCCACCTGACAATCTTCCCAGATCATCAGCCGCTGGAACCAGATCATATTCACGATGACTTGGGATACGCAAAGGACTCGCCGGCTGTGCAAATAATCTAGGATCATGGCCACCCGGTAATTGAGCAGGAGATGTCGCATAAGCAGGTTGACCTGGGCCAGTCACCGGCGTTCCCCATACGGGAGGCAGGGTATAATGAGCTTGAGCCACCGCCTGAGGAGGCGGCGGCGGTGACACCCGCTGAGGCACTGCTTGAAGAGGCGCCACAGAAGCTTGTGCAGGTGTAACCCTGAATCTAGCTGCCAGTTCCTGGTCTAATTTCAAAAAATCGTCTGCCCTCATCCATAAACAAGTAGTCTGTTGATCGTGAGGGTAGAACTCCGCCCCCCCTTGTGCATTTGGCACAAGATGTTTCGATATACCTATACCCATTCTACCCACAAAATCCATTACTTGCATGGCTACCGCTGGATTAACGCACCTTAGCATCACGCTATTTTCACCTGCATTGGAAAATCCAATATCAGCCACACTCAGCTGAGACTGAAATAACAGTGTATTCAGCCCTCCAGCAACCCTCGCTAAAACAGTTTGTACTTGGGCCTGCTGATGAAAATATGCCTGCTGTTCAGCAGAGGGTGGGGGTTGCATCATCGGTTGAACATGAGAAGGCATCGCTTGAGGGGGCATTTGTTGTTGAATCGGTTGTGGATGTGACATCGGTTGAACATGCGAAGGTGCCCGCTGTGGCATAGCCAAGGTCATATTAAACGGATGAGACGCAGACGGCACAGGTTGCGCTTGAGCAGTTTGTCTAGATAAGGTTTGTTGCTGAAGCTTAGCTTGTTCAGCTTGCCCAGTGATTATCGATTGATGTCTTGATAAACTGGCATTCTCATTTATAACAGACAGACGAACCGTCATAGCAGGATGAAGTATCTCATACCCTTCAAAACGAGGAGGTATAGCCATATAATTACTACGACGTTCTTCAACAAAATTCAACAGTGCAGGAAGCTGTTGCAGCATCAGATTAATTTGTCCTTCATTGAGCACATAATAATGCTCGTTAGGCATCTGACTTCCCTGCCTATTATCCACCGCAGCCATGCCGCCATTTAATAAACTCGACAACACCAAATTAAAACAAATCGCTTCTTGAGAATGGCTTGGAAAAAATTGAAAAGAATCAAATTCACGATTTAGCGGCCTTTGACCCACGCATAAAGCCAACTGTCTATTACCAAGATAAGCAGAATCCGTGTTAGTCGCTATCGATCGCGTCTCATCAAATTGGTAAAAAAATCGAAAAATCACATCAAGTGCACGTTGCAATTCGTTCCTTGAATCTCCTCCCTCCTGTGAGTATTCAAATAACTGTGCAGCGTTTGTGGGCAGTGCCATAACATCACCTCGCGATTCAATTTAAATAGATTTACTCTCTAGAATAGAAGATGTTAGCGACGATATATAAATTTCTCATTAAATCCGGGGGGATTTTTAAAAAATACAGATTATTTTGGAGAAAATATATTAATTTCCAATTAAATTAGATAGATTTCCAAATAGTCTTTCAGAAAATTTGAATGTTTTAGCTTAATTTTGTATAATTTTAAACCAAAATATCTGCAAAAATTCGGGGGCACTATGTTTAACACACCTTCTCCTGGTCTACCAACCACAGAGAACGATGACTGGAATCTAGAAACATTGATGGCCAATGCAGGCACGCCCACACCCCAAACTGATGATGCCGAAATAGACCTCAGCACAGAAGAAAGATTCGATGAACAGACAGTAGGTGCTGCTGAAAAAGCAGAGGCTATAGAACGTCTTGAGCGACAGCTTCAGACCGTCCTTGAAGAAACACGGTCTCTTGCCCTTAAAAATAGCGCATTAGAGGAACAGCTTCGTTTATCACAGGAGCGAGTTGCCCTACTCTCACAGAAAAATGAAACATTACAGTGGGAAAATAAAACATTACAACAAGAAGTAGGGAATTTTCAAATGGAAAAAGAAATGCTCCAAATCCAGACACAAAGGTGGAAAAGAGCATGTGAAAACTTACAGCAAATACGACCGGCCATTAGTTCCCAAACTCTCGCCAATGCTTCAACAAGACGTTTTTTTGAGAGTTTAGTTCCCGACCCCAAGCGCGTACACACCGATTCAGACAAAGAGACTCCTTCCCCCTCTTCCTCCCCCCGTTAATCAGGTCGCATATGCGGGAACAAAATCACATCTCGAATCGAGGGTTGATCTGCAAATAACATCGTGAGGCGATCAATGCCTATCCCCTCACCGGCGGTGGGCGGCATCCCATATTCTAAAGCCGTGATGTAATCTGCATCAAAATGCATCGCCTCATCGTTACCTTTATCTTTTTGATCCACTTGCGCATGAAAACGCGCCGCTTGATCGTCCGGATCATTCAATTCTGAAAACCCATTCGCTAACTCTCGTCCCCCCACAAAAAATTCAAACCGATCAGTCACAAAAGGATTTTCATCATTGGCACGCGCTAGAGGCGAGACTTCGGTGGGATAGTCGGTAATGAAGGTGGGTTCTTTTAAATGTGCTTCCACTGTTTTTTCAAAAATTTCATATTGAATTTTTCCTATTCCCTCATGACCTGTTAACGCAATTTGCAAATTTTTAGCGATACCACGCAATTTTTCAAGCGAATTTAAATCCGCTTCTGTCAGCGAGGGGTTGTGATGCAAAATAGATTCTTTCAAGGTCATGTATCGAAAAGGTTTAGAAAAATCATATTGCTCACCCGCACAATGAATCACAGGCGTTTCAAGCACCGTTTGCGCTAAATGACGCAATAATTCTTCTGTTAATACCATCATTTCTTTGTAATCTGCATAGGCTTGATAAAATTCCACCATCGTAAATTCAGGGTTGTGACGCGTAGATAAGCCTTCGTTGCGAAAACTGCGATTTATTTCAAATACTTTTTCAAACCCACCCACCACTAAACGTTTAAGATATAATTCGGGCGCCACACGTAAATATAAGGTCATGTCTAGCGCATTATGATGCGTCATAAAAGGACGAGCCGTGGCCCCCCCCGGGATCACATGCATCATAGGCGTTTCCACTTCTAAAAATCCTTTCGCAATTAAAAATTTTCGCAATTCATTCACAATAGCAGAGCGAATCACAAATACACGACGCGTCTCTTCATTGGTCATTAAATCCAAATAACGCTGACGATAACGTTGTTCATGATCCACCAAACCATGGAATTTATCAGGCAAAGGCCGAAGTGATTTAGTCAGCAAACTCACACGCCGGGCTTTTATCGTTAACTCATTGGTTTTTGTCTTAAAAAGCTCGCCTTCTATCCCAACAATATCGCCCAAATCCCAATGCTTCACGTCCTCATACGCTTCACCTAAGTCATTTTGAGTCAGATAAATTTGAATTCGACCTGACATGTCTTGCAATGAAATAAAGCTCGCCTTCCCCATGAGCCGTCGCATCATCATACGTCCCGCCACCGCCACTTGAATATTTTTCGCCCCCAAGGCATCGTGATCAAAGGCATCGTAAGCTTCATGTAGAGCCGTCGCTAAAGCATTACGTCGAAAATGATTAGGATAAGCCTGGCCTTGCTCTCGCAACGCACTTAACTTGGCTCGACGCTGAGCAATCAATTCATTTTGTTCTTCAAGCTTCAGCTCAGACTCAACCGATAAAGATTCATGCGGGGATTTCATGGACAACCCTTTTGAGGAAATAAGGAATAGAATTCTACTTATTTTTTAGGCTTTTTGCACGTTAGATAGGTCAAAGATTCGGGGTCAACCAAACTGCCCCAAACACAGAGGGTTTTAAAACGCGATTTATCGCCCCGTTTTAAGCTCACTTGTCGAGCAGGCACCTCGAACAATTGGGCCACATATTTCAACAATGCTTCATTCGCACGACCTTCAATGGGCAGCGTATTCAATTTTATTTTAAGCGCATCGCCATGCAAGCCCAGCACCTCGTTATGCTTTGCACCGGGCTGAACATATAATTTAAGCATTAAAGATTCTTTATCGCGCGTATACCACAAAGCTCATTTCCTTTTGTGTTGTTTCGTGTTGCCCGATATACTCCTTGGACTTGAAGATCTGGGATTTTTTCGCGATAAAAGGTTATGTTCTAGATAAAAAACAATAAATGAAGTTGACCACGTTCAATAATAAAAAAAACATGGCGCCCCGGGGAGGAATTGAACCTCCGACCTATCCCTTAGGAGGGGATCGCGCTATCCGCTGTGCCACCGGGGCAAATTAAGGTGAACTAAAGGGTATCGTCATCGTTTCTGAACGCAGACGAGGTAAGGAAGCAGGCACATCACGATAGAGATAAGCGACCAGGGCTTCTCTGACGATGCAACATAAATCGGTGACGGCTTCCACGGTTCTTCCACTCAACAAAATCCGCACGATCATACACTTTTCTGTCATGTCCGTCACTTGGAGTGTCTTGACTCTGCCGTCCCACAAAGGTTGTTTTGCTAAGACAGCATCAAGCGCCACTCTGAGCGCATCTATGTCGGCTTTATAATCTACGTAAAGCGTAATATCACTTAAAATTTCTGAAGAAGAGAGTGTCCAATTTTGATAGGGTTTATCCATAAAATAACTAACCGGAATAATTAAACGGCGATTATCGATCAAACCAATAATGACGTGCGTCAGCGTAATTTCTTCGACTTGCCCCCATACCCCTTCGACTGTGACGCCATCGCCTATTCGCAACATACGATTAAAGGCAAGTTGAAAGCCTGCTAACACGCCCCCCAAGGTTTTTTGAGCAGCAAAACCGATGATCACCGAGGCGATCCCTGCCGACGTGAGTAAGCCCACACCCCAGCGCCTGGCATTATCAAAAGTCATGAGAAAGACAGCCACCATGATGATCAAAATCAAGATAATCAACAATCGGCCTACAAAACGAATTTGTGTACGCATGGTGCGATTTCGAGAGCTAGGCACACCTTGACTGCAACGATGCTCAAAAACGGCTTCAAATACAGTGGCGAATTTAATCAACAACCAAGTAAAAAAAAGAATCGTGAGCGCTTGTGTACCATTTGCAATTAACGAGAGCGGCCCTTTTAGATGCAAAATAGGGGTAAAGAGGGTCACCATCAACACAGGAATAAAAAAATAAAGTGGACGTTTTAAGCCCGTTAAAATAACGAGCAACAAATGTGAATCACGCCGTTTTTGCAGATAAGCCAACAATTTGAATAACAAGCCCAAGACCAGCAAGCTGGTGGCAAAACTTGCAGCAACAAACACCCACAACAACACGTGGGGGTTATTAAATAGATCAAAATCCATCGTGGAGTACCTATTATTCTACGGAAGGCTTAGTCGTTCAGCTTAAAACTTGGGTGATGCAGCGTCAAGGCAACCGTTGGAGGTCAGCCCCTGGATAATTTAAATAATATATAATATAATAGCCACTATAAAGTTATTTACAACATAACGGCTATATATGTATCCACAATTTGACACCCCTTTGTCTGTTGCCAAAGAGATGGCTAAGGCCGCCAAAAACAAACGCCTCTCTTTTAATATGACTCAAGAAAGTTTATCTGAACGATCGGGTGTAAGCCTGGGAACGCTTAAAAAATTTGAATATACAGGAAAAATTTCTCTCGAGTCCTTATTAAAAATTGCCACAATATTGAAAAGCCTAGATGATTTTTCTGGGGTGTTTAAACCAACCCCTCCCGAATCTTATTCTTCGTTGGATGAACTATTAAAACAAAAAGTACGAAAGCGAGGTAGAAAATGACATTTCAGCCCATCAACTTGATTAATGTCAGCTATTATCGAGGTAATTCACCTTTGTTAATGGGGCGTCTAGCATTAAAAGATAGAAAAATTTATTTTGAATATGCACCCAGTTTTATTGAATTAGGTCTTGAGTTATCACCGATAAAATTACCATTAAAACCCGGCATTATTGCGTGCAACGATTATATTTTTGATGGTCTGTTTGGTGTTTTTAATGATAGTTTGCCTGATGGGTGGGGTAGATTATTGCTCGATAGAAAACTGATAAAAACCGGGATTAACCCAAACAAACTTTCAGCATTAGATCGTTTGATGCATGTTGGAAAAAACGGCATGGGCGCTTTGTATTATGAGCCCGCTTTAGAAGACAACATCAAAACGATAAATTTAGAAAATTTAGACACTATAGCAGATGAATGTCTTTGTTTCGAAGAAAGCGATGATGAATTTATTGATGAATTACTTGCAATGAATGGTTCATCGGCAGGTGCGCGTCCAAAATTATTAATCAATTTAATTCCACAAAAAAATGACCTCCAAATTACGAAAAATAATTTTAAAAATCCACATGATGATTGGATCATCAAATTTCGCTCATCACTCGATCCTAAGGATATTGGCGCAATTGAATATGCCTATCATTTAATGGCGCTCGAGGCAAAATTAGAAGTGCCGGAAGCACGTTTATTTAAATCAAAAAAATGTGAAGGATACTTTGGTGTTAAAAGATTTGATCACATTGACTCTGGCTTTGTGCACATGCACACATTGAGTGGTTTGTTACACACGGATCACCGTATCCCTGCATTTGATTACAAAACTCTACTAGAGGTAACGCTTTTCTTAACTAAAAATATTCAAGAGTGTGAAAAACAATTTCGCCATGCAACATTTAATGTATTAGCTCACAATCGAGACGATCATACTAAAAATTTTTCTTTTTTAATGGACAGTGATGGCATATGGAAAGTATCACCTACCTATGACCTTACTTATTCCTCAGGACCCGCAGGAGAACACTGCACTACTGTGATGGGCGAAGGAAAAAATCCGGGGATAAAATATTTATTACAACTGGCTTCAGCAGTTAATATTAAAGAAAAAAATGCAAAAAAAATTATCGATGAGGTAAGGCAAGCCATTCTAAAATGGCCAAAACTGGCTGAAAAAGCACGTGTAGGCATACGCTCATTGAAAAATATTCAATCTAATTTAAATAAAGCGTAACAACTCAGACCCCTCTAGCCCAGAGGGGTAGGAGAAACAATGACAGCCAGAGAGGGAAAGATGCCTCGAACAAGCTGCCTATTCGCTGGGCAGGATCCGGCTTCACCTGATTTTGCAATGGGGTGACGAGTGAAATAGGCTTCATCGCTCATCGGATCGAGTGTTTCTGGCGGTTTATCAAAAAAGGGATCGAGGGGTTTCATGGGTTGTCGCTTTCTTGATGAGAATAATAATTGATGGCAATCTAATTTTGCATGCGACATAAAAGGCAGCGGTTGAAGAAAATTGGTTAACATCGCGCGCTTGTTAGCGGTTAAACCGTGTATTAACCAATAAAAAATATTTTCCGGGCCTTGAAATCTATCCAAAATTTTTATCACGAAAGGGTGTCGTTGATTCAAGGAATCTTCCATAAAAGATAAATTTGAACATCCACTAAATTCATCTAAATCACCATAAAATTCGGCCCACCTGATTTTAAAATAATGAATACAATGCTTCTTAAATTCTTGTATCAATTTATCGGGACTTTTTGTATTCATTTTAAAATCGTTGAATGGATGCAAATTTTCAAAACTCAATTTCAATACAAATTTATCTAAAGAAGGAGGTTTTTTTGAGAACTTTCCGCTTTCTTTTAGCCATAAGCGATGTGCCTCCAAAGACTGATCGATTTTGTGTATCAAATCACCCCCGCCCTCATCGTTAATAAATATTTTTGCGATATGATGAAGAAATTTCAGAAAATGTTCTTCTTCAAAAACATGATAGAGGGTTTCTAATCTTGAAAAAAATCCTTCTAAGAGCCTAAATTTAATCGCTTCAATTTTCTCTCCATGTACGCGTGCTATAGATTCTTCTTCGGCTTGTTTATGACGTAATAATTCCAGCAAGGCGAGGGTATCCGCATCAGATCTGTTTTTATTGTATTCTTTCCCTAATTCATTTTTTGCATTTAAAATAAATTCCCCACTGCCGGGTTGGCCTTGTCGGTTAGATCTCCCAAACCCTTGCTCTTGTACTCTGTGACTTGGAAAATACGTAAATATCACATGCAAGCCTCCATTTTTCACACTGCCTGGGGTGAGTTTAATATCGGTGCCACGACCCGCAATATTGGTCGTGATCGTCACCCGTTTTTCACGACCCGCTTGGGTGATGATCGCCCCTTCATTTTCACCTTCTTTACCCGTTAATTTCTGATAAGGCATAGAAAATTTTTGTAAATATTGGCAAAAATCTTCTACTTCTTTAATTGATTTGAAAATAACAAGAATGGGGCGATTCAATGCAAGCAACTTAACAATGGACGCTTTGATGAGCACAGAGTGTGTCGCATCATCATGGGCAATATCAGGTTTATACATTTCACGAACTGATGGAAGATGCTTAGGTATGTCCAATGCATCGACTCTGTGACTTATGTTTAGTTCTTCTTGTTCTTTTTGACTCCCTAATGTGCCCGTTACGCCATAGATACATTGATATTTCATGAAAAAATTCACCAAAGAAAATGAGGCGGGTGTTGCATCTTCTTCCTTGGGTTCAATATTATTTAAGACTTCTAAAAATTGATGCAAACCCTCTCCCCAACGTGATTGGGTATGCTTACGTCCCGTTGAATCGTGGCTATAAATCACAACTTGGGGCTGTTCATCTCCCATAGGATGAGCGATCAATTCAACATCGTAGTGAACACCTTTTTTCATTTTCCATAAAGCATCATGGGCATGACTGACTAATTTAAATAATTTTTTATCTGAAACTATTTTTTTATTGTATTTAGTTAAATAGTGTTTGAGTTGATGAACTAACCGGGTGTGAAATTCAATAAAATCTATTTTTTTATCTTCACAACAGTGCGTTCTAACAAATTCCAGAATGGGCTCATATAGCCAGTTGTGATTCTCATTTAATCTCATTGCAATTCTGGCTGAATTCCTGGATTCATCTAACATTAAACCATCTACTTCATCGACGATGACCGCGTCGAAACCGCGTTTATATGGCTTGCCAGATAAGCGAGCACGTAAATAAGCAAAGCGAAAATCCGTGTTGGTGCCAAAAATAATTTGCGATTCAAACCGTTTTTCATCAGACGAAGGCACACAGATATGACCGGAGGAAATACCCAGAGAAGTAAAAAATGCTTTATCCTCGTCACAATCCCGCTTTGCTAAATAATCTGCGCTCGTAATAATATCGACACGACGTCCTTTCAATGCTAAATAAGCCGCTAACATGGCGACGACGATAGATTTACCTTCCCCTGTCTTGATCTGCTCTAGACGACCTTTTAATTTTTCAGGCGTCTTTAATAAAAGAATGACAGCCATAAATTGTTCATCATAAGGAAAAACACCTCTGTGCCGCTTAAGATGAAGTGCGATAAGAGATAAAGTGGCTATTCTATTGTTACGGCAAACGAATTCAATCATCGAAGGCGAAAATAACACACTATTCCAATCGCCACATACTCCCTTTATCGAATTGAGTTCTCTGATGAGTTCATCATTTTCATCGGTGTTTTTTAAAAATATTTTTTCAGAAGAGGTTTTCAAGAACTGAGCATCGGTGAGTTTTTTATTTTCTACACTTAAATCGGATATTAAATTATCTAAATCGAGAGGAATCTGTTTTTCAATAACCTTGGAAACCCCTTCTTCTGGCAAAAATAATAACAGCAAACAAATTTTAGCGTAGCATTTTATTCTATCTACAGAGGCACTTTTTGCTTTTAAAGAGAGTAACTGACTTAAAATACTTTCACCTAATTTATCTTTTACTTTAATAAGCAAGCCAATCAAGTTGAATTTTATACAAATATTGGCGTCAGATAATTTTTTATCATCAAAATGATTTTTCAATAATAACAGTTTTATTCTCGATGATAATTGATGGGTAGCTTTCAAACTTTCTATGAGTGTTAAAAATCCTTCTACTTCTTGTGAATAATACTCACTAAGATAGGTAATAAAGCGAGCCACATATTCATCCCAATGATGACAAGATAAAAGTTGAGGCATACTCCATTTTTCAATGCTGCCCTCATAGATCATCATCTGTTTTATTAATTCATCACGCATTATATCACCCGCACCAAGGACACTGTTTCCGTTTCCATTTGTCTTTGCGAATGCGCCTTCTTTTCTGAAAAAAACAGCTGCTTAACCACATTTGAAATACGATATTTTACGTAGCTAGGTAAAGACTGACACTGTTCATTCGATAAACTTTCATCACCCCATGAACGCATTTCTTCTACTATTTCAGCATGATTGTTGGCAAGTGCTTCTTGTCCTGCTGTCAATCCCGTTCTGTTTTTGATACGCAAATCTGAACATGCTCTCAGTGCAATAACTGCACCTAAGTGTCCTTCTTTGCAGGCAAGATGCAAAGGCGTCATCCCTGCTTCATTGAGACACTCTCCCAAAGATTCAAGTTGTTTAATAATACCAACATGGCCCTGCATAGCAGCATAATGCAAAGCGGTACAACCCCTCTCGTCTTGAATAGATTGATCAATACGTTGACCTAATAAAATTTTGACTGAACCTATCGAGTTACAAAAAGCCGCATAATGTAATGCCGTCCATCCATTTTTATCTGTCGCATCGATATTAATATTTCGAGTTACGATCATTTCTTCTAAAGCCAAGATATTATTGACCGTGACCGCCGCACACACTAAACGTAGGTCATGCTCATTACTCTGATATCCAGGCAATTCTCTCGCCACATTAAGCATTTCAGGATCTTTACTTAATACCGCATATTCAAAAAATGAAAACCCACGTTGATCTTTTTGCTCGACATCGGCTCCCAATCGAATTAAGGTAAGCACCGCCAAAATATGTCCGTGCAGCGCCGCAAAATGTAAGGCCGTACGTTTATAGCTAAGCATTAAACGTTTTTCGGTTTCTGGTTGTTCTGTTTGATTCACATCAAAACCATGCTCAACCAAGGCTTCAATCGCTTTTACCTTTCCCGCCATCGCAGCCGCATGCAAAGCATTTAATCCACGTTTATTAAAAGATCGAGAATAATCACCTTCTCCACAAATCACATGAATAACATCCGCCATATCATGGTATGCAGCAGAAATTAAAGGGGTCACACCGGCTCTATCGGCTCTATTTTTACATTTTAATAAAGCCAACAATTGAAATATGACACTCGTGTGCTTTCCTGAAATAGCATAATGCAAAACATCACGACCCACCTCATCGGTTAAATATAAATTTGCACCCTTTTCTAATAATAAATAAAGAATACGTTCATTTCCTTTGTGTGCGGCTAACATCAAGGGGGTTTGTAAAAATGAATTACGACTGTTAACGGGCTGTTCCTTTAATAATGCGTTGACTCTTTCAAGCTCTTCTCTTAACACCGCTTCATGAAGCGGTGGGTGTTTTAATTCAGGAGAAGAGACAACCAAAAACGATTCATCGATATCATAATTATACTTTTTCAA
>JACREE010000024.1 GCA_016218405.1 Gammaproteobacteria bacterium
CTTTAAAAACAGGACTTTCATTTACCGCCTTAGAATTAGGCGATATTGCTGCCCTAACAGCCGTACTGGAAGAAGTTCAACGACGATGGTCGGGGGAGCAAAAAGACTTAGCGGCAGACGATGAAAGCAGAGGCGTCCAAGCAATCCGTCCGCATTTTTCAAACATCTCTTTATTGGGCGGGGCTATCTCTCTAGATGATTTAAAAAGTATAGCATTACTCGTCAACACATTTCGGGTATCAGTAAATAAGGACTTCGATAAAGTAGAGATGTCGCCCTTACATGTTGCTTGCTCAAAAACAATGGCCCTAAAACCTTCATCACCAGAAGTCGTGGCGCTATTGCTAGCACTAGGCGCATCCGTGAATGCTCAGCGCAATAATGACAATGCCACCCCACTACATTGTGCAGTGGCATGTGGAGACGCTTTATCACAAAAAAGAATCCAACTGCTCTTAGAAGCAGGGGCAAAAGTAACTGCACAAGACAACCAAGGAAGAACACCGCTTCATCTTTATATTTTATCGCAAGGGGCGTGGCACAACAAAGCTAAAGCCTGGGATGATAACGATAGAACGATATTATGCAACTTAATTGAGGCAGGAAAACAACAAGGAATCAGTCAAGACAAGTTAATGAATATGACTGATTCACAAGGGGACAATGCCCTACATTATATCGCTGCGTCTACACAGCTATCAGAACAGATCGCGGTGGATTTACTCGAACTGGGGGTAAATCCAAGCACATGTAATGCTCAGGGCCACTCTCCCTTACATCTTTTATGTGTTCGCAATGAACCCCGCGCGGGTATTTTTCTGAAACAAATAAAAACCGTCTGCGGAGATGTTGCAGATTATTTGTGTGGCTGTCGAGATCAATCGGGAGGAACGATTCTGCACTTCATCCTGATGCAAATACTGAAACACCAATTCTTCCAAAACATCTTTTCTGAATTATTTAGTGTTCTCTCTCCACGTGAAATTCAGCGCTTTGTTAATATCAAAAACCATCAAGACAGAACAGCATTCCACGAAATTTTAATCAACCTCAGTTCTGTGACTGAAGAAGAAAGAACAACGAAGCTTTCATCCTTTGAGCTCTCTTTAAAAAAAGAGGTGCTAGCCCAGCTCATACAAGCAGACGAGGAGGGAAATACACTTTTTCATCAACTCGCAGCAACAAATGACATTTCTTCTCTTCAAACCTTAGATCGTTTCCTTACCCATTATAAAGAACATACCCGCGGAGACGAGCTTGTTCTTTCACCTTTCATGCAAGCTAATAATGGGGGTCACACCCCCCAAGATATTGCTCGCAACGAGGGGCACACCGAATTTCTTTCTTTGCTCCAAGATGAAGGTTTTGCTAAACCCCAATACGAAAAAGATGCCCTTGCGCGGTCAAAAGCATGGCAGGAACGTGTTACCCAAGAAAAACAGCAACGCGAAGCAGAAATAACAAAACGGAAAGAAGAAGAACAACGACGCTCAGAAGCCATAGCGCGACAAAAAGAAGAAGAACAACGATACGCAGAAGAAAGGGATCGACAAACCCGACTCCAAGCACTTAATGAAGCCAAAGTTCAGATTGATACAGGCATAGATCGATTAACGCCGCACCTGACGAATTTAAAAAGCAAAATAGCAGATTTAACCCATCGTAAAGTTAATAAATTATTTGGAACCTACTCAGGCGTTGCTAAAGATATCGCTGACATCGTGACAGATATTGATAAACTTACTACTGATTGGAATCACCACATTCCACCAACACCCGATCCTACTAACCGCATCACCACCTTATGCCAACAGAGCGCTGCTGTTCTTAAAAAACTTAAAGACCCTGCGCTTTGGCACCAAGTTAATCAACATCGTGGCCTACGCATTGCTTTGCTGAATATTGCCATTTTAATTGCAGGCGTCGTGCTTATTTCCTTGATTGTTTTGGCGATCAGACAAAAAATCACATCCAGCGCATCTTTCTTTGTTAACCCAAGCCACCCCACCGACACAGCCAACAAAGTGTCTGCAGTTAAAACAACACTCGAATCCATTCAATTTTTAGCGCAAAGCGCCGTACCCACCCCAGCCCACGTTCCCAATGTATAAGCGCTCAGCTCCCCATGCTTCTCCTACCCTCTGGGGCGTCATTGCGAGCGGAGCGAAGCAATCCAGATTGATGTAGATTGCTTCGCAATAAAAAAGGCGGGGAATTTCCCCGCCTTTTTTATTAGACCTCTTTCCAAACCCTCGTCTTTTGCTTTACTACGGCGTTATGTTGCTTGTTCCGGTGCTCATTTATACATATAGACGCAGCTTTCACAAGCAACATGCCTTGTAGTAAAGCAAAATACTTGGTTTGGAAAGAGGTCTATTGATTAAAACAAATCACTATTGTACTTCTTGCACCACTTCTTCTGTTTCATTTGCTGGTCTATCAACTAATTCCACGATCGCAACAGGGGCTTTATCACCCGCACGATAACCACACTTCAGAATACGCAAATAACCACCTGGTCTTTCTTTATAACGAGGACCCAATTCAGAAAAGAGCTTAGACACACTCAACTTATCCCGAATTCTTGCAAACGCCAAACGGCGGTTCGCAACCGAATCAACTTTACTACGTGTAATTAACGGCTCAGCAAAACGACGCAACTCTTTCGCTTTGGCCAAGGTCGTCTTGATGACTTCGTGACGAATCAATGAAGCCGTCATATTCCTAAACATCGCTTGGCGGTGACTGCTCGTCTTACCAAAACGTCTTCCTGCATTAAGATGTCTCATAACCTAAACCTTTTCTGAAATAATACTATTCGTGATCGTTATCTTTCTCTATTAAAGGCATATCCACTGATTTTGTTTCATGCAACCCAGCAGGAGGCCAGCCTTCAATATTCATACCCAAAGAAAGCGAGCGAGCCGATAATACATCTTTAATTTAGGTAAGCGATTTCTTCCCAAGATTAGGCGTTTTCAATAAATCCGCCTCTGTCTTTTGAATCAAATCACCAATGAAATAAATATTTTCTGCTTTCAAACAATTTGCAGAACGCACTGTTAATTCTAAATCATCCACAGGCCGCAGCAAAATGGGATCCATTGCCGCAGATAACCCTACGGGCTTAGATGTTTCTTCATTTTTCAAATCAACAAAAACAGTTAACTGTTGTTGCAAAATGGTCGCAGCACGCCTGATCGCTTCTTCAGGATCAATCGTCCCATTTGTTTCTAAATCAATGATCAATTTATCCAAGTTTGTACGCTGTTCAACACGCGCACTTTCTACCAGATAAGAAACACGCTGAACAGGACTGAATGAGGCATCCAATCTCAAAACACCCACCTTGCGCGAGACACCTTCTTCAGTTGGCTGTATCTGTGAAGGCTGGAAACCTCTTCCACGAATAACCTTCAAGGTAATATTCAATTCACCTTTCTGCGTTAAGGTCGCAATTTTATGCTCGGGATTCATGATTTCAACGTCATGATCTAAGCTAATATCTCCTGCCAACACAGGGCCAGGGCCCTTTTTGGAAAGCGTTAAAGTAGCTTGCTCACGGCTATGCAGAACGATCGCTAAACCCTTAAGATTCAATAAGACTTCAATCACATCTTCCTGAACCCCTTCAATGGTGCTGTATTCATGCAACACCCCTTCTATTTCAACTTCAACCACCGCACAACCTGGCATGGAAGACAATAAAATTCGTCTTAATGCATTTCCGAGCGTATGGCCAAACCCTTGTTCTAAAGGCTCTAATACCACTTTAGCGCGGTTCTTAGCAATCTGAGTAACAGTAACAGATCGTGGTGTTAAAAAACTACTTACAGCTACAGCACTACTCATGTGGACTCTCCGGTAAGCTGCTCAAACACAGATAAAATTATTTTGAATAGAATTCAACAACCAATTGTTCACTGTACTCAGCAGGCAATTCACTGCGCTCAGGAATCATTTTAAAAATCCCTTTCAACTGGACACTCTCCACTTCAATCCACGGAGACTGGGCACGATTTTGTGCCAATGCCAACGCAGACTGTATTCGGGCTTGTGCTTTCGCCTTTTCACGAATTTCAATCACATCACCTGGTGAAACCCGATAAGATGGAATATTAACCGTTTTACCATTCACCATCACACAGCGATGCGATACCAGTTGTCTTGCTTCCGCACGTGTACAGGCAAAACCCATTCTGTACACCACGTTATCTAAACGACGTTCTAATAATTGCAGTAAAACTTCACCCGTAGCCGCCTTGCTTCTTGAAGCCAATTCATAATAATTTCGGAATTGTTTTTCTAAGATACCGTAAATACGACGTAACATTTGTTTTTGTCGTAATTGAACACCATACTCAGATAAACGGCCCTTTTTCTGACCATGCACACCTGGAGGGGTAGTCAATTTACATTTAGAGTCGATAGCACGAATCCCACTCTTTAAACCAAGGTCAGTTCCTTCCCGACGCATTTTCTTACATACAGCACCAATCATTCTAGCCATAAAACCTCTCTACACCCTTCGTTTTTTGGGAGGACGTGTTCCATTGTGTGGAATGGGGGTCACATCTGTTATCAAATGAATCTTCAAACCTGCAGCTACTAATGCTCGCAAGGTAGATTCTCGACCAGGACCAGGGCCACATAAATAAACTTCAACATTCTTCATGCCGAATTCATCTCTCACAAAGGTAGCAACACTATCCACAGCCACTTGTGCAGCAAAAGGCGTACTCTTACGAGAACCGCGAAACCCTGACTTACCCGCGGTTGACCATGCTAAGGTATTACCTTGCATATCTGTGATAGTAACAATCGTGTTGTTAAAAGACGCAAAAATATGAACGGCGCCATCCACAACATGTCGCTTTGCCTTTTTGCGACCACGTTTTTTAGAAGCCTTATCTGTTGTTACTTCAGCACCCGCCGCCGCAGGCACTCGCTTCTCACTTATATTTTCTTGAGCTGCTGTCATAAAATTCCTATAACCTCAAAATATTACGCTGCTTTTGCAGCGGCTGGTTTAGCTGCAGTCGGACTTACCATCTTACGCTTGCCTTTTCGTGTTCTGGCATTTGTTCTCGTCCTTTGCCCCCTAACAGGTAACCCACGACGATGACGCTGACCACGATAACAACCCAGATCGACAAGTCTTTTAATACTCATTGCAACTTCTCTACGCAAATCACCTTCGACAGTATATTGAGCAATAGACTGCCTTAATGATTCAACCATAGCCTCAGTTAAATCCTTGACCTTAGTTTGCGCATTAATCTTAGCCACTCCACATACTTTCAGGGCACGTGACCTTCCAATGCCGTAAATCGATGTTAAAGCAATGCTAATATGTTTATTGACAGGAAGGTTGACGCCAGAAATACGGGCCATCAGTGCTTATCTCCTATTTTTATTAAATAAATCAGAAAAACGGAATAGAATAGTTTTTTTATAGCAAAAAATCAATACAAAAATCAGCCTTGACGCTGCTTATGACGGGCATCGCTACAAATCACCCTTACCGTACCCTGCCGACGAACAATTTTACAATTTCGGCATATTTTTTTTACAGACGCTCTTACCTTCATAGACACCCTCTTACCTTAAACTGACACCTTTTAAATTGGCTTTTTTAAGCAAAGATTCATATTGATGCGACATCAAATGAGCCTGAATTTGAGACATAAAATCCATCACAACAACCACAATAATCAGCAACGAAGTTCCCCCGAAGTAAAAAGGCACATGCCAAATCACTTGCATAAACTCGGGCAATAAAGAAACAAGGGTGATATAAACCGCACCCACTAAAGTAAGACGGCTCATGACACCATCTATGTACTTTGCGCTTTGATCCCCTGGACGAATCCCAGGAATAAAAGCACCCGATTTCTTTAAATTGTCAGCCGTTTCCTTAGGGTTAAAAACCAATGCCGTGTAAAAGAAGCAAAAGAAAACAATCGCCGTCGCATACAACAGCATATAAAGCGGCTGACCAGGCGATAAAACCAATCCCACGTCACCCAACCACTCCAAGCCCTTTACATTCCCAAACCATTGCCCCAAGGTGGCAGGCAACAAAATAATACTTGAAGCAAAAATGGGTGGAATCACACCAGCCATATTAATTTTTAGCGGCAAGTGACTCGTTTGAGCCGCATACATTTTTCTACCTTGCTGCCGCTGTGCATAATTAATGGTGATTTGACGTTGACCTCGTTCCATAAATACCACGAAGGCCGTGACACCACACACCACCAACAAAACCACCAGCAAAGCCAAGTATTGAATCTGGCCTTGACGAACTTGCTCCATCAATGCAGCAATCGCCGCGGGCATACGTGAAACTATCCCAGCAAAGATGATCAGTGAGATACCATTTCCGATACCTCGCTCTGTCATTTGCTCACCCAACCACATTAAAAACAAGGTGCCTGTTGCCAAGGTCAGGGTTGAAATAAAGTAAAAAGCAAACCCAGGATTCAATGCAATCCCTTGGCTCGCCAACCACTTAGACATCCCTAAAGCTTGGATCGTTGCAAGCAAAAGCGTACCCTGACGCGTGTACTGATTAATCTTCCTTCTTCCTGCCTCACCCTCTTTCTTTAACTGTTCTAAGGGCGGATAAACCACTGTTAATAGCTGAATAATAATCGATGCTGAAATGTAGGGCATAATACCCAAGGCAAAGACTGTCAAACGAGAGAGCGCACCCCCAGAAAACATATTAAACAAATTGATGATGCCATTTTTATGCTGACTAAATAAATCCGCCACTCTCTGCGGATCCAAACCAGGAACAGGAATATGACATCCTATGCGATACACCACTATCGCCAAAAACACAAAAAGTACACGCTGTTTAAGTTCAAGCAACCCTGTTTTAGTAAGAGATAATCCCTGGTTTGTTTTGGCCATCTATTCTTCTACCTTTCCACCCAACGCTTCTATTTGTTGGCGAGCTCCAGCAGAAACTTTTAAACCCTGAAGGTAAAGTGGCTTAGACACTTCCCCGTTAGAAATAATTTTGACTGTTTTAATATTTGCGCCGACCAAACCAACTTCTTTTAGTAAAGCAAGATTGATTAATGTTTTTTCTTCAAAGAAGTCTAAAACACCTAAACGTAATTCGGTGGTAGCTAAAGCACGTCGTGAAATAAAACCAAACTTTGGTAAGCGACGTTGCAAAGGCATCTGTCCACCTTCAAACCCCACCTTATGGTAGCCCCCTGCACGTGCACGTTGACCCTTATGGCCCTTACCTGAAGTTTTTCCCTTACCGCTGCCTATCCCGCGGCCTAACCGTTTACTTAAATGCTTCGCACCTGATGCAGGCTTTAATGTATTGAGGAACATGTTTATTTTACCTCTTCAATTCTAACTAGATAAGACACTTGCTGAACCATTCCTCTGACGGAAGGGGTTTCTTCAAGCTCAACACTATGGTTAAGATGACGAAGCCCTAAACCACGCAAGGTTGCTTTATGTTTCGGCAAACGACCTGCCTCACTACGAATTTGTGTTAGCTTTAACTTCTTTTTCATTTCGGCACCCACTGCTTAATTTAATTTTTGTCTTTTGAATGATCTTGACGTTGGTAATCAAAAATTTCCCCCAACGATTTACCCCGTTTTTCAGCAATATATTCAGGTGAAGACATGCCTTGCAGGGCTTTCAATGTAGCATGCAACACATTAATAGGATTGGCTGAACCCATGGTTTTAGCTAAAACATTTTTAACACCTAGCACCTCAAAAACAGCGCGCATTGCACCACCTGCAATAATACCGGTACCTTCCGCAGCAGGCTTCATGAACACTTTCGTTGCACCATGTATACCTATCACCTCATGCAACAAGGTTGAACCATTTAATTCAACACGAATCATACTTCGACGCGCATCTTCCATCGCTTTTTGAATGGCCAGGGGGACTTCTTTAGATTTGCCTTTCCCAATTCCAATTTTTCCTCGGCCATCACCTACCGCTACTACAGCAGAAAAACTGAATACTCTCCCACCCTTCACTGTTGCACAAGTACGATTCACATGAACCAGTTTTTCACTCAATCCATCAGACTGTGTATTTCGATCAACGCTCGCCATTATCAGTACCTTAAAATTTTATCTTAGAAATCCAATCCACTGGCACGCGCTGCATCCGCAAGCGCTTTAACTCGGCCATGGTATTTAAAACCTGAACGGTCAAATGCAACTTTAGTGATACCCACTGCCTTAACACGTTTAGCGATCAATTCCCCTACCTTCTGTGCAGCAGAGACATTTCCTGCGACACTCAAAGAACCTTTCAGCTCCTTATCAAGCGTAGAAGCACAAGCCAATACCTTGTGATGCTTTCCAGCCGAGGCATTTTCACCGGCTTCAGGCACAATTAATTGAACATAAATATGTCGTGGTGTACGGTGAACACACAAACGGGGCACACCCAAGGTTTGCATTCTCATTCGTCCACGTTTAGCACGTCGTAATCTATCTACTTTCTTTTCCATCTTTAGCACCTATCTACTTCTTCTTGGTTTCTTTCATCACTATGCGTTCATTTGAATACTTCACACCTTTACCTTTATAAGGCTCAGGCGGACGATACGCACGAATCTTGGCTGCAACCTGACCCAACAACTCGCAGTCCATACCATTTACAATTACTTCTGTTTGACTTGGGGTCTCAATACTGATGCCCGCTGGGATATCAAATACAACCGGATGAGAAAAACCCAAGGTTAAATTTAATTTGTTACCTTGCGTTTGCGCACGATAACCTACCCCCACCAACTCAAGCTTCTTAGAGAAGCCCTCTGTTACACCAATAACCATCTTGCTTACTACGGCACGCATCGTACCGGCCAAAGCATCCACCCCTCTCTTGCTCTGAATTCGCATAGAAAAAGTGAGTGTATTATCTTTTGACGCAATATCGACAGCATTATTAACTTTTTTTTGCAATGTTCCCTTTGGACCCTTAACCACAATATTTCCAGCAGAAATAGTTGCAGTTACACCACTAGGTAAGTGCACTGGCATGTTAGCAACACGAGACATTTATTCCCCCTTATGACACGTAGCAGAGTATTTCACCACCCACACCCGCCACTCTCGCAGCTCGGTCAGTCATCACACCCCTTGATGTAGAAATGATAGCAACACCTAAGCCACCTAATACTTTAGGCAGATTTCGTTTAGCAGAGTAACGTCTCAAGCTAACTTTGCTCACGCGTTCAATCTTTTCTATAACGGGCTTTCCACGAAAATATTTTAAGAAGATATGCAAAGAAGGATGCCCCTCTTTTTCATGTTCTTTATAATCAAGAATATACCCTTCTTCTTTCAACACCTTAGCAATAGCGAGCTTCATCTTCGAAAGAGGCATTTCTACCATGACTTTTTCTGTGCTCTGGCCATTCCTGATGCGGCATAACATATCCGCAATTGGATCCTGCATACTCATCAGCTTAACTCCTCGTTACCAACTTGCTTTTACTAAACCAGGAAGCTCGCCACGCACTGCGTACTCTCTCAATTTAGTTCTGGATAAATTAAATTTTCTATATACGCCACGTGGCCTGCCGGTCAAGCTGCAACGACGACGAATACGAATAGGCGATGCATTACGGGGCAAAGCTTGCAATTTTTTTTGCGCATCCCAACGCTCATCTTCTGTCGCGGTGATATCACAAATCACCTCTTTCAGCTTTTTTCTCGCGTCACTGTACTTAGCTACAGCCGCCTCTCGCTTAATATTTCGATAAACAACCGATTTTTTTGCCATATCAGAATTGCCTCAGATTACTGTTCTTTAAAAGGAAACTTGAAAGCCGCCAGTAATGCACGTGCTTCCGCATCTGTCTTTGCAGTCGTAGTGAGCGTTATATCAAAACCGCGAATTGCGTCTATTTTATCATAGTCAACCTCGGGACACACAATTTGCTCACGAATACCCATACTAAAATTACCACGTCCGTCAAATGACTTGGCGCTCACCCCACGAAAATCTCTCACACGCGGAAGGTAAATGCTGATCAACCTATCCAAAAATTCATACATACGTTCACGTCGCAACGTTACTTTGCATCCAATAGGCCAACCTTCACGAATCTTGAAACCAGCGATGGACTTTCTTGCGTTAGTGGTCAATGGTTTTTGACCTGAAATCGCAGCCAGATCCGCAAGTGCATTTGTTAATATTTTCTTATCTGCCGCTGCTTCACCTACCCCCATATTCAGAGTAATCTTAGTGAGTCGCGGAACTTCCATCACACTTTTATAGCCAAACTGCTTAACAAGCTGTTTAACTACGGTATCTTTGTATATTTCCTGTAATCTAGCCATTTAAATCACCTGGTTTTACAATAAATGAATCTCAAAAATCACTATTTCGCTTCTGACGTACCAACTTCTTGCTGATTCGACTTAAACACCCTTACTCTTTTTGTCTTACCATTTTCTGTTTTCACTTCTTTTATGGCAACACGATCCGCTTTACGAGTAGTAGGATTTAAAATAGCAATATTAGAAATATGAATCGTCGCCTCTTTCTCAACCACCCCACCTTCTATACCCAGGTTGGGATTAGGGCGGATATGTTTCTTAACAAGCTGAACACCTTCAACAACAGCACGATCTTTTTCAGGCAAAATTTTCAATACTTTACCTGTCTTGCCCTTGTCTTTTCCTGCTATCACAATGACTTCGTCATCTTTATGAATTTTTCGCACCTTCCTACACTCCTCTTATAAAACTTCTGGGGCAAGAGAGATAATTTTCATAAATTTCTCACTTCTCAATTCGCGGGTAACGGGGCCAAAGATACGCGTTCCTTTTGGCTGATCTTGAGCATCAAGCAATACAACTGCATTGGAGTCAAAACGAATAATTGAGCCATCTGGACGACGTACGCCCTGACGTACGCGCACCACTAACGCTTTATAGACTTCCCCTTTTTTCACCTTACCTCGGGGAATCGCATCTTTAATAGAGACCCTAATAATATCCCCGATCGACGCATAGCGACGCTTTGAACCACCAAGTACTTTGATACACATTACCTTGCGCGCGCCTGTGTTATCTGCGACATCAAGTACTGTTTGCATCTGTATCATTCTGTTTCTCCAAAAACGATGTTTTTTCTACTACGTAGCTGACGCAGTCTTTACTATTTTTACAAGTGTCCAACTTTTATGTCGTGAGATAGGACGACATTCTTTGATTTCAACAATGTCACCTTCTTTGCACTCATTTGTTTCGTCATGAGCGAAACGCGAACTAAGGAGCTTCATACGCTTCCCATATTTGGGGTGCGGCACTCTTCTTGCGATTTCAACCACAATCGTTTTTTGCATCTTCGCACGTTTTACACGACCTACTTCTGTACGCACTACTGGTTTAGCCACTGGCTCAATCATGCTTTACCCACCTCTTTTTCTCGCAATAAAGTATGAATACGCGCAATTTTGCGTCTTACCAACCCAAAGAGATGGTTCGTTTTCAATTGACCCGTTCCACTTTTCATGCGCAAATCAAATTGTTCCCGTCGTGCTTCAAGCAAGGCTTGCTTCAATTCATCGACATTTTTTTCTCTTAACTCTGTAATAGTCATTACATCACCGTTCTTTCAACAAAAACTGTTCCCACAGACAATTTTGCAGCAGCCAATGTTAGCGCTTCTACTGCCATTTCCCGGGGAATGCCTTCTATTTCAAATAAAACTTTCCCAGGCTGAATCACTGCAGCCCAATATTCTACGTTACCTTTACCGCTACCTTGTCTGACTTCAAGCGGTTTTTGTGTGATGGGTTTATCAGGGAAAACACGAATCCAAACCTTCCCACCTCGCTTGATATGACGCGTTAGGGCTCTTCGTGCTGCTTCAATTTCACGAGCTGAAATCCGACCGTGAGATATTGTTTTTAAACCATATTCACCAAAGCTCACAAGATTACCTCTTGTTGCCAGTCCCCGATTACGGCCCTTAAACTGCTTACGATATTTTGTTCGCTTTGGCTGTAACATAAGCTTTCCTCAACTATTATTAATTGCTTTCTGCTGCTGTAGTTTCTTCAGTTTGATTATTTTTGCCTAAGACTTCACCTTTGAAGATCCAGACTTTTACACCAATCACACCGTAAGTTGTTTGTGCTTCCGCCGTACCATAATCCACTTCAGCTCTCAGGGTATGCAAAGGAACACGTCCTTCTCGATACCATTCATTCCGAGCAATTTCAGCACCGCCTAATCGACCCGCCACATTAATTTTGACACCTTTGGCACCTAAACGCATCGCGCTGGACACAGCACGTTTCATCGCGCGGCGAAACATTATACGCTTTTCCAATTGCTGTGCCACACCATCAGCCACCAATTTGGCATCTAATTCAGGTTTTTTTACTTCTTCAACGGTGATGTGAACCGGTACGCCCAATAGCTTACTGATTTGCGCTCTCACACGATCTACTTCTTCACCTTTCTTACCAATAATCACCGCAGGACGAGCCGCAAATACTATGATTTGCGCGTTCTTCGCAGGACGCTTAATTTGGATTTTACTGATACCTGCTGCTGCCCATTCTTTTGATATATATTTCCTGGCAGCGATATCTCCAGTAACATGTTTTGCGTAATCACGATCGGCATACCACATTGCATTCCAATCATTGATAACTTTTAATCTTAATAAATTCGGATTGACTTTGTGACCCATTACGCTGTTACTCCTGCATCAGATACTACAACAGTAATATGGCAAGTTCTCTTTAGAATGCGGTTACCCCTTCCTTTGGCACGCGCATGCATGCGTTTATAAGGAGTAGCCTCATCAACATAAATTTCACTTACTCTTAATTCATCCACATCTAAACCATGATTATTTTCAGCATTTGAAATCGCTGAGTTAAGCAGTTTTTTTACAACTGCGGCATCTTTTTTCAAGGAAAAAGAAAGTGTATTTAAAGCATTTTCAACCGTCATGCCCCTGATCAAGTCAGCCACCAATCTTGCTTTATAAGCAGAGGTACGCGTACCTCTCAAAATCGCTTTAACTTTCATTATTTAGCTGCCCCCCCCTTCTCTTTCGCCTTTTTATCAGCAGCTGTGTGGCCCTTGAATACTCTTGTTGCGGAAAACTCTCCCAACTTATGGCCTACCATGTTTTCTGTGATATAAACAGGTACAAACACTTTGCCATTATGAACAGCAATCGTTAGCCCCAACATATCAGGCGTTACCATAGAACGACGCGACCAAGTCTTGATGGGTTTCTTTATCTTACTAGCAACCGCAGCGTCTACTTTCTTTTCCAAATGTGAGTCGACAAATGGACCTTTCTTAATTGAACGTGGCACGTTAATATCCTCACTTCTTACGTCGAGTAATAATCATTTTAGATGTACGCTTGTTACGTCGAGTCTTGTAACCCTTCGTCGACACACCCCAAGGTGTAACAGGATGACGCCCACCGGATGTTTTACCTTCACCCCCACCATGCGGATGATCAACTGGGTTCATGGCAACACCACGAACAGTAGGACGAATACCTCTCCAACGTTTCGCGCCTGCTTTACCTATTGAACGAAGGTTATGTTCTGGGTTGCTAATTTCACCCACCATCGCCTTACAATCAGCCAACACTTTTCTCATTTCGCCTGAACGCAAACGAACAGTAGCATACAAGCCTTCTTTGGCGATTAATTGCACGGAACTACCCGCACTCCGCGCAAACTGTGCACCCTTACCTGGTTTTAATTCAACAGCACAAATAAAGGTACCAATAGGGATATTGCGTATTGATAAACAGTTACCTGGTTTGATGGGTGCATCTTCACTTGAGATGATGTCATCATTCACTTTAAGATGCTGAGGCGCAAGAATATATCTTCGCTCACCGTCTACATACAAAAGCAATGCGATATGCGCAGTGCGGTTTGGATCATACTCCAAACGCTCTACTTTTGCAGGAATATTAAGCTTGTCTCGCTTAAAATCAATCAGTCGGTAAAGTTGTTTATGCCCACCACCTTGATGTCTTACGGTAATTCTGCCTTGGTTATTTCTTCCACCTTTTTTATTTTTACCGGTCAACAAAGCACTGCAAGGTTTTCCCTTGTGTAACTGCGGACTAACTACCTTTATCAAAAAACGCCGGCCTGGCGAGGTAGGTTTGGTTGCGATAATTGCCATGATTTAAACCCTTATTGATTGCCTGCAAAATTAATATCATGCCCTTCTTGCAGAGTAACGTATGCTTTTTTCCATTTCTTTCGCTGACCCATCATCGTACCAAAACGTTTTTGTTTTGGTTTGACATTAACAACACGCACATGGGCCACTTTTACTTCAAAGAGCATTTCAACTGCTTGTTTGATTGTTTCCTTGTTGGAAGGTAAAGCCACCTCAAAAACAAACTGACGGTGTTTGTCAGCCAATCTTGTTGCTTTTTCCGATACATGAGGAGAACGCAAAATGGTAAATAATTCTTCTCGCATCACCTTACCCGAATCATTCTTCTTCATGCTAACAATTCCTCAATTTTTTTAAGCGCAGCCACTGTAATTAATACATTGGCATAGTTAATCAGACTGACAGGGTCAGTATGACTGACATCACGTACATCCACATGAGGGATATTACGTGCGGCTAGATACAGATTTTCTGTTACGTCTTCTGTAACCATTAAGACTTCTGTTAAGCCCAAACCTTTCAATCTGCTCACCAAGTCTTTGGTCTTTGGGGCAGCAATTTCAATATTTTCTACTATCGTCAAACGACCTTGTCGTAACAATTCTGACAAAATAGAACACATCGCACCACGGTACATTTGTCTATTCACTTTTTGAGAGTGATCTTGAGGCCTTGCCGCAAATACAACTCCCCCTTTGCGCCAAATCGGGCTTCGTGATGACCCAGCACGTGCACGACCAGATCCCTTTTGAGACCATGGTTTTTTACCGCCACCACTCACTTGGGCTCGTGTTTTTTGGGCACGAGTACCTGCACGCCCCGCTGCTTGATAAGCCACAACGACTTGATGCACCAATGCCTCATTGAAGTCACGGCCAAAGGTTGTCGCGGATACATTAACTGTGCCAAGATTCGCCTCTTGGCCAAATGATGCTACTTTTAATTCCATATTTCCCCCGGTTACGCGTCTTTCTTAACAGCTGGCAAAACCATAACTATGCCATTGGGCGCACCTGGTATAGCACCTTTAATAAGCAGCAAGTTACGCTCTACATCAACGCGCACTACTTCTAGATTTTGGACAGTTCTATACTTATTACCCATTTGTCCTGCCATGCGTTTGTTTTTAAACACACGACCTGGCGATTGCCTCTGACCGATAGAACCAGGCGCACGATGCGATAAAGAATTACCATGCGTCGCATCTTGCGTCGCAAAATGGTGACGCTTGATCACACCTTGAAAACCTTTACCTTTTGTCACGCCTCTCACGTCAACAATTTGTCCCGCTTCGAAACGATCAACCCTGATTTCTGAACCTAATGAAAACTCAGCATTAGCCGCATCGACGAGAAATTCCCACAAACCTACACCTGGCTCAACACTCGCCTTCGCATAGTGACCCAACAGGGGTTGGGTCAGACGATCCGCGCGCTTTGTACCTGTCGTCACTTGTATCGCGGTGTATCCGTCTGTTTCTAATGTTTTAAGTTGCGTTACACGGTTAGGAAAGACTTCTACCACTGAAACAGGGATAGAAACACCTTCTTCCGTAAAGACACGTGTCATACCGCGCTTATACCCAATTAAACCTACAGTTGTTGCTGTCATCGCAAAACCTCATTAACTCTTATACCTGGGCGAACTCCAAACCCTTAAAATGAAGGAGCTCAATCCACGCTAATTTGAACATCTACGCCCGCCGCTAAATCTAACTTCATTAAGGCATCCACGGTTTTATCTGTTGGCGCGATAATGTAAATCAGTCTTTTATGCGTTCGAATTTCGTATTGATCTCTTGCATTTTTATCTGCATGCGGAGATATCAAAATGGTGAATCGTTCAATATCCGTAGGTAGCGGGATAGGTCCACTGATCTGAGCACCCGTTCTCTTTGCGGTATCTACAATTTCTTTCGTAGAACGATCTATCAGACGATGATCAAATGCCTTTAAACGAATGCGAATTTTTTGTTTCGTCATAACCTAATCCAATTCTTATCCTAAACCATTTTCCGCGCCCCTAGGGGCGCGGCTCTACACATCTTTATATCGCTTTTACTCAATAACTTTTGTCACTACGCCTGCACCGACAGTACGGCCACCTTCGCGGATAGCGAAACGTAAGCCTTCTTCCATCGCGATGGGCGATATCAACTTAATCGTCATCTTGATGTTGTCTCCTGGCATCACCATTTCTACCCCTTCAGGCAGATTGGCTTCACCCGTTACGTCTGTCGTTCTAAAATAAAACTGGGGACGATAGCCATTAAAGAACGGTGTATGACGACCGCCTTCTTCTTTCGACAACACATACACTTCCGCTTCAAAATGCGTGTGCGGTGTAATCGAACCTTTCGCTGCCAATACTTGACCTCGCTCAACGTCTTCTCGTTTAATCCCTCTTAACAAGATACCCACGTTGTCACCAGCTCGACCTTCGTCCAATAACTTACGGAACATTTCTACACCTGTGACCGTGCTCACTATCGTGGGTTTCAAGCCAACAATTTCA